>JAMOTK010000060.1 GCA_027062365.1 Sulfurovum sp.
TACTCCTGTTCTTACTCCTGTATCATCAAGAAGATAAACAGCTACTCCTGATATTACTGGCTCACCTACATCTTGTACACCATTTGCATTTAGGTCTTCCCATACATAGTCACCTAGACTTACTGGTAAATAAAACCCTGCGTCTAATCTAAGGTCTTTATCTCCTGAGTTGAGTACTGTTATGTTTGTTTGTCCTGCTACTGTACCTGTGCCATTTGCATCTGAATCATTTGTATCAGAGCTACTATTATCTTGAAGTGTAATGACATAGTCGGTTCCTGTAGGTGCTATAAATTTGACATAATAGCTATCAGGTCGTAAATTTTCAAAGAGATACCCTCCTGTAGCATTGGTTTCTGTCATTAATGCTAGACCATTGAGGTCTTGTGTCACTTGTCCACTAGCATTCCAAAGTTCAACTTTGACTTTTTCTAGTGCTAGTTCGCTTGTATCTTGTTGTCCATTTCCATTGGTATCAATCCAAGTATAGTCACCAATACTCACAGGTGTATAGATACCTGCATCGGTCTCATTGTTGTCTTCATTGGAGATAAGTGTGACTGTATCTGAACGACCTGTGATTGCATTGGCATCTGAATCTAAATCCTCTGTAGTGCTTGATACATTTTGATCTGTCAAGACATACCCTGTGCCTAAAGTAGTGGTATCAAATACAACATAATATGATCCTGGTCTTAGATTGTCAAAGTGATAGTGTCCATTGGCATCGGTAGTATTGGTATCTACTACACTACCATTACCATCATAATGAAGCGTTACTCCTACACCTGAAACATTGCCTTCTCCTATATCTTGTATACCATTGGCATTGTCATCATACCATACTCTGTTTCCTAAAGACGCTGGACGATAAAACCCTGCATCTAGTGTCTGATTATCTTCACCTGAATACATTGTCGGGGTACTTTGTATTGCTGTTCCTATGCTTACAATATCCGAATCCAATGCATCATCATTTCCTGCATCAGTTTTTGTCACCAAATAAGGTCGTCCACCCGTAGGTAAATTTGAAAATTGTACAGAATAGTTATGGTCTGGTTTCAAATCGTAACTGACATTAAAATCATAAAAACCATTACTATCTGTTGTATCTGTAATTCCCATCACAGTACCATCTTTGACCAAAGTAACAAGTACATTTTCAATTCCAGGTTCTCCACTCTCTTGAATACCATTGGCATTCGTATCTTCCCATACGAAATTTCCTATGGTTACGGGTTTGTAGATACCTGCATCAAATGTCATATTTTTATCATCTGAGGAAACAATTCCTGTTTCTCCAGAGGCATAGCCTGTGGCATTGACATCAGAATCAAGCTCATCATCTCCACCTTTATCTTGCTGTGTAAACTTAAAATCTGTAGGAAGGTTTGAAAAATGTACACTATAGCTATAGCCTGGGGCTAAATGTTCAAAGAGGTATTCACCATATCCATCGGTTATTGTAGTCTTAGAGGGTACTAAGCTTCCATCACGCACAAGTGTGACTGTTACACCTGAGACATTACGTTCTCCAGTATCTTGGACACCATTATAGTTTTCATCTTCCCATACTCTGTCACCTATTTTGATTTCCAAATAGAAACCTGCATCGACGCTCACATTGTCTTCACCTGAAGTTAATTCATAGTCGGTTGTACGCCCTGTTGCTGTACCTACACCATCTACATCGGAATCATTATTATCATTTCCTGCTCCTGTTGTTGTATCTTGCTTTGTAATAACATAACCAGTATTTAGCGTAAATTTAAGATAATAATCATCTGGACGAAGATTATCAAAGAGATAAGTACCATTAGCATCCGTTAGAGTAGGAAAGACTGTTCCATTTAAATCAGAGAGTACTGGTACATCACCTGAAGTACGGAAAAGCTCTACAGTAACATTGGCTAACCCTGACTCATTACTGTCTTGTATTCCATCTCCATTTATATCATGCCATGTATAATCACCAATACTTACAGGGATATAAATACCTGCATCTGTTGAGTTATCATCTTCTCCTGAACTTAGAGTGATATTATTTGATTTACCTGTAACTAAATTAACATCACTATCATTATTATTCCCTACAGCATCTTTTTTAGTAAATACATAGTCAATAGGTAGAGAAGCCTTATCAAAAATAGCATAGTATCTTGATGGTTTTAGATTGGTAAAGTGATATAGACCATCTGCATCTGTAGTGATAACTCCATTTGCATCACCATTAGTAAACAAGTTACCATAAACATCTTTTTTGATTTGTGTATTATTAATATCATATAGTCTTACATTGACATCTACTTGTCCTACTTCTCCACCATCTTGTTTACCGTCACCATCATTATCTATCCATACACGGTTACCAAATGATGCTGGTTTATATAGTCCTAAATCTAGGGTATGATTACTATCAGCTGAGTACATTGTAGGAGTAGAGGCTACACCCTGACCTGTAATATTGGCATCAGAATCCAATAAATCTGTTGTACTACTACTATTTTGTGTGGTTACAACATATCCTACTGGTACAGCAAACTCTACACTATAAGTATGATTTGGTTTGAGGTCGTAGCTAGTATTAAACTCATAGTAACCGTTAGTATCTGTTGTGGCTGTTGTACTAGTTTGTACTATAGTATCCATTATTAGAGTTACTACTACACCTGCGATACCTTTGTTTGTCTCATCTTGAATACCATCTGCATCCATATCTTCCCAAACGAAATTACCTATAACCACAGGAGTATAGACCCCTGCATCAAAGCTAAGATTAGAATCAGAAGAGAAAGTAAGTGGTGTTTGTTCTAGTACTACTCCTGAACTATCAGCATCTGAATCATCTTCATCATTAGAAGAAGCATTTTGTAAAGTAAAGTTATATCCTACTAAAGGTGTAAATTTCACAGAATATCGAGGACCTGGAGGTAAATCTGTGAAGAGATAGCCATTGCTATCTGTGATTTCAAATTTTCCAGTAGGTGAACCATTTTCAATCAGTTCTACAGTCATACCCGTTACATTTATCTCTCCATTGTCTTGAATACCATTATAGTTTTTATCTTCCCATACTCTATCACCTATAGTAAGAGGGATATAAAATCCTGCATCTACACTTCTATTGTCATCTCCTGAGTTTAAAGTATAGTCACTTGTATTCCCTGTGATTGTACCTAGACCATTGGCATCAGAATCATTGGTATCAAAACCTTGATTGGCTTGTGTAAGGACATATTGTGTACCATTAGGAGCTGTAAACCGTACACAATAGGTATCAGGCTTAAGGTTCTCAAAAAGGTATAATCCAAAAGAGTCGCTAATGAGGGTATTTGAAAAAGCAGCACTAGAATTTTGGTCATTGGTGATTAATGCACTACATCCACTGTTCATCAGTTCCACTTTTACATTAGGCAGTACATTTTCTATAGCATCTTGTATGCCATCTCCATTGGCATCATGCCAAACATAATCTCCAATAGTGACAGGCTCATAAATCCCTGCATCTAACTTTAAATAGGTAAGATAGTCTCCTAGCGTTGTACTTGAATCTACTGTTCTCGTTTCAGATTTTCCTGTGATACGGTCTGCATCAGAATCTCCAGTATTGTTTCCCACATTTATTGTCGTAAAGACATGATTAGGAGGAAGGGTTGTTTTATCAAATTTCACATAATACTTATCAGGTTTTAAATTATTGAAAATATACTTACCAAAACCATTGGTAAGGATTGCTCCTCCTGCTCCAAAAGACGTGCCATTGGCATCTACTAAGACTTGTGTATCATTCCCATCATACCAAAGGGTTACTTTTACATTAGGAACGCCTGGTTCTCCACCATCTTGTCTCCCATTGGCATTCTTATCTAACCATACTTTATCTCCTAGACCCACGAGCATATAGAGTCCTGCATCAATGCTTTGATTATTATCACCATAATTGACCCTAAAAATATCAGTACGCCCCGTTGGGTTAACATTAGAATCTTCATTAGTATCTGGTAAGTTTGTAGCATATTTAGGGGATACATGTAATTTTCCTGTCATATCTACACCCTTAACATTGGTAAGATTAAACTCTACAAAATAATCTCCTGCATGATTGATATCAAAACTATACAAACCAAGAGCATTGGTTATCTTGGTTTGTAAGCGTGTACCATTTTCATCAAGTAAATAGACACTTACTCCTTCAATCCCAGGTTCATTGGATGTTGGTAATCTTTGCTTACCATCTGCATTTTTATCTAGCCATACTCTGTCTCCAATGAGTGCAGGTTTATAAACTAAAACACTGACATTGTCTTCATTGTTTGTTTTATTGGTGTCTGGTCCATTTGTAGATACATTTGCTTCATTGATACTGGTATAACTAGAAGATGCTCCACCCTCATAGGTAATAAATTTTACAGGTACAGTAATATTTACTTCCCAAATTCCAGTAGGGTCACCATCTTGACTATGCAAAGTACCATCTGAACTATCTACATTACAAGTAAAACTTGTAGCACCTAAACTTCCTGTACAAATACCTAATGACCCATCATTGTTTACTTTTGTTGTCGTAGGTGTATCTGTAAGTATCATACCAATAGGAAGATAATCTGTTACATTGGTATCAGGACTAAAGCCTGGTCCATTATTGATGATTTGTAGTGTATAGGTAAAGTCTTCATTTATCTCAACCTGTGTTTTTGAGACCGTTTTTATGATTTGTGGATCGGTTTTTATTCGTACGGTTGTTCTTTCATCTTCGGTATTATTATTGTATTCTAATTCTGTCTCTTTTGTAGTGACATTAACATCTACATGATACACATCTCCAGAGACTAGGTGAGGGGCATTTTCTATATGATAGACAAGATATCTTTTATATTCACCATTGACTGCCAAATCAGGAGGGGTACAATAAATCTTTGGAGCTGAGGCATTGACTTCAAATGTAATAGGACTAGGGTCGCTACAAATATTACCATTGCCATCATCTGTACCATTTTCATCGCTTGTATCTCGTAAAAATGTTAGATCTTGATTATTATTAGGAAAAACATTATTGACATGTACACTAAAATTTATATCTGTAGCAAGTGAGGGTCCTAAATTTTGCACAACAACTTCATAAACAATAATATTAGCAGAAGTGTTAGCAATATCAAAAGGAACAGGCTCTTGAAAAGTAGGTGATTCGTTAATCTCTATAGAAATATCTAATTCACCTAAATTGACACGAAGTGTCTGATTTTTATCATTATTTGATGTATTTGAATCAGGTGATGATGTCACTACACTAGCGATATTGCTAATATTCCAATCTCCAGACACTGTTGCATTATGGTCAGGACGAATGACAACAGTAATGGTCTCTGTTGTACTATACGCCATATCACCGATTTGACAATCAACGGTTTTATTGTTGGTATCATAGGCACAACTACCTTTGGTAGAGGAAGAGGAGATATAGGTATAACTTTCTTCTCCTATCCCAAAGACATCAGAGACATTTACATCTTTTGCAATGGAAGGACCATTGTTGCGTACTTGTATCGTATAAGTAGCCTCTGTACCTGCCAAAATAGGGTCAGGATCTCCTACATACGTAAGCAATTTTTCTACTAGCTCTATATCTGCTATCTCTTCGACTATTACATCTACACTGTCTTCATTGTTGGTTCTATTGGTATCCCCTGTAAGCTCTGAATACGCAAAAGCTGTGTTGGTTCGATTACCATCTTTCATTGGTCTAGTGACAGTGATACCGATTGTAATGCTGTCATTTACATCCATATTACCCAAATCACAATCGACTGTACCAGCAGTATGTGTACAAGAACCTGCCGTGGTACTGACAGAGATTCCTGTTGCAGATCTTGTTCCATGAGCTTCTATATATTGAGGGATAATATCTGTAAATTTAACTGATTTACCTGTATCCTTACCAATATTTTCTACTACTATTGTGTAAGTAAAGCTAGTTTCATTTACATCGATAAGAGCATCATCTGTTGTTTTACTCACTTTTATATCTGTAATATTAAGATCACCGATACCTGTGGCAACGACACCTACACCTTTACAGTCATTATCTGTAAATTCATCTATTGCAGTAGGCTCAAGACTTCCTCCTGAACCTCCTGTACAAGCTCTATTGCTTAGGTTTGCATCTTGAGTATTTGGAACAGTGATAATAGTTAATATAGGTGTTTCATCACCATTATTTAAAGTTAAGTCATAATCACAAGTCACATTATGCTCTACAGCATTATAAACACAGCTCCAATCTGTACCAGAATCACTAATATACGTTTCATTCTCATCCAATACATCTACGACCTGTACATCGTCCGTGTTTCTAGGACCTCTATTCTCTACGGTAATATTGGATTCTACTTCAGAACCAACGGCTACAGGATTGGGTGATTTAATTTTAGAGATTTGTAAATCTGCTTGGTCTGCCCATATAATATAGCTAATCGTATCACTATCATTGCTAGGGATAGGGTCTACTGTTGTGGTATTGACATCAGCCGTATTGGTATGTGTATCTGCTGCACCTACTACACTAGGGGCTGTAGCAGTAATAGTAATGGTTTCTTGTATATTGGGAATCATAGCAGTATCATCTCTCGTACAAATGACATTTTGTCCTATAATGTTACAAGTCCATCCAGCAGCACTAGCAGAGATGCTTGTATATCCATTGGGTAAGGTATCTGAAATGATGACATTATCCGCTACCATAGGACCTTCATTTTTAACCACTAAGTCAAAATGAACAACTGTATTTTCTATTGCAGGATTTTCTTGTATGGATTTGGAAATACTTACATCTGTACCTGTGATAATACTAAGGTCATCTGTCCCACTGTTATCATCAGGGTTTACTTCTAATTCATTGGCAGAAGCAATGGCTACATTGGTGAGTGTACCTACTGTATTTGACGTGACCTTTACATCAAAAGTAAATGTACTCGTATTGCTCACATTCAAATCAGGACCCGTACAGCTAACATCTTGTCCTACAGCAGTACAAGACCATCCTGCACCCGTTGTATTGTCATTAAATGTCAATCCTGTAGGTAAAGTGTCTTTTACAGTTATACCTGAGGCGAGGTAAGGTCCTTGGTTTCCTACTACAAAGCTATAGGTCTCTATCCCTCCTGCTGGGATAGGATTTGTAAGGCTTGTTTTACTAAGATTAAGATCAGCACTTTTTTTAATGGTAGTCTTTACTAGCTCACCATCATTTGCATGATTGGCATCTGCATCAGAGCTGACATTGGCATCTGATTGAAATACCCCTGTATTTGTACCTGCTAAAACATCTATAACCAATAATCTATTGGTATTTCCTGCAAAAGTAGCAAAGGTACACTGAAGCACATCCGACACATCAGCAATACTTGGTGTCACACCAAGGTAATTACAGTCAGATGAGAGATTGTTACCTACATAGCTAAATCCAATAGGCATTGTTACATTTAGTTCGACATTTGTAGCAGCATCGTTACCATTATTACTAAGTATCAAGCGATATTCAAAGGCTCCTTTGGCAGGAGCAGGATCGATACTATCTGTAAAGACAGCAGGTTGCATATCTGCCTCGGCCATAAGCTGTCCAGTACTCAACCACACAAAGGCTGTCATAGCCCATATAAATTTTTTTATATCGTACATATTGGTATTATTTAACATTTTATTTCCCTAAAAATATATTTAATTACTAAGATTATAACATGATTTTGTCATATAAATGTTGAATGAAATAAAAAAAAGGGGGGTGATTTTAAGACTATAGTTTTATTCATATCACTTAATATTAAGTATCTAAAGTATATAATTAAGTATAAATTTATTATATTAAGGAAATAACATGAAAAAATTTAATCTTTCCCTCATTGTTCTATTGGCTATGGGGACTTCAAGTATGCTTAATGCTGAGACGGGAGCTAATAATAGTGGGGTCTATGTAGGTTTGGGGTATGGTGCTACCAATGTAGGAACAGACTTCTTTAGTAGTGAGATTGAGCTAAGTGGAGACAATGATTCTGATGCTTTGTTAATGCAAGGAGGGTATATCTATAACGAGTATATCGCATTAGAAGGGCGATATTGGAATGGAGACAACAATCTCAACGCATGGGGCGTGTATGTGAAGCCTATGTATCCTGTGACTGAAAAGTTTAGTGTTTATGCATTGTTAGGATATGGTGAGACTAAGTTAACCATAGTAGATACAACAGCTGATTTAAATAACGAAGGTAGTTTTCAGTGGGGTATAGGTGCAGGATTTAAGATTACAGATAATTTCTCTGTTTTTGCTGACTATGTAGATATGTATAATACAGATACACATAATACAGATACTTCATTGAGAGAATGGTCTATAGATAGTATTAGTATTGGTGCAAATTACCAATTTTAGAAGAGATACTAAGCCAAAAGGCTTAGTATATAGGAAATAATTTAGAAAATAAAATTCATACCTATATTGAGTGAACCAATAATAATCTTTGCGTCATTGCCACGGTAGTTTGTGTAAAAATCATTGTACAATCCTACATAATCTACATAGATAGACATATTGTCTCCTACATCAAAATTGGTACCAATACCCCAAGAGAAACCATCAAATACATTGTCATCATCTCCAAAATTTTCTCCTTCTATACTATAGGTAGCTTCTGCGTACCCAAGAAGTGCATAGATGTCAAACGAATCTCCAATAGGTAAAAAGAATTTGGTATACACACCCCATGTATCTACTTGTGCTGTGAGTCCACCATCAAATGTGTTTTCCCAACTTTGGTCACTCATACCTATCCAGTATCTACCTTCAAATCCAAAATAAGGATTGATTTTATATCCTACTTGAAGCATCGCTTGTGAATAATCTTCATCAGAAGAGATGCTATTGGTATTTCCATTGACATCTTCTTGATACTCAGCACCCAAAAGTCCATACGCACCACCTATGTAAAATTCATTAACAAGACCATTTGTGAGTGTAGTGTTAGAAGAGACAGGGTCTATAGGCTCGACAGGAGCTACGACAGGTGCTGGTATCACGATGGGTGAGTTGGCTGTGGCGAAGGTAGTCATTGCTAAAATTGTCACAAGTGAAAGGTTGAGCTTTTTCATTTTATTTCCTTAAAAGTTTTTATAAATGTCATCATAACATTATATTTATTAATATATCTGATTAGAAGTGAAAGACTGCACCAATTTTAGGACCATAAAGGTCAAAGTCTTCGATAAGTCTTAGACCCTCTTTTTCGTAGTGAATATAACGGTATGTAGCAATAATATCTCCCCATGAAAAATGATACCCCAAACTCGCTTCTGCTTGCCATGTAAGGTCTGAATCTCCTATACCTATATCTACAAGATAAGGGATATACCAGTTTTGGTTAAGTTTTATATTACCTTTGATACCGATAACAGCATCATAAATGTCTACAGATGGAGAAAGAGACACCGTAGGAAGTAGATTAGGAAGATTGATGTCAGCATCTACATCCATAGAAAAAGAACGTAATCCAGCAATTACATCAAGTGAATATCTATCTGTTTTGATAGCATTGTACCCACCATAGAGTGAGAGTATAGAGATGCTAAGTTCTTGATCAAAGGAAGTTTCTAGTATCGTACCTTGCTTGATAGTCTCTTCTCCAGAGACACCCACGTAGATAAAATCAGCCAAAAAAGACCATTTGCCTTTTGTAGCTTCGTAGCTACCCATCAAAACAAAATCTAATGCATCAAATACAGCAAAGTCACTTTGCGTATCAGAACCATCTGGTAATTGGTAGGTTAATGTACCATCAAAACTAGGTACCCATCCATAGACAGTAAGTTTGTGTTGCACTGCATCGCTAGTTTGGGGTACTTGTGTTTGCACATCAGGCACTACTACGGTACTATTTGCATTAAGTGTACTCATGAGTAAAAGTGTACCCATTATTGTACTTGTTATGATTCTTTTCATTCAATATTCCTTGTAAAATTATCAATAATTATAACGGATTTTATATTGAAACAAAATTATTTTCTACATATACATCTAAGCTACTTCCCACCTGCCACCAATGTTTGTGCATGGCATCATAATACGGTTTGCTTACTTTAGCGAATGTTTCACGGTCTTCATAGAGATTGACACACCAATCAAAGTCAATATGATGAGACTTAAGGGCTTCTAAGCAGAGTAGGGTGTCATTGATACACCCTAGACGGCTAGGCGTAACGAGTAAGGTTTTTATAGTGAGCTTTTTTATAAGGTCTATCATCATAAAATCTTTGAGAATAGGCACAAAAAGCCCTCCTGCTCCTTCTACAAGTAAAATATCACAAAGTCTACAGAGGGTATGATATTTGTCGATAATATGTTCTATTTTGATAGACTTTTGTGTGTCTGCACAAAAAGGAGCAGCAGGGAGGGCAAAGGTATAGGCTGTAATATCTTTGGGCAGTAGATGTCTAAAGTGAGGATTGGTTTTTTGACACGCAGATAGAAGTAACGAGGCATCGAGGGGTTCATCTGTTACGCCCGTTTCTATGGGTTTGAAGACACCTACACGGAATCCTTTAGAAGCTAGGGCTTCTATGAGCTTGATGGTGGTGTGTGTTTTACCTACATTTGTACCTGTGGCAGTAATGAAAAGTGACTGCATACGTCATTCCTATATCTTTTTTGATACAATTATACTATAAATTATGACATAAGGATTATCTTTGCCAAAGATAGAAGAAGAGTTAGACCTAGAAATAGACTTAGAAGAACCTAAAATGTTTAAAGTGTTGTTGCACAATGATGACTATACAAGTATGGAATTTGTGGTAGATGTACTGATACATATTTTTCATAAATCGCATTTGGAATCGGAACAAATTACGTTACAGATACATGCAAAAGGTAAAGCCATTTGTGGTGTTTATACTTTTGAGATAGCACACACCAAAGCACAACAGGTCAAGCAACAAGCCAAAGAAAATGAGTTTCCATTACTCGCTACCGTTGAAGAA
Organism: Sulfurovum sp.; assembly: GCA_027062365.1. Classification (GTDB taxonomy): domain Bacteria; phylum Campylobacterota; class Campylobacteria; order Campylobacterales; family Sulfurovaceae; genus Sulfurovum. The sequence continues at coordinate 11,023 of JAMOTK010000060.1, forward strand.
GACGCATAAAAGGATATGAAATATGATTAGTATAGCATTGAACGATGTATTTAAAGACGCTGTCAATTATGCAAAAGAGAACAGACACGAATACTTAACTGTAGAGCATCTCTTTTTGGCTATTGTTAAATCTGAGGCAGGACAAGAGATATTTTCTATCCTTGATGCCAATTTAGGCAGACTAGAAGAGGGTATTCGTACACATATTCACAAGACTATCCCCTCACTCAAAGAAGCTGTAGAGCCTTTTGAAACGGTGGCTTTGTCTCGTGCTATCAATGATATGATGACACATATTCATAGCTCAGGACGTAGTGAAGCGACAATTGGAGACATGATAGCTTCTATCTTTATGCAAGAACATGCGTATGCCGTGTATCTGATGAAAAAAGAGAAGATAGTCCGTGTAGATATACTAGAAGTCATCTCTCATCGCTATGATAAACCAGTATCAGAAGATGAAACCTCAAAAAAAGAAGAGAGTTTGTTAGCGCAGTTTAGCATAGAACTAGTAGCCCTCGCCCAAACAGGAAGGATAGACCCAGTGATAGGGCGTGTCGATGAGATAGAACGAGTGATGCAAACCTTATGCCGTCGTAAAAAGAACAATATTCTACTCGTAGGAGAACCTGGTGTTGGTAAAACAGCCATTGCTGAGGGCTTGGCACTGCGTATCAGTGAAGATGAGGTACCCTCTGTATTAAAAAACGCAAAAATCTATGGTTTAGACATGGGTGCATTGGTCGCAGGGACAAAATATAGAGGGGATTTTGAGAAGCGTCTCAAAGGGATTATCTCAGAGCTTTCGATGCAAGATGATGCAATTTTATTTATAGATGAAATTCATACAATGGTAGGAGCAGGGGCTACAGGAGGAAGCATGGACGCGTCTAATCTTCTCAAACCTGCCTTAGCTCGTGGAGAATTGAAGTGTATAGGAGCGACTACCTATCAAGAGTATCGTAACTTTTTTGACAAAGACAAAGCCCTTAGTCGAAGATTTGCCAAGATAGATGTAGAAGAGCCTAGTAAAGAAGATACTTTTACTATCCTCAAAGGGGTACAGCATAAGTATGAAGACTATCATCAGATTAAATTTACAGATAAAGCCTTAATTACGGCTATTGATTTGTCTGTAAAATACTTGCATGATAGATTTTTGCCAGATAAAGCGATGGATATTATCGATGAAGTCGGTGCGCACTTCATGTTCAGAGGGCAAAGTAATGCCACGATAGTAAGCAAAGATATAGAAGAGAGTGTTGCTAAAATGATGAAACTTCCTTCTACTGTGATAGGCACAGATGACACACAAAAGCTTCAATTAATAGAAAAAGATTTAGCTTCTCATATCATAGGACAAGACGAAGCCATCAAAGCACTAAGTACAGCGATAAAACGCTCTTACGCAGGACTCAATGGGGAAGATAGACCTATAGGAAGCTTTTTGTTTGTAGGCCCAACAGGCGTAGGTAAAACAGCACTTGCTACCCAATTGGCCCAGACGATGCACGTCCATTTTGAACGCCTAGACATGAGTGAATATATGGAACTCCATACCATTAGCCGACTTGTAGGTGCTCCCCCTGGTTATGTAGGATACGAACAAGGTGGACTGCTCACAGAAATGATAAAAAAGCATCCTCATACGGTCTTACTCCTCGATGAAGTAGAAAAAGCCCATCCTGATATTATGAATATCTTACTACAAGTAATGGACGGAGCAAAACTCACAGACAATAATGGTGTAGTGAGTGATTTTAAAAATGTTATTTTAATTATGACATCAAATATAGGTACAAAAGAGGCAAATGTTATGGGCTTTTATAAAGACAGCTCAATAAAAACAGACAAGGCCTTAACTGCATTCTTTAGCCCAGAATTTAGAAACCGTTTGTCTGCTACCATAGAATTTAACACCCTTTCACTAGAGGTCTTGGTCTCTATCGTGGATACAGAAATAGAAAAATTAAACAGTCTATTGAAGCCTAAGCATATCAAAGTAAAAGCCAACAAAAAAGCCAGAGAATACCTAGCCAAAGAAGGCTACAACGAAAAATACGGAGCAAGACATATTGCAAGAATCATAGACAGCAAAATCAAAGAAGCCCTCACTGATGAAATTCTTTTTGGTAAGCTTCAAAACGGTGGTAGTGTTAAAGTGCGTTATGAGGATAAAAAGTTGGTTTTTGAGTTTGGGAAATGATACATCAATTTAAAACGACACAATCAAATCTTGGATTTGATTTTGATGTAGAATTTGATAAAAATCAAAAGATATATTGTATTATTGGTAAAAATGGCATAGGAAAAACACAGCTTTTGGAGAATATGGCAAAGGCTTTGCTTTTTCAACATAGTATGTTTTCTAGAAAAGATAACTTTTTAGTATTTGGTGGTTTCTTTAGTAATAAAACGATAGAAGAAAAATTAAAGAAATTTGATTTATCTTTACCCATAGAAATAATGCTTAATCAAATAAAAATCAAAGATAAATATCAACACCCTTGGGGACATACAACATTTAGTAAATTGAAAAATTATTCTAATGGAAATTTTATCTGTGATAAGCCTATACTTTTCATTGGAGCAAAAAATAGAGGCTTTAGTAAAAATATAGACCCTGATAATATTAAGATATTAGGGAATAAAGAAAATAGATTTGTGGAGAGTATAACACGGACTATGGCATATATTAACGGTGAAGGCTTAGAGCAGGAAGAAGTAGCGAATTGGTTTGTCTCACGTTTAATTATAAATCCAAAATTTGTGATAGCTGAACAAAATAAATCTAATGAAGTTATTACTGTATTAAAATTGATAGAAAAGTTAGAACCGAGTTATAAATTAGTAATTCCCAATGAAAATGGGGGCAATAGTATTGATATGCTTTACCACGAAGGAGAGTTACTAATTAATAATATCCCTCTTGATAAACTCTCTACAGGGTTTATCTCTATTATCAAAATTTTTCAAGAGATAGTAGCAGGGTATGGTGGTTGGGTAAATGAAGATGATTTGAGTCAAGTAGATGGCATTGTTTTTATTGATGAGATAGAACCCCATTTACATCTCTCTTGGCAGACAAAAATTATCAGTATTTTAAGAGAATTTTTCCCTCAAACGACTTTTTATATCTCTACACATTCCCCTTTGGTTCTAGCAGGACTCAAAGAGGGCGAAGCGTATGAGCTTTATAAAGATGAAGAAGCAAATATTGTCAAGACAAAGAAAATAGAAAAGATAGAAAATTATTTTTTGAATGATATTGTGAGTGAATTTTTTGGTGTGGATTTGAATAAAGAAAAAATAGCTTTATTAAATAATGATAAAGAAGCAGAGAAGAGAGCAAAAATAGGAAAAGATTTTTTAAGTTTTTTAGAAAGTGTAGAGGATTAAAATGACTGTTTTTTTAGATTCTTCAATTATTTTTTATAAAAAACAAGATACTGCTAAATACAAAGAATTTGAGGATTTAATCAAGAGCGATAATATTTTAATTATTAATAGTCTTGTGAGGTTAGAAGTTTTGCAAGGTATTAATTATAAAGATGCTAATTTACATAAAAAATTTATAAAATTATTTGGAGATAGATTTGAAATTAAAGAAATAAATAGGGATATTTATGAAATGGCTATTCGTATAGATAGAGTTTTGAAATCTAAAGGAATCACTTTAAAAAAAGGAAAAACCAAAGATGTTGCTGGAGTTATTGATATAATAAATTTTTGTACCTCTAAATACTATCAATGTGAAATGGCACACAATGATAAAGATTTTGATAAATTAGACAAATGTTACCAAGACTTTAAGGCATCCCATGGATGAAGATTACTATGTACCACCATTAAGTACGTACTCTTCTACTTTTCCTAATCCTCGTTTAGCACCTGATGAAGGGCTTTTGGCTTATGGGGGGGATTTGTCTTCGCATCGTCTTTTGTTTGGGTATAAAAAGGGGATATTTCCTTGGTATTCTGAGGGTGACCCTATTCTTTGGTGGTCGCCTAATCCTCGTCTTTTACTCTATCCTCATAAGTTTCATTTGCGTAAATCTTTTAAAAGAGTGTTACGTTCTGGCAAGTTTAGCGTTACTTTTGATAAAAATTTTTCGCAAGTGATTGCCCATTGTGCTACGATACCTAGAGAAGGACAAGAATCATCTTGGATAGTCTCTGATATTATTGAAGCCTATACAAGACTGCATGAAGAGGGCTTTGGGCATAGTGTAGAGGTGCATTGTGAGGGGAAACTTGTGGGAGGACTCTATGGTATTGCTTTTGGCAAGGCTTTTTTTGGAGAGTCTATGTTCTCTTTGGTCTCGGATGCTTCTAAAGTAGCGTTCAAAGCACTAAGTGATGTTTTAGGCAGTAGAGGATATGATTTTATAGATTGTCAAATGAAAACAGATCATATGATAGGATTAGGTGCTGAGGTAGTAGAAAGAGATGTCTTTTTGGATGCTTTAGAAATTGCGATAGAAAAGCCAACAGATTTTGGAAAATGGCACGATTTTTCATGGAATTATAAGGAATAAAAAATGGTAAATAGAGACATAAATTTCTCTTTGTGGTTAGATTTTGTAGAGAGAAACTTTTTAAAAAATGAGTTTTCTGCTTTGATAGAAAAAGGTATTATTAATGGGGCAACAAGTAATCCTTCTATTTTTGCTTCAGCGATTACAACGTCTTCGGCGTATACTTCACAGTTAGAGAGTCTTACAGGATTGAGTCCTAAAGAGAAATATGAAGCCTTAGCTGTAGAAGATATTCGTACCGCAGCACAGGCATTACGTGCATCGTATGATAGTGCGAATGATGGCTATATTTCTATAGAGGTTGATCCATTTTTATCCAATGATACAGCAGGGACTATCGCAGAGGGTAAAAGGCTTTTTGAAATGATTGGCGAACCCAATGTCATGATAAAAGTACCTGCTACAGAAGCAGGATATGATGCGATGACAGAACTTTTGTGTAATGGTATTTCGGTCAATGCAACACTTGTGTTTTCACCCAAACAAGCCCAAAAATGTCTTAAAGCTATGAAAAAAGGCATGGATGGATTTGAAGCATCTGGTGGAGGACGATGTGAAGGCGTTATCTCTGTATTTGTGAGCCGTTTTGATAGACTTCTTGATACTGATTTTGCATCTGAGGCGATGGATGTATCTAAAACAGGTATCTATAATGCAGCAAAAATTTACAATCTTATCGAGACCAATCATACCCCTGCTATCCGTACACTTTTTGCAAGTACTGGGGTCAAGTGCAATGATTTGGCACCTGATTATTATATGAGAGAGCTTTTGGCTAGACACTCAGTCAATACAGCACCCTTAGAAACGATAGAATCTTATATTGAAAGAGAAGCATCTCTGCCTAAACTACCTATAGAAAATGATATTATTAATGGATACTTTACAAAGCTTTCAGATAATGGTTTTGATATAGATGCTATTTATACAGAGCTTCTTAACAATGGATTAGTAGCTTTTGAAGAATCTTTTGAAGCCATGTTGTCACAATTAAAATAAGCAAATAAAAAAGGAGACGATATGGGAGAAATGGAAGCTAAATTACAAATGTATCTGAAAGCAATGATGAAAAATGAAGGTTCTGACCTTCATCTTAAAGCGACAGCTGTACCAAGAATACGTCTTCATGGTGTATTGAAAACATTGGGAAAAGAACTATTTAGTGCGACAATGATGGAAAATTTAGCCAAAGAGATTTTGACTCCTGATCAATATAAAAAACTTGTAGCAGATAAACAATTAGATTTTTCTTATGTCATTGGAACAGAAGGGCGTTTTAGAGCAAACTTCTTTTATCAGATGAATGGACTTTCGTCTGTTATGCGTATTATTCCTGTAGATATTTTACCTTTAGAAAAGCTCAAACTTCCTCCTATCGTAGATAGCTTCGCTGAAATTTCTAGGGGTATGATATTGGTTACAGGTGTGACTGGGTCGGGTAAATCTACGACACTAGCGGCCATTATTGACCGTATCAATGATACACAAGAAAAGCATATTATCACAGTAGAAGATCCTGTAGAGTTTGTACATCCTGATAAAAAATGTTTGATTAATCAAAGAGGTGTAGGAGAAGATACTCTCTCTTTTGCAGCAGCACTTAAAGCTGCGTTGAGAGAAGACCCTGATATTATTTTGGTTGGGGAGATGAGGGATATGGAGACGATTGAGATAGGACTTCATGCAGCGAACACAGGTCACCTTGTCTTTTCTACACTACATACTATGGATGCAAAAGAGACGATTGATAGAATTATTGGTACATTTGGTGCAGAAGAACAACCTCGTATTCGTCTGGCTTTGGCTTCGGTGATTGAAGGTATTTTATGTCAAAGACTGATTCCTACGATTGATGGTGGACGTGTTGCTGCGATTGAAATTTTAAAAAAGACAGCAAGGATAGAACAGCTTATTATGGAAGATAGAGATGCTGAAATACCTGATGCCCTAGCAGAGGGTAAAGAAATTTATGGGACACAAACTTTTGACCAAGCGTTGCTTGATATTTATGACCAAAAGAAGATTACCAAAGAGATGGCACTAGAAAATGCTACCAATCCCTCTGATATGCTTCTAAAAATGCAAGGGGTAGGAAAAGGGGCTATTGTAAAAGATATAGACCCAAATGCTGAAGTAGATGTCTTTGGATTTAAAGATGAGGAAGAATAAGAAGCATAATTTTATCTTACTTAGATATAATTCGCGTCTATTTTAATTTAAAAGGACAGAAATGTTAGAAGGTATCATTAGAGAGAGTATCGGTAAGCGTACAGCGAAATTGCTTAGAAGAGATGGTTATCTAACTGCGAATCTTTATGCCAATGGTGTAGAAAATATTCAAGTAGCGTTTAAACGTGGTGAATTTATCAGAACAGTTAGAAATAAAGAGACCCTTGCATTTGCAGTAAAAGTAGGTGACACAGAATTGAATGTTGTCATTCAAGAGTATCAACTACACCCAGTCAATGGTGATGTAAGACATGTTGACCTTAGAATTACAGTACCAGGACAAGTAACTAACTTCCTTGTTCCTGTTATTACAAATGGTACACCTGTAGGTCTTAAAAATAAAGGTGTTCTTATCATTTCTAAAAAAAGATTAAAAGTAAGAGGGACTATCGAAAATATGCCTGCAAACTTTGATATCAATGTTGAAGCACTTGATAGAGATGATTCTCTTTTAGTAAGAGACCTTGAAGTACCAGCTGAGTGTACATTGATGGATAGAGCTAATGTTGCTGTCTGTGGTGTAATCAAAGCGAAGTAGTACACACCATGACACTCTTCATAGGTCTAGGAAATCCAGGCGAACGCTATGAAGAGACACGTCATAATATTGGTTTTAAAGTTATCGATACACTTATAGATAACTTTGGGGCTAGAGATATTTCTAAAAATACTTTTTATGGACAACTTTCTCGCTCCACACATTCACTTTTTTTAAAACCTACTACCTATATGAACCTTTCTGGGAAATCAGCTTTACCCGTCAAACAATTTTTCAAAATAGAATTGGAAGATGTGATTGTAATTCATGATGATATAGATTTACCTTTTGGTGCAGTACGTTTTAAAAGAGGTGGTGGACATGGTGGACACAATGGTCTAAAATCTTTAGATGAGACTTTAACTAAAGAGTATATTCGTGTACGTATTGGTGTGGGAAAACCTGAACATAGGTCACAAGTGGCTGATTATGTGTTACATGATTTTCTACAGGAAGAACAAGCTGATATACCTCTACTTATTACACATGTAGCCAAAGCTTGTACTATGCTTAAAGAAGAAGCACTGACAAAAGTAAAATCACTGTATAGTATAAAGTCTATCGAGGGATTAAAAGGATGAGCCTTTTAAGACCCAAACTATATTTTGTTTATCTCTCTAAACATTATATCAAAAATCTATTGGCAATTCTTTTTGGTCTTTCTTTTGCCTTTGCTTCGATAGATTATTTTCAACATGCCCAAAAACTATCTATTTCAGGCAGTTATAAAATCCTTTATATTTATTATATGTGGCAACAAGCATTAGGGCTACTCTATCCCTTGGCTATTGTATTTGCATTGATTATGACAAAAATGTCATTTATTAGAAACAATACTATGGGTGCTTTACACGCTTTTGGGTTTAATAAAAGAGTGTTACTTATGCCATTATTGCTTATCTCTTTTGTGGTATATGCTGTCTTTACCTATCTACATACGACATCATTTTCCTATGCTAAAGATAAAGCCACTTTGATACTAAACAATCAAGTAGGTGCTTATGATGTTAGCAATTTGTTTTTTAAATATAATGATACTTTTGTCTATATTCGTAAATTAGACCCTATTGCCCAAGAGATATTTGATATTACTATTTTTAAGATAGAGGGCTATCAGGTACGGTATACGATTAAAACAGCACTTGCCAAATTTAACGGTTATGATTGGGATGCTACAAATGCTACGGTAAAAACACATATCTATGAAAAGGGTAAACTGATAAGATATAAGGAAGAAGTGAAAAAAAATATCAAGACATTAGAGGGGTACAAACCAAAAATTATAGAATCCTTATATGAAGGTAAGGCACTCAATATCGTAGATGCCTATAGTACATGGAGTCTTTTAAAAAAACAAAACCTAAGTACAGAAAAAATAAGGGCTGCTTTTTATGATAAAGTAGTTATACCACTTTTTTCTATAGCATTGCTTATTATACTCTTTTTTAAACTACCATTTCATGCTAGAATGATGAATACAGGAAAAATTATTGCCTTGTCTCTAGGGGTGACATTTGTTATTTGGGGTATCTTATTTGGACTCAACCAAATTGGTACAAATGGGGTTTTGATACCAGAAGTAACAGCTATTTTCCCTATCGGGTTACTTTGGATTTATGCAGGATATGTCTACATAAAAGATGCATAAAAATAGACAATTGTAACAACTTTTTAATAAATGATATGATATAGATAAAAAATAGATGATTTCAATTAAATCTAAAATTTATAAGTTATAATTTTTACCTATAGGGTTGATGTTACCTCTTTTTGTTGCAAGGCATTATTGATAATAACAAATATGAGTTATGTTTTGCTTTGAGGTTCCCCCTACACTTTCATTTTAAAAGGAATTATATATGAGTAAAGGTAAAAAAGTATCTATTATTGGTGCTGGAAATGTTGGGGCTACGGTAGCATATTCTTTGGCAATGAATGGAACGTGTCACGAAATTATGTTAAGAGATAGAAATATTGAGATTGCTAAAGGTAAAGCACTAGATATGTCACAAGCAGCCAATGCAGCAAGAATGCATACGATTGTCTCCGTAGCAGAAGAAGCCAAAGATATGGCTGGGTCTGATGTGGTGGTGATTACGGCAGGAAGTCCAAGACTACCAGGTATGAGCAGAGATGATTTATTGATGATTAATGCTGAGATTACACGGCAAGTGGTGGCTGATGTGAAAGAACATTGTCCAAATTCGATTATTATTATGGTTTCTAATCCTCTTGATGTGATGACGTATGTGGCTCTTAAAGCTTCTGGCTTTCCAAAAGAAAGAGTCATTGGTATGGCAGGGATTTTAGATTCTGCAAGAATGGCACACTTTATTCATGAAAAGATTGGATATGGAGCAGGGCAAATTAGAGCATCTGTTATGGGTGGTCATGGCGATGATATGGTACCTTTACCTAAATTTTCTACCGTTGCAGGTGTGCCACTTACTGATGTACTTGATGAAGAAGAAATTATAGAAATAGTTGAACGTACTAAGGGTGGTGGAGCAGAAATTGTAGGCTATCTTAAAACAGGTTCAGCTTATTATGCTCCTGCAAAATCTACGGCGATTATGGTTGAAGCAATTTTAAGAGATACGAAGCAAATTCATCCTTGTGCTGTATTGTTAGATGGTCACTATGGTCACTCAGATGTCGTGTCTGGTGTGCCTGTGGCATTGGGTGCAAATGGGGTTGAAAAGCTTTTTGAAATGACACTGAGTGACAATCAAAAGAGAAAATTTGCAGCGAGTGTAGACTCTGTGAGAGGTATGATTAACGTACTTAAAGAAAAAAACTTTTTTGACTAAGGAATGAATATGAGAGAAATAGAATTTGATGTGGTGGTAAAAGCTGTCAAAAATATGATTATGCACTGTGGTACAGATTTACCACAAGATACCTATATGGCATTAGAAGAGGCTATGGAGGCTGAAAAGTCACCCGTGAGTAAAGAAGTTATTCGTCAAATTCTTGAAAATGCCGATATTGCAAAAGATGAAAAAAGACCTTTATGTCAAGACACTGGATTGGCTGTATTTTTTGTGAATGTGGGTGAAGAAGTACGTATTAATGGTGGTCTTTTACGTGATGCTATCAACAAAGGAACAGAAGAAGGCTATACAGAGGGTTATTTAAGAGCCTCTACTTGTGAGCCTTTTTCTCGTGCAAACCTCAAAGATACGCTAGGGTATAACCTTCCTGCGATTATCCATTTTGATATTGTATTGGGTGATAAAATCGATATAGAGTATGCTGCCAAAGGTGGAGGAAGTGAAAATGTTTCTCGTGCAAGAGTGTTCCCTCCTGCTGCTGGAAAAGATGGTATTGTAGAATATGTGAAAGAAGTTATCTCTGATGCAGGGGGAAACCCTTGTCCTCCAATTACCGTAGGTGTGGGTATTGGTGGAACATTTGAAAAAGCATGTATTTCATCAAAACATGCTCTCTTTCGTGATTTAGAAACCACAAATGAAGACCCTGAGATGGCAGAACTTGAAGCTAGAATGCTCCATGAGATTAATAATCTAGGTATTGGTGCAATGGGAATGGGTGGTACAAAGACAGCTTTGGCTGTGCATATTGAGTCAAACCCTTGTCATATTGCTTCTTTGCCAGTGTCTGTGAATGTGCAGTGTCACTCTTCAAGACATACACATATTACGATATAAGGAAAAAGCATGGCAACATATACACTTACAACACCACTCACAGCAGAAGATACCAAACAACTTGTAGCAGGGGATACTGTACTTTTAAATGGTACTATTTTTACAGCTAGAGATGCAGCACATAGCCGTTTGGTCGCACTGATTGAAGCAGGAGAAGAATTGCCTTTTGATTTGGAAGGTTCGATTATCTACTTTGTAGGCCCTACACCTCCCAAACCAGGTGACCCTATCGGTTCAGCAGGTCCTACAACTTCGTATAGAATGGATTCTTTTTCGCCTACAATGCTCAAAAATGGGAGCAAAGGAATGATAGGAAAAGGAAAGCGTAACCAAGCTGTCAAAGATGCCTGTGTCGAGTATGATGGTATTTATTTTGGAGCAACGGGTGGAGCAGGGGCGTTACTTGGTAAACAAATTCGCTCAGCCGAAGTGATTGCCTATCCTGAATTAGGCCCTGAAGCTGTACGTAAGATTACGGTAGAAGACTTCCCCGTTACTGTAGTGAATGATACAAAAGGTAACGATATTTACCAAATCGGTAGAGCCAAATATGAGGTAAAAGCTTAAAGTTTTCAGACTTCAATGAATAAGAGTAAATAACTCTTATTTATTGTGTAGATATTCAACACATCATCAAAAATATTCCCAACTCTTATAAAATTAATCAACCCTTATTCTGTTTAGTCGTATAATATTGTCATTATATAAAAAGGAGTACACGTGAATATTCATGAGTATCAAGCGAAACAAATATTCCAAAAGTATGGTGTTCCAACACCTAGAGGTATTATTGCCAATACACCAGCTCAAGCAGTAACCAATGCACAAGAGTTAGGTGGTAGTGTTTGGGTTGTAAAAGCCCAAATTCATGCAGGGGGTAGAGGACTTGGTGGTGGTGTAAAACTAGCAAAGTCTATCGATGAAGTAAGAGAATTGGCTACAGAAATCCTAGGTATGACACTTGTCACACACCAAACAGGATCAGAGGGTAAATTGGTTCAAAAAGTGTATATTGAAGAGGGTGCAGCTATCGTTGATGAGCTTTATCTTTCTGTGGTACTTGACCGTGCTGCTGAGATGCCAATCATCATGGCTTCAACTGAAGGTGGTATGGATATTGAAACCGTAGCACACGATACACCAGAAAAAATCATCAAAATTGCTGTAGACCCTGCTTATGGTTTCCAAGGGTATCATGGTAGAGAATTGGTCTTTGGTCTTGGTATTACAGACAAAGCTGAGCAAAAAAAGATGATTGCTTTTGCCTCTAAAGTTTATAAGCTTTATATGGAAAATGATGCAGAAATGATTGAAATTAATCCTCTTATCAAAACAGAAAGTGGCGATTTTATGGCACTTGATGGTAAAATGGGCTTTGATGATTCTGCTCTAGGTAGACACCCAGATATTGAAGATATGAGAGATATTTCAGAAGAAGATTCAGATGAAAGAGAAGCTTCACAATATGGTCTTTCTTACATCGCTCTTGATGGTGAGATTGGTTGTATGGTCAATGGTGCTGGACTTGCCATGGGTACAATGGATACGATTAATTATATGGGTGGAACACCTGCGAACTTCCTCGATGTGGGTGGTTCAGCAAATGCTGAAACTGTGGCAAAAGGATTTGAAATTATCCTTAAAAATCCAAAAGTTAAAGCTATCTTCGTAAATATCTTTGGTGGAATTGTAAGATGTGATAGAATTGCCAATGGTATCATTGAAGCGACTAAAATTACAGATGTAAACGTACCAGTTATCGTAAGACTTGATGGTACAAATGCACCAGAAGCTGCAGAAATTTTGAAAAATGCAAACATTGCTAACTTAATTGTAGGTGATGATTTGGGTGATGGTGCAGCTAAAGCCGTAGCAGCAGCAAAAGGTTAATAGATAGTGGAAAACCTATCATTTGGAACTATTACACCTCAAGAATTGTTGAAACATTTTGAGATTATACAAGAGAATAAAAAATTTAATTTAGATACTGAAGAGATTAAAATCTCTTCAGAACTTAAAAATAGATTTTTAGCTCTTATTTCAGAGCATGAATTTGAATTAGATAGGTATCTTGAAGAAGAGTTAAAAATGCTATTTATAGCACCTATCATCAATTCTATCTCTTTTTCGTGTAATGGAGTCAAACCTTGGTTTGAAAGAGCTTTGCGTTTTGACTTTGAGAATATCTCTTTATCGGGTAAAACAGATTTTATGTTAGCCAAAGGTCAGATAGAGCCTAAAAACCCTTTTTTCTTTATTCAAGAGTATAAAAAGAGTATTCCAAATGGAGACCCCAAATGGCAAGTTGTCTCAGAAATGATAGTGGCTATTGAATCGTCTGATAGTAAAGAAATGATAGGTTCATATATATTTGGTCAATATTGGCATTTTGTAATGCTTAAAAAAGACCCTAATAGTAAATATACTTTAGCTATTTCACAAAGTTATGATAGCTTAAAGATTGATGACTTAGTGTTAATTTATAAAAACCTACAGGCTGTAAAAAGTTTGTACTGTAAAGGATAATATATGAAAATATGGAGTGTAAATACTAATATTAGTAATTTTAACAATAATGAACTGGGTGCTACAATTGTAATAAAACAGAATAGAATAGTCACTTGGTATAGGAATGATTTAAATCAAATTAATAAAGGTGATTTAATTTTATCATACAACAATAATAAGACAATTATTGCTGTGGGGTATGCTTTATCAGATGTTCAAAATTATGATAATGAACCCCATCAACAAAAGACAGATGAACAATGGATTTATGTAGATTGGATATTGAAATGTCAAGATAATCCTATTAAGTTAAATGATATTGAAAATGACTTTAAGGTAGCAATGTTCAATGGTATAGTATTTAGTTGGGCAGATCATATTGATACATTTAAATTATTAGCTGAAATAGGCAAAAGAAAAATATAAGGAAAATAAATGAGTATTTTAGTAAATAAAGATACAAAAGTAATCGTTCAAGGATTTACAGGTAAAGAGGGTTCTTTTCATGCTGAACAATGTATGGATTATGGAACACAAATCGTAGGTGGAGTAACTCCTGGTAAAGGGGGGCAAACGCATCTTGGTAAGCCTGTATTTAATACAGTAAAAGATGCTGTAGCTATGACAGATGCTACGGTTTCTATGATTTTTGTACCACCAGCATTTGTGGCTGATGCCGTAATGGAAGCAGCTACTGCAGGGATTGAACTTGCTGTGATTATCACAGAAGGTGCACCTGTTAGAGACATGCAAGCTGCTAAAGCTTGTGCGACTAAAAATGGTATGAAAACCATCGGACCAAACTGTCCAGGTGTGATTACTGCTGATGAGTGTAAAATCGGTATTATGCCAGGTATGATTTTCAAAAAAGGAAATGTTGGACTTATTTCTAAATCTGGAACATTGACGTATGAAGGTGCAAACCAAGTATGTAATGAAGGATTTGGTATTACAACAGCTGTAGGGATTGGTGGAGACCCAATTATTGGTCTTTCTTATATAGAACTACTTCAAATGTTCCAAGAAGACCCTGAAACGGAAGCAATTGTCATGATTGGTGAAATCGGTGGAGACCTCGAAATCCAAGCAGCAAGATATATCAAAGAAAATATAACCAAGCCAGTAGTAGCCTTTATCGCAGGTCAAACAGCACCAGAAGGAAAGAGAATGGGTCACGCAGGGGCAATTATCTCTGGAAGTGCAGGTACAGCCAAAGAAAAAATGGATGCACTTGAAGCAGTCGGCGTAAAAGTTGTTATTTCTCCAGCTGAAATTGGAAAAGCAGTAAAAGAAGTACTTTCGTAATCTTCGTATTTTTCTAGTATATGAGAAGTGATTCTCATATACTACACACTTCATTCTTTCGTTTTAATATAGACCTATTTTGTCTGATTTAATAGGGCAATATCTTGCTTCAAAAAGTAACAAAATTTCTTATAGAAACAATAATTATATCTTATTCCTACCCACATTAATTAAAGTAAGCTATTCTAACATTAGTGAATAGTAAATCTCACGTAATATATATTAAATAAAAGGGGAACCTATGTCAATGTCAACACAAATGACAGCTCCAGAAAATACTCCTGTATGGGTAGATAGTGCTAGATGTAAAGCATGTGATATCTGTGTGGATGCTTGTCCAGCAGGTGTACTTTCTATGAAGGCAGATCCATATTCAACACTCGGTGCAAACATCGAGATTGTAGCAATGGATGCCTGTATTGGATGTAACGAGTGTGAACTCTCTTGTCCAGATTTTGCTATCTACGTAGCAACAAAACAAGAATTTAAATTTGCAAAATTAACAGACTCTTCAAAAGCAAGACAAGAAGCAATTAACGAAAACGGGTATAGATTACCTACAGATTATAAGGAGGCAAACTAATGGCATCAGATGCAAATAGTCAAGGGAAAATTAACGCAGACGGTAAACGTGAAGTCGTTATGGTTGGAAATCACTTAGCAGCTTTAGCAGCTGTTGATTCTGGTTGTATGTTCTTTGGTGGGTATCCTATTACTCCTTCAACAGAAGTTATGGAAGCAATTTCAGATTTCCTTCCTAGAGTGGGTGGAACATGTATCCAAATGGAAGATGAAATTGCTGGTATCGCCGTTGCGATGGGTGCTTCTATGTCAGGTGTTAAGTCTATGACTGCAACATCAGGACCTGGTATCTCTTTAAAAGCTGAGAACCTTGGACTTTGTCAGATGGCAGAAGTACCGTTGGTTGTTGTAGATGTCATGAGAGGAGGACCTTCTACAGGTCTTCCAACACGTGTATCACAAGGTGATATTTCTCAATCTAAAACACCATCACATGGTGATTATAAGTCAATTGCACTTTGTGCAGGTACATTGGCTGAATGTTATACTGAAACAGTAAGAGCATTTAATCTAGCAGATAGATTTATGCAACCAGTTATTGTATTGTTAGATGCTACACTTGGTCTTATGCATGCAAAAGCTGTACTTCCAACTGTTGAAGAAGTTGAAGCAGGAATCGTACCTAGAAAAACATTTGATGGTGCTCCAGAAGACTATAGACCTTATGGTGTTGGTGAAGATGAAGCAGCAGTGCTTAATCCAATGTTCCAAGGGTATAGATACCACTTTACAGGTCTTCATCATGATGCAAAAGGTTTCCCAACTGAAGAGATTGAAACTTGTAGAAAACTTATCAAGAGACTTTTTGATAAAGTAGACAATCATTTAGATGAGATTGAACTCAATGAAGAGTATATGTTAGATGATGCAGATATCCTTCTTATCGGTTATGGTTCTGCTGCACTTGGTATTAAAGAAGCAGTCAATAGACTTAGAGCAGAAGGTATCAAAGTAGGTATGTTTAGACCTATTACAATATGGCCAAGTCCTGAAAAAAGAATGTATGACCTTGGACAAAAGTTTGACAAAGTACTTTCAATAGAATTGAACATGGGTCAATACCTAGAAGAAATTCAAAGATGTATGGGTAGATTGGACATTGAAAAACTTGTAAAAGTAAATGGTCGTCCATTCTCTCCAAAAGATATTACAGATAAAGTTAAGGAGGTATTTTAGTCATGGCATTTAATTATGATGGATATTTAAGAATGGAAAAAATGCCAACACTATGGTGTTGGGGTTGTGGAGACGGTATCGTCTTAAAAGCATTTGTTAGAGCAGTAGATTCACTAGGGTATGCAAAAGATGATGTTTGTGTTGTCTCTGGTATTGGTTGTTCAGGAAGATTCTCTTCTTATGTTGACTTCAATACAGTGCATACTACACATGGTAGAACTATAGCATTTGCTACAGGTGTTAAATTGGCTAACCCAACTAAAAAAGTAGTTGTTGTTACTGGTGATGGTGATGCATTTGCTATTGGTGGTAACCATACTATTCATGGTGCTAGAAGAAATATTGATATAACAATGATTGTTATTCAAAACTTTATTTATGGTTTGACTAACTCTCAAACTTCTCCTACTACACCTCAAGGTATGTGGACAGTAACACAAAAGATTGGTAACATTGACCCAACTTTTGATGCTTGTAAATTGGTTGAAGCATCAGGGGCTACTTTTGTAGCACGTGAAGCAGTAACGAAACCTAAAAAACTTGAAAAAATATTTAAACAAGCCCTTGAGCATAAAGGTTTTTCTTATGTTGATGCCTTGACAAACTGTCATATTAACCTAGGTCGTAAAAACAAAATGGTTGCAGCTATGGATACACTTGATTGGATTGATAGTATTACAACGACTAAGAAAAAATGGGATACGCTTCCAAAAGAAGAGCAGATGAACCTATTACCTACAGGTGTTTTACACGAAGATACAACCAAAAGAGAATACTGTGATGCCTACCAAATGGTAATAGATGCACATCAAGGTAGAAGAAGCAAAATCACTCAAGATGATTTTGAGAAAAAAATATAAGGAGACACAATGGCTAACAAAACGAGAGACGTATTAAGATTTACGGGTGTTGGTGGACAAGGTGTTCTTCTTGCAGGTGAGATTTTTGCTTCAGCAAAAATTGCTTTAGGTGGTTTTGGTGTTAAAACTGCTACCTATACATCACAAGTACGTGGTGGACCAACCGTTGTTGATATCCAACTAGATACGGAAGAAATTTGGTACCCACATGCAGTAGAAGGAGAAGTTGATTTTATGCTCTCTGTTGCAGATATGTCATACCAACTTTTCAAAACAGGGGTACGTGAGGGAGCTACAATTGTTATTGAGCCAAACCTTGTACATCCAACTGAAGAAGATAGAAAAAAATGGAATATCGTTGAAATACCTATTATTACTATCGCAAAAGAAGAAGTAAAACTTGTTCTTACACAATCAGTTGTAGCATTAGCAATTGCTAACACTTATCAAAATGCAATTGATGATGAGACATTAAAAGCTACTATGCTTTCAGCTGTACCTGAAAGATTTCATAAACCAAATTTATTGGCGTATGATTTAGGTAAAAAATATGCAGAAGAAGCTATCGCTAAAGCGAATGCATAAATAGTTACTTTTCAAAACTAAGGCGATAAAGTAAGTCATTTTATGACTTACACTTTTTCGTCTAAGTATCCTTCGTATAAAATCATTTTAACCCACTTAATAGCACTTTTATCTCTTCCACACGTAATCGATATTTGTGATTTTGACTCTTTAAGTTGTTCTTCTATATAGACATTGGTTCTTGTCTATGAAACAAGTAAAAAACTCCAAACACATCAACCATTTACAATGGATTAAACTTTAGATTTTTGTTGTAGGTAAATAAGGTTTAAACCCACCCTAACAGATGTTTGGATATAATCGCGTTATTATAAAATAAAGGCTTTCTGTGATTAAACGTGTTTTAGTAAAATTTTCTGGTGAAGCTTTGGCTGGTGATGATGGGTTTGGTATTGATACAAAAATACTCAATTATATCGCTGGTGAGATAAAAGAATTGGTTGATGCTGGTATTGAAGTGGGGGTTGTTGTGGGTGGTGGAAACATCATTCGTGGTGTGACTGCTGCTGCTGATGGGATTATCAAGCGTACTTCTGGTGACTATATGGGGATGCTTGCAACATGTATTAATGGTGTGGCAATACAAGAAGCATTAGAACATTGTGGGCTAGATGCTAGACTTCAATCGGCTATTGATATGCAAGAAATCGGTGAGAGTTTTATCGTACGTCGTGCGAGAAGACATCTTGAAAAAGGACGTGTTGTGGTGTTTGCAGGTGGAACAGGAAATCCCTATTTTACTACCGATACAGCAGCAACACTTAGAGCTTCGGAAGTAGAAGCAGAACTACTTATCAAGGCTACTAAAGTAGATGGTGTCTATGATAAAGACCCCAATAAATTTGACGATGCTGTGAAGCTTGATACTTTGACATATGATCAGGCATTGACTGACCATATCAAAGTAATGGATGATACCTCTATTGCTTTGGCAAAAGAAAATAGCTTACCTATCGTAGTATGTAATATGTTTGAAAAGGGTAACCTCTTAGCAATCATTAAAGGTGATATGAGTTTATGCTCAATCGTAAAATAATTAACCACATCTCCAATTAAAAGGATAAAAAATGAGAACAGAACAATTAACAGCTATTGCACTAGAAAAAGTAGACTTTGACAAATATCTTTTAGCGAATGCTGTAGGAAAACGAGCAGCAGAGATTACCAATGGTGCACCATCGGTTTTAGATATAGACACTTCAGAGATGAAATATGCTGATATAGCACTCCAAGAGATAGCTGAAGGTAAAATCCTCGTAAGTTTAGAGGACTAATTCCTGTGGAAGCTTTTTTTGATAAAGCTAAGCATATACATACGGTAGAAGCAGCAGAAGCTCTTCTGTGGGAAGTTCTCCCTTCTCCACAAGACAATACACTCAAAGCATTTCATCTTTCGGTAGATGCCCATGCAGGACAAGTACGTAAAAGTGGTGAACCTTATATTGTGCATCCTATACTTGTGGCTGTTATTACTGCCAAAATATCTAATGATGAAATGATGGTTCAAGCAGCCCTCTTGCATGATGTAGTAGAAGATACAGAGTACACCATAGAAGACTTGATAGACTCTTTTGGTGAGGATGTAGCACACATGGTAGAGGGACTTACCAAAATCATTGCCTTACGTGATGAAGAGCTTGTCTCTTCTTCTTCTGATGATAGACTGATGAATTCAGCACTTACATTTAGAAAAATGCTTATTGCTTCTATCAAAGATGTCCGTGTATTGGTTATCAAACTTTGTGATAGAGTACATAATATGCTTACCCTTGATTCTCTCAATAGTGAAAAACAAAAACGTATCTCTGAAGAGACGTTGGTTGTCTATGCTCCTATTGCACATAGGTTAGGTATCTCACAACTTAAAAACCAATTAGAAGATTTGAGTTTTTATTATATTTATCCTCATGATTATCATAACATAGATAGCTATATCCAAAGTAATTCCCAAAATTTGCATCTTCAACTCAACTCTTTTATCTCTAAAGTCAAAATCTTTATGATGCAAAATGGTTTTGATGAAGATGAATTTCAAGTCTTTGGTAGGGTAAAGCATTATTACTCTATTCACATGAAAATGCAACGTAAAGGGATAAGTATAGAAGAAGTGCTTGACCTTTTGGCTGTACGTATTATCGTAAGAGAGCCTTTAGAGTGTTATAAAGTACTAGGGTTAATGCATTTGAGTTTTACCCCTTTGGTCTCTAGGTTCAAAGATTATGTGGCTGTACCTAAAGAGAATGGATATAAGACCATACATACAACACTTTTTAGTGATGAAGGGATTTTAGAAGCCCAAATACGTACAGAAGAGATGCACCAACTTGCAGAATATGGTATCGCAGCACATTGGAAATATAAAAGTAATGGTAGCAATGAAGTGAAGATAGAGTGGCTAAAAAGCTTACCCCATCAACATGAATCGGTAAAAGAATTTTATGAATTGGCTAAATGTGACCTTTTTTCTGAAGATATTGTAGTCTTTTCTCCTGATATGGATACCTATACGTTGCCCAAAGAATCTACGGCATTAGATTTTGCTTATGCTGTGCATTCTGAAGTAGGAAGCATGGCTATTGATGTCGTGATTAACAATAAAAACACTTCTTTATTAACGGTATTAAAAAATGGGGATATAGTCAAAATTGTTACAGATGATACGGCACATTTACATTGCTCATGGATAGATACAGTCCAAACATCTAAAGCTCGTGAGGGTATTCGTTTGGCATGTAATCAACGTATCAAAGAGGTAGATACATTAAGTGCTTATAATATTTTAAAAACACTTTTTTCAGAAAAAGATGAAGTGATAGAGTCTTTAATTAAAGATTTGGCATTAGAAGATAATATCTATAAAGTACCTGTAAAAGAAAGTTGTTATCAAGATGTAATCTATAAAATATCAGAATATAGAGGGACAAAAGGTGGAGGTTTTTGGAGTTTATTGACCAAAGGATATAAAAAGCCAAAAGCCAAAGAGTTAGAGCATTGTCATTTTTTTAGTAATAAAAGTTTAGATGCTGTAGAGTTTGATTATTGTTGTCACCCTAAAGTAGGTGACCAAATTGTCGCTTTTCATAAGGGGACAAAGGCTATTATACATCATAAATTGTGTAAAAATGCCTACAGTAAAATCGTAGCAAAAGAAGCGATGCTTTATGTTGATTGGAATGTGACGAAACATGCACACTATAAACTGATAGTAAGTTTACAAAATCAAAAAGGGGTTTTGGCTGATTTATTGGCAACCCTTTCTCAATTAAATCTCAATGTATTGAGTATTCAATTGGGTATTAGGCATTCCGAAGAGGCAGAATGGTGTCAAATAGAAATAGAAAGTCGTGATACTCCTAAGGAAGTATTAATCAATAAAATAAAGAAAAAGTTTAAACTCATAGACCTTATAAGTTTAGATGATGCGTATAACAAATAAATAGAGGAAAATAACGTAATGATACAAGAAGCATTAGAAGAAATCGCCAGAGGTACAGCAGAAATTATAGATAGTGAACGCATAGAAAAACTTGTGACAAAATATTATAATGATGGGACTACATATACCGTCAAGGCAGGTTTTGACCCTACAGCACCAGATTTACACTTAGGGCATACGGTGCTTCTTCAAAAATTGGCAACTTTTCAAAAGTTTGGTGGACGTGTACAATTTTTGATTGGTGATTTTACAGCTATGATTGGTGACCCTACAGGGAAGAGTGCTACTAGAAAAGTATTGACAAAAGAGGATATTATCAAAAATATTACCTCATATACGCAACAGGCTTTTAAAATCTTAGATGAGAGCAAAACAGATATTGTCTATAACAACGATTGGCTAGAAGCATTGGGGTCAGCAGGTATGCTTCAACTCGCATCTAACCTTACTGTAGCTAGGATGCTAGAGCGTGATGACTTTTCTAAACGTTATCGCTCCAATACCCCTATTGCCGTGAGTGAATTTATGTATCCTTTGCTTCAAGGGTATGATTCTGTACACCTCAAAAGTGATATAGAGATAGGTGGGACGGATCAAAAGTTTAATTTACTCATGGGAAGACAACTGCAAAAAGCCTATGAGATTAAAAAACAACAAGCTGTCCTTATGATGCCTATCTTAGAAGGACTTGATGGGGTGCAAAAGATGAGCAAGTCTTTAGGCAATTATATTGGTGTAATAGATGCACCCAAAGATATTTATGGAAAAATCCTTTCTATTTCAGATGAACTTATGTGGCGTTATTATGAACTTTTGAGTGAAATGTCCTTATCGGATATAACAAAGCTTCAAAAGGATGTTTCATCTCGTACAATTCATCCTAAAACAGCCAAAGAAAACCTTGCATTTGAGATAACAAAAAGGTTTTATAATGAAGAGTTAGCTACACTAGCTAAAGAAGAGTTTAACTCTGTATTTAAAGCAAAAAAATTGCCGACTGAAATGTTAGAATTTGAGATGTCAAACGGTATTTGGGTCTGTCAAGCATTGGTAGATGCTAAACTTGAATCGTCTACTTCCCAAGCGAGACGTGACATCAAGCAAAATGCTGTAAGTATTGACCAAGTGAAGATAAGTGATGAAAAACTTAATCTTGAAACGGGTGAATACATCTTACAAGTAGGTAAAAAAAGATTTGCGAAAATAAAGGTAAAGTAATGAAATTTAAGTCTTTTAAAATTGGAAAATATACGATTGAAAAACCTATCGTACAAGGTGGTATGGGTGTAGGTGTCTCATGGGACCAACTCGCAGGTACTGTGTCTAAAGAGGGTGGATTGGGTGTTATTTCTGCTGTGGGTACAGGGGTGTATAAAAAAAGAGCCTATGTCGAAAAAACAGTAGGTAAAGAAGAAAGACCTTTGGATGCTATCAATTTTTACTCCTATCCTGCCTTACAAAAAATCTTTGATAATGCAAGAGAACTTTGTGGAGATGCTCCTTTGGCTGCAAATGTATTGTATGCACAAAGTGAGTACAATCGTGTTGTAGAAGATGCCTGTAAAGCTGGAGCAGATATTATTATCACAGGGGCAGGACTGCCTTTGACGATGCCAGAAGCAACCAAAGCATACCCTGATGTAGCCTTAGTACCTATTGTCTCTACAGCAAAAGCACTACGTATCTTATGTAAACGTTGGAAAAAAACACACAATAGACTCCCTGATGCTGTGATTGTTGAAGGACCTTTGAGTGGTGGACACCAAGGGTTTAAGTATGATGAGTGTTTTTTAGAAGAGAATAAACTTGAAAATATATTAGCTCCCGTGATAGAAGAAGCCAAAAATTGGGGTTCTATGCCTGTGATTGCAGCAGGTGGTGTATGGGACCATGATGATATTATCAAAATGATGGAAATTGGTGCTGATGCTGTACAGATGGGTACACGTTTTATTGGTACGGTAGAGTGTGATGCTAGTCAAGTAATGAAAGACATTATCATCGGCTCTAAAGCTGAAGATATTAAGCTCTTTAAATCTCCTGTAGGGTATCCTGCTCGTGGGGTAAGAACACAACTCCATAAAGATATAGAAAAAGGCATCGCACCTAAAGTGGCATGTATTTCTAACTGTGTTGCCCCATGTAAGCGTGGTGAAGAAGCGAAAATTGTCGGATATTGTATCGCAGATAGACTCTCAGATGCCTATGATGGTATCGCAGAGTCTGGACTCTTCTTTACAGGAGCTAATGGCTACCGTCTTCAAGAGATTATTAGCGTTAAAACATTGATGAATAAACTTATGCACGGAGAAGATAGTCTATAAATGCTAAGACTACAGAGGATTCTATTAGTCGTATTATTGCTGAATACTATACTATTTTCTAGTATCAATATCTTACAAAAAACCTTGATAAAGCAAAATAAAATACATTTTACTTTTACCAAGCGTTTTGATGCTAAGAATGTAAGGCATTTTGTACTTAACAATCCTCCTCGCCATGTATATGATTTTCATAACACAGCATTACGCAATAAACATACGCCTTTAAACCATAGTAAGAATGTACGTATGGCACAATATAAAAAAGATATAGTTCGTGTGGTTATTACAGCCAATCATCACAAAAATGTTGCCTATCAGCCACTCTTTTTGGACAATGAGTATTGTATCGTTTTACCTAGTCATAGTACAAAAAAGCCACCTAAAAAACCCAAAAACGATAAAAAAGTCAAAAAATCAAAAGGATTTTCTCTTTCATTTTTTGATGATACGCCAACTATTAGAATGCCTCATTCACATAAATCTGAACTCATCGTCATAGACGCAGGACATGGAGGACATGACTCAGGTGCAATAGGTGGAAAAAAAAGAGAAAAAGATTTAGTCTTACAAATAGCCAAAAGGGTGGCAAGGTTACTTAAAAAACGTGGACATCCTGTCTATATGACCCGTACTTCAGACCGTTTTTTGAAACTCTCTGAACGTACTAAGTTTGCAGACAAAAAGAAAGCTGTGGCATTTATCTCTATCCATGCTAACTCTGTCCCTAAAAAGAAGCGTCATCGTATCCATGGGATAGAGACATTTTTCTTACAAAATACAAGAGATGCAAAGTCTCAGCGTATTGCAGCGAGGGAAAACAAGTCTGTCCTCAAAGGGACAACCAAACTAAGTCAAAATGTGATTATAGACTCAGTGCTTACTGGCCCAAAGATAGTACAGTCCAATAAACTAGCCATTGATGTACAGTCTAGTATTATGAAAAATTTACGAACCAAATATACAGGTATCGTGGATAAAGGCGTAAAACATGCTCCTTTTTATGTACTTGTGGGTGCTAGTCGACCTTCTATTTTGGTAGAAGTAGGGTATATCTCTCATGCATGGGAGAGAAAACGTCTTTTTACCTCAAAGTATCAAGAGCTTATTGCCAAAGGGATTGCTGATGGTATAGATAATTATTTACGAAATAGAAAGAAAGAGATAGATTTTAACTAAGAGAGAATTTCTTCTCTCTAGGGTATAAAAGATTTTATTTATAGTTTTTAATTGCTTTTTCGAGTATTTCAGTAGCCGCTGCTTTATCTTTGAATCCAGATACTTTTACCCATTTGTTAGGCTCTAGCATTTTGTAGGTTTCAAAGAAGTTTTTGATACGGTTTAGTGTATGTTCTGGGACATCACCCAAATCATTTATCTTTGCATACGTTGGGTCTATCTTCACAGTAGGTACAGCGATAAGTTTTTCATCTCCACCAGACTCATCTTCGGTCATAAGTACACCCACAAGTCTACACTTGATATATGAACCTGCTTGTAAAGGATAGTCACACAGTACAAGAATATCAGCTGGGTCACCATCATCTGAAAGTGTATTGGCTACGAATCCATAGTTGGCTGGGTAGTGCATCGCAGAGTAAAGTACTCTATCTACTTCAACAGCTCCTGACTCTTTGTCTATCTCATATTTGATTGCTGAATTAAGTGGTACTTCAATAATCGCTTTCACGGCATCAGGGTTCTGACCATATCCAATTTTACTAATATCCATAAGGGTATCTCCATATAGGTTAAATTTTCAAAATAGTATCATAAATTTGATTAATGGCTCATCAAATTTAAGTATTATCTTACGATATACTTTTTTTTGAACCAAAGATAGTATCCAGCAAAGAAGAAAAAGCCTATACCTAAGCTCAAAGTAATACCCTCTAGTGATAGACCCCATTTAGAAGCATAGCCGATAAAGAGTGCTGTTGCAACATTAGAGAGCATAAAGAACATATCATTATAAGAGATAACCCTCCCCATATAGTGTGGGTCGGTCTCTTCTTGTATGAGTAGATAGGTGTATGACCATAACGTAGTGATAAAAAATCCTGTGATAAAAAGCCCTATGAGTGCGAAGTAAAAATTGTACTGTAAAAACGACCAAAGGATGATAGCTAGACCTTGTAAGACAAAGAAATAGTGTAAATTATTTTTGGAGATAATACGTGAAATGAAAAAAGGACCTATCATCAGTCCCAAAGCTCTTGTGGCATTCATCCACCCAATAGCCAAGGGTACAGCGATAAACTCTTTGTAACTAAAGTCTGAAAGTAGTGTGATGAGTGCATCAAAACTTGTGAGTCCAATGGCCGCATGAAGGAGTATAAGATGGAGTATCTTTTTGTGTGATTTTAGATATAAAAATCCATTTTTTAACATTTCTAAGTTCGATTCTGTATGGGTCACTTTTTCTATAGATATTTGTAGTCCTATCAGTAAAATTATCGCCGTACTATAGAGTATGGCATCGACTGTAAATGCCATATCAAAGCCTATATAGTACGTAGCCAATCCTCCTACAGCCATCCCTAACGCATAGCATAAAGACCAAATGATAGAGTGTATCTCATTGGTATTTTTGAGCATTTCGCCTGAGACTAGCTTGGGAAATAGTGCCATCTCAGCAGAAAAGAGCATCGAAGCAGCAGAGGAGCGAATAAAGATAAGTATCATCAATACCCATACATACTCTAGTGAATCTACAAAGATAAAGCCCAAAGTCATACTAAGTTCTACTATCAGTAAAATACCCATCAATTGTTTAAACTCTATACGGTCGATGATAAGTCCAATAATAGGTGCTAAGACTACAGCAGGAAGCATTGCCATGGTGGCAGTAAGAGCGATAGTAATCTCATCAGCCCCAAAAGAGACTATCATCGAAAAGATAGCCACTTGAGAGAACCATGTACCAAAATAAGAGATAAACTGTATGAGTGAAAGCCGTCTAATGGTAGGGTGTTTAAGCGTCTCTAAATATGTCAAAATTATGCTTCATCTTCTAGGCTATAGACTATACCTTTGGCTTTTAAAACCTCTTCATACATCTGAAAAGACTCTAATGCTAATGCTTTATCATCAGAAGCTACAGAGATACTCACACGCCACCCCTCATCATGAAGTTTAGGAAGCGAAGAAAACTCTACCTCTTTGGGCATCTTTTCCATCACCTCTATGAGGAGGCTCTCTTTACAAAGAGCCGTGAGTGTATGTCTATAATAGACTTTGCTCTGAGGGAGTAGTTTTTCTAGTATTGTATCTACCATAGGGTGGCTCATTTCAGGAAAGCCAGGCATAAAGAAATAACGCTCTTCTAGCGAAAATGCAGGCATATTATTGATTATATTATCAAGCAACATCGCGTCTTTAGGTAATTCTGCCATCTTAATAGCATGAGGATAGGCACGGTCGCCTAAAGTTTCTTCTATGATAGCCTTGGCTTCTTGATGTACTAAAAGTTGTCCATCTTTGAGTGCAATAGACGCACACTTACGCGTATAGTCATCAGGTGTAGACCCAATCCCTCCAAAAGAAAACAGCACAGGATTGGGATGAGAGACGATAAATCGAATCGTCTGCACAATCAACGCAGGGTCATCTTCTATCACAAAAGACCCAGAAAGTTTATAGCCCTTTGAAGCTAAAGCCTTACTCACAAAGTCAAAATGAGCATCTTGACGACGACGATTGAGAATTTCTGTACCGATAATAAGAGTAAAAAAGTGTGGTGTATTTTTCATGTAAAGATTATAGCATAAATATTGCTAATCGTATTAAAATATGCAGGGGGTAGTTTTGTCTTATTTTAAAGTTTATTGTGTAAAATTATGGAAAGGGTACATAGAAGCCTAAGGAATTTGTCCTTCCTTAGACCTTTTTATTTTTCAAGTTCCAAAAAAAAATCTTCTATCTCTTTTTCATATTGTTCTTCTGATAACATTTCCATCTTACCACTTTTGACATCAGCTCTTATTTGGTGAAGCTCTTTTTTTCTCTCATAAAAATAAGGGTCTAACTCTAAATTTGGATCTCTTGAAATAGTTATATTTTCACTATGATTATTAACATACTTCATGAAACCTTGAACATAATTATCTTCAACTTGTACGGCTAAAGTGTGCATAATCTACTCCAATCATTGATTTTAATTATTATAGTAATATTTAAGTTTAATTAACTTGAAATTTTTTTGCTAATAAAAATGACTTGATTGTTTTAGCAAATACTTTTCCTATCATAATACTCTAATTTTGTGTAAGATAACGACTAAAGATAGCTAATAAAATTTCGGGTCATGCATCTCAAAATAGTTGAAGCTATACTCCTCTAGGGTCGTGTTTTAGGGGATTACAGTCATTTTAGAACGTACCGTAAATATAGTAGTTGATAAAGGCACTTCATTTACCTATACAGTGTTAAGGGAGAAAGAGTTATCAACTACTTTGAGATGCATGACCAATAATTTTAATTTCTTCTTCACCAATATATTTTAATTTTCCGAAACTAATATATTCAAATAATTCATATTTACTGCTACCTTTATTTTTTTTATTAAAACAATAATCAGTTGGGATAACACTTGTTTTATTAGTTATTGGATATTTTTTTAAAACTAAATCAATAATTTCACTAGTTTTTAAAATTTCATTTTCTTTACCTTTTAGAGCATTAACTATTTTATCTTTTATTGTTTCTTTTGTCATTTATGTTCCTCTAGTCTTATAATGTTGCTTCTCCCACTTGTTGTCTGAATGCGTAGCAACTATTCATTCAACCCAATTTTAGCGTAAATACCCTTGAAATAGTCGTTATATGTATAGTAAAAGTGTGTTTACTAATAATGACTATTTAGTTGAAAATATTATAATTTGACATATTTTTGATTGTTTGGGTAGTATTTAGCGTATAATACTTTTATATCCGTTATTGGAACATAGATGAGCTTACAATATAAGGGGGGGTAAATGAAGATGTTTATATGGGTATACAGTAGATGAAAGAAAAGTTTTCTTTAAAAGATAAACTTTATAACCCTACAAAAGTAACACAAATAGCCCAAGAGATAAAAGAGGTTTATCCTCTTTTTGATGTTGAAATGTTTGTAGAGGAAGTGGTATTAGAGTTTCCATGTTTAGAACTTAAAGAACGTATCTATCATATACGAAAGATATTGAAAAAATATCTTCCCTCAGATTATATCAGAGCTACACAGATACTCTTAGAGGCTTTACCTAATGTACTTGATACACATAAATCTGATAATGATTTTGGAGATTTTATCTATGCTCCTTATAGTGATTTTATTGTGAGTTATGGGTGTACTAAAACGTATTTAGCATTTTCATTGGGTGCTTTGCGTGAGATAACCAAGCGTTTTTCGGTGGAGTTTTCTATACGTGACTTTATCAATATCTTTCCTACTCAGACGCTAGATATGTTAGAAAAATGTGCTGTATCAGAGAACTACCATGAACGGCGTTTGGCTTCAGAGGGATTGCGACCTAGGTTACCATGGGCAAAAAAATTGAAGATTAATTATCATATACCTTTGAAACATTTGGAGTTACTCTATACAGATAAGACACGTTATGTAACACGCTCAGTAGCAAACCATCTTAATGACATCAGTAAGATAGATGCTTCTTTGGTTTTAGAAACGTTAAATCGTTGGAAAAATGCCAATATGCAAGACCCAAAAGAGATGACATTTATCATCAATCATGCTTTACGTACACTTGTGAAACAAGGCAATGAAGAAGCTTTGGCAATGTTAGGGTATATAAAAGAACCACCGATAACAGTAGGAGAAGTGAAGCTCAAAACAACTACGGTATATATAGGCGAAGCATTGGAGTTTGAAGTAGCACTTTTTGCCCAAGATGAAGCAATGCTTATGATTGATTATGTCGTGCATTTTTGTACCAAAGTGGGTAAACTTAGCCCCAAAGTATATAAACTTAAAAAGGTTACTCTTTCTAAAGATGAAAAAATAGTACTCAAAAAAAGCCATCATTTTAAAGCCAATATGAGTACACGCACACTTTATACAGGTAAACATTGGTTGGAGATTCAAATAAATGGGTCGATGATACATAGAGAGTACTTTATGTTGGAACAATGTAGAAAATTAAACACTTATCCTAAAAAATAAGGAATAATAGTATATTATGAAAAAGGATATATATATGTCAAAAGTTTTTGGTTTTGGAGAAGTTGTTGAGGGATATACGGTTAAAGTATTGAATGAGAGAGAAGCTAGAGCAGGTGCAGGGATATTGTTTTTATTTGCATTTATCTCTTTTATAAATTGTATGATTACAAAAAGTTTAGTGATTACACAAATATTTATAACAGTGTTTTTAATTGAATTTATTATTCGGGTATTAATCAATCCCAAATATGCTCCTAGTTTACTCATAGGTCGTTTTATGGTAAATAATCAAGTACCAGAATACGTAGGAGCAAATCAAAAAAGGTTTGCATGGGGGATAGGACTTGGCTTAGCGATATTTTTGTTTAGCTTAACCATACTTTTTCCTTCTACAACACCGATTGGAGAAAAGAGCTTACATAATGGACTTATAGGATTAAGTTGTATCACTTGTTTGGTTTTATTGTATTTTGAATCAATATTTGGTATATGTCTAGGATGTAAAATCTATAATAAATTGAATAAGAATGAAGCAAAATATTGCCCAGGTGGGGTATGTGAAAAACAAGAAAGACATGAATGTCAAAAATTTACTCTGACACAAGTTACTGTTTTGGGACTATTTTTTGTTGTTTTGATTTTTTCTGTTTTTGTATTGAGGAATACTTAAAAGAATTTAAGAAGCAAAGGCGATACTTTTGTGATGGCATTGATAGAGTTGGGTTAAAATATTTACTTTAGCTACACCCCTTAACGATAGTTTGAGTATACTATATCTTAAAAAAATTTAAGGTGTATGATGAGTATAAAATCTTATTTGAATCTCTATCAGTTACAAGAACAGGACAAAACGACCAAAGAAGAAAGACGTAGTTTTGGTTTGTCTTATAGTGGCTTACAAAATAAGCATATAAAACAGCTGACTACATGGATTGAGAGTCGTTATGATACGCTAAGTCATCCTCTTTTATCTGAGACTTTTGCTACTTATCTGTATGGCTTGACTTTTGTGTTAGTGATTTTGGGCTTTTTGGTGGGCTTTTTTTCGGGTATTGCATTGCTTAGTTATAATGGTACTTCCCCTGTAAATGTAGTCTATTTTATGGCTATGGTGATTGCATTGCCTTTGTTTACAATGCTTTTGAGTCTTTTTTCTATGCTCAAAGCACAGCAAACACAAAGTGTTTTGGTACATCTTTCTCCTGCTTATTGGATGGAGAAGATACTTTTATTGCTTCCTCATCGTTTTCAATTTGATATTGAAGGGTTGCATATCAATCCTTTGTTGAGCAATTGGCTTGTGATAAAGCGATCGCAGTTTATTGCTTTGTTTTTTTCTATAGGTTTGGGCTTGTCACTTTTGATGATGGTAGCTACCAAAGATATTGCTTTTGCGTGGAGTACGACCTTGCAGATAACACCTACTGATTTTCATAGTTTTTTGCTGATGGTATCTACCCCATGGAGTGGATGGCTTCCCTCCGCAGTACCCTCATTGGAGCTGATAGAACAAAGTCACTATTTTAGATTAGGGGATAGGCTAGGGGAAGAGATGATAAAAAACGCTTCTTCTTTGGGTGAATGGTGGAAGTTTTTGGTCTGTGCGACACTCTTTTATGCGATTTTCTTACGTTTTTTGGTCTATCTACTTGCTAGTTTTGGCTTTCATAAGGCGTTGGAAAAATCTATGCTTAGTATGGATGGGGTGCGTCAGCTTTTACGTGATATTAATGAACCTATTATCTCTACCAATGCTGAGGTACGTACCGAAAAACAAGAGATAGACATATCGGGGCATCTACAAATAGCGTTGGATATGGGAAATACCTATACTATAGTACAAGGCTGGGCAATGCCTGAAATGACGATAAAGGTACTCAATGATAGTCTCTGTATCACAGCGTCATTTGTCTATGAAGTAGGGGGGAGCAATAGTCTGAAAGAAGACAGTTTAGTTATCAGTAAAAGTAAGGGTACAGTACTGCTTTATGTCAAAGCATGGGAGCCTCCTACGATGGACTTTATTGATTATCTTGAAGAGCTTGTTGAAACGGTGGCTAAGGTCATCGTTACCCCTATAGGCACAGAAGAAAATCATTATGTTACCACAGAAAAATCAATGAAAGAATGGGAAAGAAAATTGGCTACTTATGACAATGAAAAGATATGGCTTCAACGCATCAATGCTCAAATAATAGAGGAAAAATAGATGTCACTCACGCATGATGAAAGTATGTATCCCAAATTTGCAGTGGTAGGGCATCCTAATAAAGGTAAAAGCTCTATCGTTTCAGCTTTGGCATTGGATGATTCTGTTCATATCTCAAATGTATCAGGGACTACGACCAAACAGAGGTCTTTTCCTCTCAAAGTAGATGGTAGGATACTCTATGAACTCCTAGATACCCCAGGGTTTCAGAGGGCTAGACGGGTTTTGGCATGGTTACAAAAGCATGATGTAAGTGCCGATAAACGCTATGAAGTGGTAGAGAAATTTATCAATGTTCATAAATTTGATGTAAAGTATAATGATGAGATAGAACTCCTCACACCCATCATGGAGGGTGCAGGTATCATCTATGTAGTCGATGGTTCTAAGCCTTATGGCGAAGAGTATGAAGCCGAGATGGAAATACTACGTTGGACAGGTCAGCCCTCTATGGCATTGATTAATCATATCGATGAAGAAGATTACTCAGCAGAATGGAAACGCGCTTTAGGACAATATTTCAAAATGGTACGTACCTTTAATCCTATGAAAACAGATAGAGAACAGCATATCTCTATCTTAGAGAGTATGTCTCAGCTCAAAGAGGAGTGGATAACGCCTATCAAAAAATCCATTATGCTTTTTGAACGTTATCAAGAACAAAAGATTTATAGGAGTGCAGGAAATATAGCCAAGCTAATTCATCAATCTTTAGGATTGATACAAAAACTCTCTTTTGATACAGAAGAAGTGCTTGATACGGATAAACAAAAAGTAGAAGAAAAGTATAAAAATACGCTTCGTACATTGGAAAAAAAGACACAAAAGCAGATTGAAATAATTTGGAACCATCAACAATTAAAAAAAGAACAAGCATTTCTTACCTTTGATGAATTAGACCTCTTTTCAGAAGAATCAGCTTCTGTTTTTGGTCTTACACATAAAGAGCTTATCTTTACAGGTGTAACATCAGGTGCTATCACAGGAGCAGGGATAGATTTACTCTTTGCAGGGCATACACTTCTCCTTGGTGGCATGGTAGGAGCAGTGGTGGGTGGTACAGGTGCATACTTTGGCTTCAAAGAACTCTCCGACATCAAAGTACTAGGACAAAACTTAGGCAAACGCTACCTACAAATGGGACCGATGAACAATAGAAATTTCCCATACATTTTATTAGGACGAGCCATCTTTCATGCCTCTCATATCGCCACACGTTCTCATGCCAAACGTAGCATCGAAGACCTATCTATAGACAAGCACTTCAAAGACAAATGGTTAGATGACACCCTACGCAAAAACTTAGAAAAGCACCACAAACTATTTCGCTCAGGAAACACAGTAGACATGGAAGCTATATCGACGTATGAAGGGTTGATAGAAACAGTATTAAAGAAGTTGGTGGGGTAGAAGATAAAAATTATTTTATCTAAGTATTAAATCCACGTATAATAGAGTATAATTATGTTATATTACTCCTTATAAAATATAGTATGATACTAGGGGGAGTGGAGATATGAAAAAATGTATTATAAGTATCTTTTTACTACTCTGTATGACTCTTGTTGCACAAGATAACCCTCGTATGATGATACTACTAGATGCCTCTAAGGGGATGCAGGGGAAGATTGGGAAAAATTCTAAATTAACAATAGCTAAAAAATCTTTAAATCATATTTTAGGAAAATCTACTTATAAGATAGATGTGGGATTGACACTTTTTGGACATCGTTCTAAGAATGATTGTGATGATATAGAACGTGTGATAGATATCTCTCTATTGGATAAAAAGAAATTTAGAACGACACTCAAATCTGTGAAAGCACAAGGGAAAGTACCTATTTTACTCTTGCTTAAAACTGTGGCGAAAGAGATGAAGTATAAGGAGCAAAAAACTACTATTATTTTAATCTCATCTTCGCAAGACACCTGTCATCCTGACCCTTGTGCAATGGTCAAAACATTGACAAAAAAGGCGAAAGATTTAAAGATTCATGTACTAGGAATGAAAGTCAAGAAAAGAGCTAAAAAACAGTTGTCTTGTATCGCTGATGTTACGGGGGGGCGTTATTTTACTATCAAAAATCAACAAGGATTAGATAGTAGCCTAGAGATGCTTATCAAAGAGATAGCCTATATCAAACCCAAACCTAAAAGAGTGTATATCCCTGATGTGATGCCTGTGCTAAAACCTATCCCTCTTTTAGAAAAAAAAGAAAATAATGTAGAGATAAATGCTCTTATCGCAGGAAAAAAGAGGATAATAAAAGCACATCATACTATCTATATGATGGACGAGGTACAAGAAGATAAGTTAGAATCATGTTGGTCACAAAAAGGTAAACCATGTAGAAAAGAGCTTCCTAGTGGGCATTATTTACTAGAATCTAGCTATAATACTTTTGTTAAAAAAAGAGTTTTTGAGGTTTTAGTTGGGGAAGGGGTAAAGCTTGATATTGCTTTTAATCAAATAGAAAATGTACAGATTACTGCGAGTGAGGTAAAAGGGGCTAAAAAGATAGATATTCATGGATATATTTATGCTATAGATAAAGAAGGGATTGTCAATAGAGGTAAGGTATGGGCGTTAAATCAGCATCATAAAAATAATATCAATAACTATAAATTACCTCTAGGCAAGTACATCATGACCGTAGAATATAATGCTTTTACTAAAGATATTCCTTTTGAGATAAAAGCAAATAAAAAAAATAAAGTCCATGTCATTATGGGTCAGACGGGTAAGATTGAGATTAGTGTATTTGATGTTTCAACTGCCAAACCTCTTAGTATTGATGGCTATATCTATCCTATCCATAAAAAGGGTAAAATAGCAAATATGTATATCAAAAAAATACATCATGATACGAAGAGAATCTTTAGTGTTCATCGCTTACCTGTTGGTAAGTATATGTTGAAAGTCGAACATAAAGGGTTTAAAAAAGAGATACTGTTTATCGTTAAAGCCAATAAATCAAGAAAACTAGATATAGGGTTTAAAAATTTTCTTATTAAGGCAAAATGTAGAAAGAGAGAGAGTCAAGTAAGTTATGAAATTTTTAATAAAAAAGGGAAGCTTGTGCATGAAGATATTGTCCCATGTTCTAAGGCTTTAAAAATATTTTTAGATAAGGGTAGATATCATATAGCTGTGAAGATAGATACATTTAAAAAAGTAGAATATTTTACTGTCAACAAGAATACCAATAAATTTATTGTAAACCTCAGAGATTTAAAAGCAGAAGAGACTAAGGTGGAGTAAGAGATGAAATTTTATCGTATATATATTGAATTAACCAATGTTTGTGGGCTTCAATGTAGTTTTTGTCCCACTAAAGCCCTACCTAATCATCAGATGGATTTAGATTTTTTTGAATCGCTTATTGCACAAGCAAAGAACTTTACCAAAGAGATAGCCTGTCATGTGGTAGGTGACCCTTTAACGCAATCAAATTTGAATGAGTATTTGGATATTATACATAAATATGGACTCAAAGCCATGCTTACAACTAGTGGTTATTTTCTCAAAAAGCATAGCTATGATACACTCTTTCATCCTTGTGTGAAACAAATTAATATCTCTTTAAATAGTTTTAATAAAAATGACACTTCTCTTACTTTTGAGCAGTATATTACGCCTATTTTGGCACTATGTAAGGCTAAAGTAGAACGAAAAGAAAATATATTTATCAATCTTCGTGTATGGAATTTAGATGAGATGATGAGTGAAAAAGCATTTAATACAATACTTTTTAAGAGGATTAGTACAAGTTTTAATATAGATTTGTCTTTAGAAACTATTTACGAAGAGAAGCCAAAATCCATACGAGTAGATACGAAGGTATTACTACATTTTGATAACTATTTTGAGTGGCCATCTTTGGATAATCAAAATTATGGTGATGGTAAATGTCAAGGATTACAATCGCATATTGCTATTTTGGCCAGTGGTAAAGTAGTGCCTTGTTGCTTGGACTGTGATGGGATTATCGAATTGGGTAATTTACATCATCAAACATTAGATAAAATACTGAGTAATGCACGTAGTCAAAGTATGTTGTCAGGATTTAAAGAGGGTAAAGCTGTAGAAGAATTGTGTCAAAAATGTTCATATAAAGATAGGTTTAATTAACCTATCTTTAGTGTAAAGTCTAAAGGTCTGGTGTTATTTTGTCAAATTTTGTACCTTCAAAAGTGAAGTTACCCATCATACCTGTA
This sequence comes from Sulfurovum sp., assembly GCA_027062365.1. Classification (GTDB taxonomy): domain Bacteria; phylum Campylobacterota; class Campylobacteria; order Campylobacterales; family Sulfurovaceae; genus Sulfurovum. The sequence goes on from JAMOTK010000060.1 coordinate 47,362, forward strand.
GAGTCAAAAACAAAACCAACCATGTTTGAACCAAAGTCAATATCATCTAATTCTTCATCATTATTCCAATCAGCCATAGCAATATTCATATCCAAATCTGTTTCCCAATCATCATCGGTCATAAATTTTTTGAGTGCAGCATCCGAAGTAAGTACGATAATCAATGAATACTTTTGCATACCAAGTTGAAAGCCCATAGAGGCTGAAGCGATACTATAATATCCTTTGGTATGACCATTAACACGTAATGCACCTTCTCCATACTTTCCACCCATGATAAAACCTGCTTCTTTTACATCAGAAAAGACTACATAGCCTTTGGCTTTTTCTAAGTATGCTTTTGCACCTTTTACTTCACTATAAAACACTGAAAGCGCACCATTGGTATCACTATCAATTTCTCGTGCAGTATCCTCTGCAAAAGTAAGATTCGTAAGTGCTACAAGCACAAGAAGTAGTTGACTGACATATTTAAATGTTTTCATGATATTCATCCTTTTATAATATTTGATTAAAGTATAACATAATTTTATGAAGAGAGAAGTATAAAAAAGACAAAGCCAAGAATGACTTTGTCAAAGGGGAGTGTAAGAGTATAACTTTGATTATGGTTTAATACGTTTGAATTGTGTGCCTTCCATAGTAAAGCTACCCATCATACCTTTAGAATCAAATACAAATGCTACCATATCGGTATCAAAATCAATATCATCTAACTCTTCTTTTGAATTCCATTCTGCCATAGCAATTTTACCATCTACATCTGTTTTCCAGTCATCATCTAGTAAAAATTTGTTTAATGCTGTATCGCTTGTAAACGCAATAATCATTGCATATTGCTGTGCACCCATTTGCATACCTACTGATGCAGATTTGATACTATAGAATGCTTTTGTTTCACGTTGTACACGAAGTACACCCTCACCATATTTACCACCTACAAAGAAACCAGCTTCTTTGATGTCAGGAAAGACCAAAAATGCTTTGGCTTTGACCAAAAAGGCATCGCCACCTTTATTTTCAGCGATAAAAGTATTGATAGCATCATTTGCATCTTTGTCAATATCATTAGCTGATTTTGCGAAGGTTGTTGATGTAAATGCCATAATGATGACAAGAATAAGTGTGAGTATGTTATGTTTTTTCATTGTATGTCCTTGAATTAATATTTTGTATTATAGCATAAAAGGCTAAGTTAATAGACTAGGGTGCTATTCTTCTAAACTTTGTTCCTGCTATGCTAATCGATGCCATAAGTCCTTTTTCCTGATAGATAAAAGCGACAATGGACTTTTCAAAACTTATGGTAGATAAATCAATATTTTCTCCCCAATCTGCTGCTGTAATAGAACCATCTATCCCCGCTTCCCATCCATTACTTCTTACAAAATTATTGAGTGCTTTTTCTGAAATAAAGGCAATCAGCATGGAATACTCTTGTGCTCCAGCTTGAAACCCTACAGAAGCAGCAGACATTTCATAATAGTGTTGGGTTTGTCCATTGATACGTAATGCACCTTCTGCATATTTACCACCAAAGATAATCCCTGCTTTAATCACGCGTGGAAAGACAAGGTATCCTTTGACTCTAGGTAAAAACCCTTCACTACCATCTATATCTTGTTTAAATTTTTCAATGGCTATATCTACAGCACTATCTATCTCTTTGGCAGTTTTGGCAAAAGAAAATTGAGTGAAAAAAAGTGAAAAAAGTGCGATGACTAAGAGGAGATGTAGTTTTTTATAATACATAAAGAGTCCTTTATATGAATTCTCATATTATATCATATTAAATATTAAGATATTAAATTTGATAGCCAAGAAAAGTTCTTGTACTATCAAATTATAAAATATTAAAAGTTTATTTTAATACTTTTTTAAGGTTTTTTTCTATAACATCAGGGACATCCATAATATCCATAAATCCACCCATAGAAAGAAGTGGGTAAGAAAGTGCGATATAATATTTAGGGTGTAAGGCATACGCTTTACCACCTTCTATCAAGATAGTATATGGAAGTAAGATAGACTTATCTGTACCAATTTTATTGACAAAGCCTTCTGTACTTTTGCCCATATTGACACCAATGAGTTTACTACCATTATTGAGTTTTAGTTCAAAAATTTTATTTTTACTATTTACGTTTGTACTCGCTTTGAGTTCAATCATATCTTCATAGTACGGCATTGCTATCATAAAATGATACCCCGAAAGGTCACCTGCATTTAAAACATCTTTTGTTGCTGTGAGTTTACCTAAAGCTTTTTCTATAGACTTTTTAGCAGCAGTCGCTGTACCTGCTTTGTATGCTTTTTGCATAAATGCTTTAGACCAATAGATAGGATTAGTTACACGTACTGTTTTGGCTTTAGAATCTACCAAAACCCTTTGAATAGCTGCAAAGCCACGTGTTTTTGTACTCGCTTGTGATGTGAGTTGTTTATTTGTAAAAACAATTACTTTTTGACTTGCCTTTGAAGCAGGAGAATAAGTAGCTAGTACTTTAAATCCAGCTTTAGATAGCTTAGACTTTACTGTTTTTGTTGGGGCATAAGGTGCATCATAATAAGCAGAAATTTTAGAGGCTTGTGCCAAGAGGGTTGTCATTGCAAGGATTGCAAGTATAGTAGATAGTTTTGATACTGTTTTTAACATTTTTATCCTTTATAAATTAATGGTGTTTAAAGATTGATAGAAGATGCATTAAAGCCACATCTTCTATATAAATAATCCTAAAAGTTATATACTAGTTGGAAAGTAAGACTTGTTTCTTCATGTAAGGTAGTAAGAGAATTAACACCTGGCATAAGTGGAGCTACATTAAATGTACTACTAGACTCTGGTGAATAAACATAAGCTAAATCCATAGAGAATGCTTTAGAGATATTGTACGTCCCACCAAAGGTATAATGGTCTTCAGAATTTGCTGGGAATCCTAGAAGGTTAAAGAAGTTTAGTCTAGGGTCTCTTACTTCTACTACAGCAGAACTAGCATGATTATAACCAGCTCTTAATGCCCATGCTTCTGTTTCGTATTGGTAACCTAAAGCATAGACATCTTGATCTTCCCAACCAAATTCACCATAGCCTTTTGCATCTGACCATTGAATCACTTTATAATCCATAGCAAAAGTATGTTGACCTGATACATAAGAGAAACCGATACCTATTTCAGCAGGTTGTTCTAAAATGTCACTACTTAATACATTTGGGAAAGGAGGTTGATTAAAAGGTCCTGTTGCTATTGTAAGTTGGTTGGCATAATCCATCTCTATAGCAGACTTATATAAAGCACCTATAGTCAGTCCTTGTACATCATTTTGTGCAAAGTCATACGCAATACCTAGATTGTATCCAAAACCAAAATCTTGTGCAAGTCCAGCACCTACATTGGCAATACCTGTAGGTGTAGGCATTTGATAATTAATGTCAAGGTTACCATATTGTAACAAAGGTGTTACAGCAACACTTAATCCACCTGTTTTATAGGCAATAGGTACACCAAATTGTAAAAGTTGAAGATTGGTTACCATATTGAGGTTACCTAATTGTCCTTGTAAAGGATTGAATGTTGCTTTAGAATAGTCTACACCCATACCAGCAGTTCCCCACATACCCACACCAATATACCAGTTGTCATTGATTTTATGAGCAATAGAAACTTCTGGAATCATGTTTGTATCAGCATCACTTACATGTGATTGTGGAGGCAGTCCAGCACCATTAAAACTTGTCTCAATAGTTGGCATAAAGAGTGTACCACCAAATGAAACTTCTGTACCTTCTACACTTGTAATAAGAGCAGGGTTACTTAAACCAGATTCTGAACCTTGGCTCATACCAATACTCACTCCACCCATAGCTCTGGCTTTTGCACCTGTAGCGATGAGATTATCCCCATTAGTAGCGTGGAGCATAGTAGCTGTAATAAAAGAGAGAGTAACGATTTTAGTTGTAATATTTTTCATTTGACTTGTCCTTTTGTAAATGTAACGGTATCTTATCATATTTATAATCTAATGTCAAGTAAACATATTGACATTAATGACTATAATCTATGTTAATAAATATCATAATATTTTATTATGTTTAAATAACAAAATATAAATAAAAGAGAAAAACATGTTTGAGATGCATGACACAATTTTTATTCATAACATATTCCTTTTATTCAGAGAGAAGGTACAAAGCTACTCAACCACATACCCCTCATAATAATAAGATTGCTCAATACCCTTAAAGATAATTTCTCTATTATGAATTTTATCTGTTAAATTCTCACCTAAAAGCACTCTAAGTTCTAAATCATTGATAGGGCTTCGTTCTATTGCTTGAAGATAGCGTTCTTTATCTACAAATTGCCAATTAATGAGTTTTTTGAGTTGTTTTTTGAGTATCATATCTAGCCATATTCTCATACTTCTACCGTTACCTTCCATAAAAGGATGGGCGATATTCATCTCTACATATTTGGCGATAATATCTTCAAATTTATCTTCACTCATCATTTCAATTTTGACTAAGGCTTCTTTGAGATAGAGGCTATTTGCAAATCTAAAGTTTCCTTTTGAGATATTTAGCTCTCTAATCTCTCCTGAAAAAGGATAAAGACCCCCCCAAAAAAGATAATGATAAATTTCTTGTAAACCCTTAGTTGTACCTACCTCAATAACATTTATATCATCTGTATCAAATAAAGCATAGGTATTTTCTAGGCTTTGTTTATCAATATGCTTCATTTTATCCCTTATACATACCTTTCTACACAACTTAAATCAGGAATAAAACAGTAAAATACTGAAAAAGACTATGCATGAATAAAAGACTAAAAAAAGATATGAGAAATTAGTAAGAGGTGAGATGAATACTAAACATAAAA
>JAMOTK010000061.1 GCA_027062365.1 Sulfurovum sp.
ACAGAATTAGAGGATTCATCTCTACCATGAAAAAGAACAATCGTTCGGTGCTTGAGGAGTTGGGTAATGTATTGAAAAATGAAGTTTATCTACCTGTTTTTGTTTGATGCTGAATGGTTACAAAAAATATTTGATTATTATCAGTATTGCATTGATTTTTATTTTTCCTGATCAAGTTTTTCCAGCACTTGTAGGTATTATAATTATACTTTTTATACTATTATTTATTATCGAATTGCTATTGGATGTTTATATTATTGCTAAAATTTTAATAGCACATAACAGAGAAAAAGAGAGAAGATAAGGAAAAGTAGATTGGAACGAGTTGAGCATATCAATCCATTTTGAACTTTAGTTAATTTGATTATACCTATTCCACCCTTTAGTATCTTTTAGCTCAAATTATATCAATAACAAAAACATGATATAATGTTTTATAAGAGAAATTAAAGGAGATAACGATGGTTGCACTGCTCAATGAGTCGGTTTTATGGTGGCATTGGATTATATTGGGACTCATTTTACTTATCTTAGAAATCAATACGGGGACTATCTTGCTTTTGGGCTTGGGCTTTTCTGCTATCTTTGTGGGACTTATTGGATGGATGATGGAGTTAAGTTTCATTTGGGAGCTACTTCTATTTTCTTTACTCTCTACCGTCACATTTATTGCGTGGAAGAGATGGGGAGAGCGTCCTATCGTGACAAGTTCTGGGCAATCTAACCATAGTTTAGACACTTTAGGTACAGTGAGTATTGAGATTGCTCCTCATCAAAGAGGTAAAGTTATCTTTGATACCCCTGTCTTGGGCAATACTTTATGGCATGCTATATCCGAAGAAAAAATCTCAATAAACACCCGTGTCAAAATCATAGACATACGTGGACAGCTCATGGTTGTTCAAACACTTATAAATTCACATTAGGAATATATTATGGAAGTATTAAATATCGTCATTATCTTAGCAATTCTAATCATCGTCACACTCTATAAAGGGATTAATATCGTCCCACAAGGGGAAGAATGGATTGTAGAAAGATTAGGGAAGTTTTCTCGTATTTTAGGGCCTGGACTCAATATTATCGTACCCTACCTTGAATATGTACGCCAAAGGATTACCACAAGAGACATCATCTTGGACATTCCTCAACAAGAAGTTATCACACGTGACAATGCTATCATTCTTACCAATGCCGTAGCCTTTATACGTGTGACCAAACCAGAATATGCATTGTATGGGGTAGAAGACTTTAGGTTGGCTATCCAACAACTCATTATGACTACTTTGCGTTCTATCTTGGGTGAAATGTCACTGGATGAAGCCCTCTCTAACCGTGAAAAGATTAAGAACAAACTCAAAGATGCTATCGTTGATGATGTAGCAGACTGGGGAGTGACGGTCAAATCTGTAGAAATACAAGATATAAACCCTAGCCCTTCGATGCAAGAATCTATGGAGCGTCAAGCAGCAGCAGAACGTGAAAGACGTGCCATAGAAACCACAGCAGAGGGTAACAAAAATGCTGCGATATTAGAAGCCGATGGTAAACTCGCAGCCGCTGCTCGTGAAGCCAAAGCCCAAATCGTCTTGGCCAATGCTTCAGCAGAAGCTATCAAGATGATAAGCGATAATATTCAAGACAAAGAACTTCCTGCGATGTTCCTTTTGGGCGACCGTTATATCAATGCCCTCGAAAAGATGAGCGAAAGTGAAAATGCAAAATTTGTTATCTATCCTGCTGATTTACAAGGTGCTATCAAAGGAATGCTAGGAAATGCATTCAAAAAATAGTATCGCTTTTCGACCTGCTTTTGGACTTAAAAACCCTCATATTCAAACGCTTTACTCAACGCTCTTTAGAAAGAGTAAAGCCCTTGATTTTGAGATAGAACGTTTTGCATTGTCTGATGGCGATTTTGTAGAGTGTTTTTGGTATCAAAAAGCGATGCCTACACAAAAGCATCCTATCGTTGTGTTGTTTCATGGACTTGAAGGCTCGTATCTCTCTCCTTATATTCAAGGGATGATAGAGACGCTTTTAACACATGGATATACCCCTGTATTGATGCATTTTCGTGGCTGTTCTGGCAAAGAAAATCTTTTGAGTCGTGCCTATCATAGTGGAGACACCTCTGATGCTAAAGCGTGGATTGATGCATTGCATCGTGCCTATCCTCATGCTCCTCTTTTTGCCATAGGCTATTCGATAGGGGGAAATATGTTGCTCAAACTTTTGGGTGAGTGGAAAGCAGATAGTCCTCTTGTAGCGATGGTTTCTATCTCAGCACCTCAACAACTTGATATTTGTGCCAATCATATCAATAAAGGTTTTGCTAAAATCTATCAATACCATTTGATGAGACACCTCAAAAAAAGCCTACTTCAAAAATATAAAACACACCCCATGCAAAGCTTGATAGGCATCAATGAAAATGCCGTCAAAGACCTTAAGACCTTTTGGGATTTTGATGGGGCATACACAGCACCTATCCATGGATTTAGTTCAGCAAAAGAGTATTATGCACTATCGAGTGCCAAACAGTATATAAAGTATATTTGTACCCCAACGCTTATCATTCATGCAATTGATGACCCTTTTATGAGCAGTGACATCCTCCCTAGTAAAGAAGAACTTTCTGAGCATGTAACCTTAGAGGTATCCAAGCATGGTGGGCATGTAGGCTTTATTTCAGGGAGTATTTTTAGACCAAAGTATTGGCTAGAAGAGAGAATTATCACGTATTTCAATCAGCAAAAAGTCTCTTAAACAATTTAGAGTATAATGCTTTTTATTAATATAAGGCAGACACAAATGGAATATTTTATTTGGAATATCAATCCCAATATTTTAGAATTAGGACCGATACAATTACGTTGGTATGGCTTACTCTTTGTAGGCTCATTTTTTTTAGGACTTTCTCTACTTCAATACATCTATAAACGTGAGGGCAAAGACCCAAAAGATTTGGATAATTTTCTTATTTATATCATTGTAGGCACAGTCATAGGGGCTAGACTGATGCATTGTTTGGCGTATGAACCAGAATTTTATCTTGCCCATCCACTTGAAATTCTCAAAGTATGGAAAGGTGGATTGGCTAGTCATGGAGGTATGCTTGGGGTGATTATGGCTGTGTATATCTATACAAGAGTCTATAGCGTTGCATTCTTTTGGCTCTTAGCACGTTTGACTATGGCAGGGGCTATCACTGCTACTTTTGTACGCATAGGCAATTTCTTTAACTCCGAAATCTTGGGTATCCCTACAGACAAGCCATGGGCTATCATCTTTGAGCGTATCGATATGCTTCCTAGACACCCTGTACAGCTATATGAAGCTTCGGCGTATGTGGTGCTTTTTATACTACTTTTTAGTATCTATCGTAGTGTTTCTAGTGCCTTTGCTACCAAGATACTCCCAGGTGTTTTTCTAAGCTATATGTTTATCCTACGTTTTTTGCTCGAATACACCAAAACACGCCAAGCCCACTATAGTAGTGAATTACCTTTGAGTACAGGACAGTTTTTAAGCCTACCTTTTATTATCATTGGTATAGTATGGATAATATGGGCATTAAAAACCAGAAATAAAACAAAAGATTAATAGATAAAGGGCAAATATGACAAAGATAATGATACAAAAATATTCACTCGGTATTGACATTGGTTCAACAACGGTAAAGTATGTAGTCTGTGATGAAGATTTTGAAATAGTAGCCAAGGCCTACACAGCCCATGATACCAAACAAGCCCCTACACTTTTGTCTTTGCTAGAAGCTCTCTCAAAGACACACAGCGATATTTATAATAAAATAAACAAAGTCTATATCACAGGCTCAGGGGCTTCACGTATTGCACCTACGATTAATGCCCGTTTTGTGCAAGAGGTCAATGCCGTAGTTTTAGCCGTGGAGCATAAGCATCCTGATGTAAGAGCCGTCATAGAATTGGGTGGACAAGATGCTAAGATTATCCACTTTAAGCAAAGTGAAGACGGTAAAAAATCTGTCCTTACTTCTATGAATGATAAATGTGCTTCAGGGACAGGAGCTACCATAGAAAAGTGTACAATGAAAGTAGGAATGGAAAGTAAAGATATACAAAAACTAAAATTTCAGACCGATAAACTACACCATGTGGCAGCCAAATGTGGGGTCTTTGCAGAAACGGATATTGTTAATCTTGTCAAAACCTCTGTACCCTCTGATGAAATTATGAACTCTCTAGCCGATGCTATCGTGATGCAAAACCTTACTGTACTGACACGTGGTAATACTCTTATGCCCAATGTATTACTCTTAGGAGGTCCTAATACCTACTTGCCATTTTTGCAAGAGTGTTGGCGTATGCGTATCATGGAGATATGGGATGAAAGAGGGATACCCTATGACAAAGCAGACATCAAGACTCTTGTAAATGTACCGAACAATGCCCAATACTATGCAGCCTTAGGTGCTGTCATCTTTGGAGAGGGAGAGCAGAGCAATGACAAACCTTTTACAGGTCTTATCCAACTCAAAACCCTCGTAGATACAGGAGGTACAAATGAAAATAGTAACAATGATGCCCCTTTGGTTCGCTCACCTGAAGAACTAAACGCCTTTAAAGAAGCCTATGCTATCAAAGCCTTTACACCTCCTACACTGACTCAAAAAACTGTCTGTTTTATGGGGATAGATGGAGGTTCTACCTCTTCTAAAGCTGTACTCTGTGATGAACAAGGAACACTTCTTATGAAAGTCTATCAACTCTCTAAAGGCAATCCTATCGTGGATACCTTAGAACTTTTAGAGAAGATTCAAGCCCAAGACCCTCATGGATATTATGATATTCAAGGCTTAGGTGTTACGGGTTATGCTGCTGATGTTTTGGAGGGTGCATTAAAGGCTGATGCCAATATCATAGAGACTATCGCCCACATGAAATCGGCACAAAAATCTTTTGGAGAGAGTATCAACGTGATTTGTGATATTGGAGGACAAGATATAAAAGTCTTGTTTATGGAAAATGGCATGATGAAGAACTTTCGTCTTTCTAACCAATGTTCAGCAGGGAATGGTACGCTTTTACAATCAATGGCAAAACAATTTGGGGTAGAGGTAGAAGGCTTTGCTGATATTGCTTTTGCTGCCAAACAAGCCCCAATGTTTAATTATGGTTGTGCTGTCTTTTTAGATACCGATAGAGTCAATTTCCAAAAAGAGGGATACACCAAAGAAGAACTCTTTGCAGGTATCTCTAAAGTATTGCCTAAAAACGTATGGCAATATGTCGTACAAGCACCAAATTTAGCAGCCTTTGGTGACCACTTCGTGCTTCAAGGAGGAACTCAATACAATCAAGCAGCCCTCAAAGCACAGGTAGATTACATCAAAGAAAAAGTACCTCATGCCAGAGTGGATGTACACCCACACCCAGGAGAAGCTGGGGCGTATGGGGCAGCCATAGAAGCCAAAGATGTGGTCTTAGAGCGTGGCTATGCTACCTTTGTAGGGATGAAAGAAGCCTTACAAATGACCTACACCTCTAAAACCGATGAGAGTACGCGTTGTCACTTTTGTAGTATCAACTGTTCTCGTACCTTTATTGATACCAAAACCCCCACGTCTACACCTGTACGTTATATCGCAGGATTTGCTTGTGAGGAGGGGACAGTGGAGTCACATGAAGCACTTAAAATACTCAAAGATAGTCGTAAAGATTTACAACAAAATACCCCTAACCTTGTCAAAAAAGAGTCTTATGACCTTTTTGCTTCTTCTTATAGTATCGATACCTTGCCTTCTAGCACCATCCAAATCCAAGAGCAAAAAGTCAAAGTGACCCTAGGAGGATGGGGTCCTACCCTGCGTAAAAATATTTCTAGAGATTTTAAGGTCTCTAGCAAAGAAGACAAAGCCTATAGACGCAATATTCAAGTAGCTATCCCTAAAGTACTCAATATCTATTCACTTGCACCCTTTTTGCGTACCTATCTTGAAGCCCTTGAACTTAGTCCCAAAAATGTTATATTTTCAGATTTTTCCAATGAAGATATGTATTTAGAAGGGGCAAAGTATGGTTCTGTAGATTCATGCTATCCTGCTAAAGTAGCACAGTCACATGTCTATGCACTTATGTATGAAAAGAAGTTTGCACGTAAGGGTTTTGAATTTATGTGGTTTCCTGCTGTGACTGAATTACCAGGCTATGTCAAACATACCATGGGACAAACCTCTTGCCCTATCATCGCAGGTACACCCAAAGTAGTCTATTCGGCATTTACCAAAGAGAAAGACCTCTTTGCACAAAAAAACATAGACTATGTAGAAGATACCCTCAATTTTGATAATAAGCACTTACTGAAAAAACAACTTTTTAACACATGGCACAAAAGGCTTCGTATCAGTGAAGATGAGAGTAATTGGGCAGTGACACAAGCATGGAAAGCACTGGCTAAAAATGATGCTGATATTATGAGAGAAGGTCGTAAGATTTTAGATGATGCCGTGAAAGAAAAAGAGGTCATCATCTTGTTACTCGGTCGCCCTTACCACTCTGACCCAGGGATGAATCATGAAGTGTTAGATGAGTTTCAATCTTTAGGATTTAAGACTATTTCTATGCGTGCTATCCCCAAAGATGAAGCCTATTTATCTACGTATTTCCAAGCAGATGTGATACAAGAGCGTATTGCTTCTGCCTATGATATACGTGATGTATGGGCAGAAAACTTTTCTACCAATTCTACCCAAAAGGTATGGGCAGCCAAATTTGCAGCACGTCATCCCAATGTCGCTGTCTTAGATTTGAGTTCTTTTAAGTGTGGACACGATGCACCGACCTACTCTATCATAGACAAGATACTAGGGGCTTCTCGTACACCACATCTGACGCTTCATGATATTGATGCCAACAAGCCAGGTGGGTCTATCAAGATACGTGTGAAGACCTTTGCGTATACATTAGAGCAATACAAACGTACCTTGTCACAACAACCACAAGTAGATACATTGATAAAAAAAGAAGAAAAGGAATTGGTATGAGTATAGCATGTACTAAAGTAAAGATGAGTGATAAAAATGGTGATTTAAACTTTTTGGGAAAAGAGATTACACAATGGAGAGATATTCCTAAAAAGAAGATTCAGTATGCACCTAAATCTGAGACTATCATGGTCTCTGGAGGACTTACCATACTCCAAGACCAGCTTTTACAAGCAGCATTACAATCTCTTGGAGAAAACTATATCTCATTACCCAATCCTAACTTTGAATCGTTTCAAACAGGCAAAGCCTATGGCAATAGAGGGCAATGTAACCCTACCTACTTTACAGTAGGAAATCTAGTGAAGTACTTAAAAAATCTTAGAGATGAAAAGTGGTTAAGTAGTGAAGAGATAGTCTCAAAATATGTCTATATCACAGCAGGAGGGTGTGGACCTTGTCGTTTTGGTATGTATATCACAGAGTACAAAAAGGCATTAAGAGATGCAGGGTTTGATGGTTTTAGGATTACCTCTTTTGAGCATGACAAAGGTATCTTTCAAGGCGATGAGATAGAAGATGATATTTTGAACTTTAGCCCTAAGTTTTTTGTGGTGCTTGTGAAGTCTATTATTATTGGTGACATTATCAATCTTTTGGGCTATAAGATGCGTCCGTATGAGCTAGAAGTGGGTGCAGTAGACAAAGCCATAGAAGCGTGTAAAGACACAGTATCCACAGCATTTTTAGAGAAAAAGAATTTGACCAAAGCGATGTGGGACTGTCGTAGTATCTTAGAAAAAGTAGCACTCAATAGACTCCAACCCAAAGCCAAAGTACTGGTCATGGGCGAATTTTGGGCAGCGATGACGGAGGGAGATGGCAACTATAATCTCCATAGATTTTTGGAGTCCCAAGGGGCTGAGTGTATCCCACAACCTATTATGAATCGTCTTATGCTAAGTCTATGGGAAGCCGAACGTGCTGTACTCAAAAGAGAGTCCTTATCCGTAGAGGGGGCATCTGCTATAGATTTCTCATCAATGAAAACCAAAATGATGATAAAGCTAGGAAAAACAACTGTCAAAACCTACTTTACACTCTATGCAAAAGCGATAGGACTACATGACTATGAGATACCAGATATGGACAAATTAGCCCAATTAAGCCAAGAGTTTTATACCCTAGACTGTGAAGGTGGAGAGGGTCACTTAGAAGTAGCCCACCTCATCGAATCGGTAAAAGACAATCTCTCTCACTTGGTTATCTCGGTCAAACCTTTTGGCTGTATGCCCTCCTCTGCTGTGAGTGATGGGGTGCAATCTTTAGTTACCAACCGTTTTCCTGAATCCAACTTTTTATCTATAGAAACATCAGGAGAAGGGGCTGCCAATTTTTACTCTAGGGTACAAATGGCTCTATTTAAAGCCAAACAATTAGCCAAAGAAGAATTTGAAGCATTAGAGACACCGTTACATATCCCTCAAAAAGTCCAAAATTATCTCTATCAACCACATACACATCAAGCAGGAACAGCCGCAGGACTTATCGCTAGTTTAAGCCTTTAATCTTTAGATTTTGGCTTTTTGGCTTTTTCTTTCTTTGATTTTGGCTTCTTTGATTTTAGCTTCTTTGATTTTGGCTTCTTCTGTTTTTTTATTTGCTTTTTGAGTAATGTTCTAAGGCTTTTAGCATCAACAGGCTTAGAGTAATAGTACCCTTGTGCATAACAACATTCGTGTGACAATAAAAACGATTCTTGCTCTTTGGTTTCAACACCCTCAGCGATAATATCAAGATTTAAACTCTGTGCTAACACGATAATCGTATTGACAATAGACTTTGCTGCCTTATCGTCTGCTAAATCAGAAATAAAAGACTTATCTATCTTTAATTTATCAATAGGTAAGCGTTTAAGATAAGACAAAGAAGAGTATCCTGTACCAAAATCATCAATAGCAATAGAGATACCCAAGTGATGTAGCTGTTCTAAGATTTTAATCACTTTGGTAGGATTTTTCATTACTTCGGTTTCTGTCACTTCAAGTTCTAACCATTCGTACTTAAAATCATTTTGTTTGATACTTTTATAAATTTCTTTTTTAAAGGCAGGGTATTCTAATTGTTTCATCGTGATATTGAGTGCCAAAATACCTGGATTGAGTCCCTCTTTTTTCCACTTAGAAAAGGTAGCCATCGCAGATTTCATCACCCATAAATCCAATTCTACTATCATACCCGTCTTCACAGAAATAGGAATAAAGCTATCAGGAGATAAAAACCCAATCGTAGGATGGTTCCAGCGTACCAGTGCTTCTACCCCAACAATCTGCTTTGTTTTTACTTCAATTTGGGGTTGATAATAGACTTCAAATCCTTCTGATTTGATACTCTCTCGTAAATCTTTTTCCATCATGACATTTTTATATGCGATGGTAGTCATCTCGTGACTATAAAACTGAAAGTTATTCCCTCCCTCATCTTTGGCTTTATACATCGCTGCATCAGCATGTTTAAATAAATTGTCTGCTGTGATGTCATCTATAGGATAACGACTAATACCCATACTCCCTGAAGAGTAAAGAGTATATTCTTTAATCTTCATAGGCTCTCTTAGCGTAGTTAATATTTCTTCTGCTTTGATATAAATAGATTCTTTGGAAATATTTTTTAAAAGCACCACAAATTCATCTCCACCTAAACGTGCAACAAAATCAGAAGAAGACATCATATCTTGTAATCTTGTGCCTACTATCCTAATCATTTCATCTCCAATGAGATGCCCTAAAGAGTCATTTACTTGCTTAAATCTATCTAAATCAATAAATAATAAAGTAACTTCATACTGATTTTTCTTAGCATCTACTAGTGTGTTTTTGAGTTCTTGCATAAAAAAGTTTCTATTGGGTAATTGTGTCAAATGGTCATGATTTGCTTGATGGTATAAAGCATCTTTTTGACGTATAATTTCAATATCTCGTTCTTTCTTTTTAGAAATATCTCTACATACAATATAAATCAGCTTTTTACCATTGAGGTCAAGTGAAGTAATCATAATATCTGTCCAAAAATGCTCACCATTTTCTTTTTTGTTCATCCATTCAAATTGATGATTTTGTTTTTTGATAGCCAACTCTTTCATCTCTTGCATCATAAGCACTGAGGTCATACCATTGGGTTGATTTCGTGGCATTAAACGTAAGGGACTTGTATTTAAAAATTGTTCTTCTGAAGTATAACCAAAGATATCCAATACCTTTTGATTACACTTTATAATTTTTATTGAATCAATCAATAATATACCATCAGGAGAAGCCCTAAATAACAATTCAAACATACTTTCTGTTTTTATTAACATCTCCTGTTCACTCGCTTCTGTACTGGTTACATTGACCAAATGAATTAAGGCACGTGTAGAATTTAACGTCTCTATATCTTCTTCATTAGAAGCAAGTATAGGAGGCAAAAGCGTATCATTTTCACTCAAAGAAATCAATGTCATTGATTGATTAAGCAATTCTTTTTTAGAAGAGGTAAAAAATTCTCCATAGGTAAAAAATCCAGCTACAGGTGCAACTGCATTCAGAAATAATGTTTCTCTTTCTATACTATTGGGCATAAAATGCCTACGTGCCATACAGGAGTAGATAAAAATAGCTTCTGAGGGATGATGTTGAAGCCTTCCTAAAATACTTTTTGAATATTTCAAAATTTCTTCTGGGTCACCATAGCCAAACTGTACCTTATCGCCTTCTTTAAAATTACCAGCAAAACTTAAAGAACCATCTTCATGTTTGCTCAGTACAGCTCTAGCAACACTCACCCCATTGTGTACACAAATAAGAGGAAATTCAATACCCACAGCAGGTAACCTTTCTTCCATTTTATCCCCTAAATAATGTTTATAGGTATCCACTGCTGTACGATTGTCTATAGTATAAACCCTATTTTCTTTTACTTTTGTAAGGGTCAAATATTTACCCACACGATGCCAATTAAAATTATAATCATTATAAACATGTAACGAAGTACTTTCTAAAGCAACAGCTACTACCCCATTGGTCAAGATAGTATCTTTGGTAAACACAAATGTTTGGGTAAAAGTAGCATTGTCTCCTGCTAGTCCTCCTGCAATAATCACTGTGTTATCAATACTACTAATGCCCTCTAAAAAAGCTTCTCCATTGGTCTTTAATCCATCGGCAAAAGCAATAATAAGTTTGGTATCTTCCCCTATAAGATTTTGTGCTACTGCTTGACCTGAATAGTAGCCATCGCTTTGATGTACCGAACAATAAGAAGAGAGTCTCGTCATCGTAAATGTAGTAAAACTCAATACCGTAGTGTTCGTAGAAACTTTCCCTGACATAATCTCACCATCGGTGGTACTTCCTATAATCATAGCCTGAGGTAAAATAGTATTAAGCTCATCTAGTAGTTTTTGGATAAAAACTTTATCATTATTGGCTGTAAATACTTGTATCAAAAGTGAAATACTATCTACTATAGAAGACTCTTTTACAAATATTTTTAAGCGTTCTAAATCTATATAATAGGTATTAAAACTGGTCATTTTATGACTCCTTCACTTAATGTGTAGTCTCTGTATCATGTATGGTTTCGGCAAAAGATTTTTCTATCTCTTTGTCTAATTCTAACTCTTCTACTTCACCGTTATTGATGGTTTCAAATATTTCCATATCTATCTCATTTTCACTTTTAGCAACAATACACGTGACTACGGCATCCCCTGTGATATTGACTGCTGTACGTACCATATCAAGTAATCTATCTACCCCTAAGATAAGCCCTATCCCCTCTACGGGTATCCCCACTTGCACAAAAACCATAGAAAGCGTAATCAGTCCAACACCAGGGACTCCTGCTGTACCAATAGAGGCTAAAACTGCCATAAGTATCACAGTTAGATAGCCACTAAGCCCTAACTCTATCCCATAAATATGGGCGATAAACACCGTAGCAACCCCTTGCATAATAGCCGTACCATCCATATTGATAGTTGCACCAAAAGGTACGGTAAAGGAAGCTACTGAATTATCCACACCCATTCGCTTGGTCACAGAACGTAAAGTCACAGGTATCGTCGCATTAGAAGAAGAGGTAGAAAAAGCAAATATCTGTGCATCACGTATCTTGGGCAAAAACACCTTAGGACTAAGATTTGAAAAAAGCTTTAAAATCATCATCAATGTACCAAAGAGATGCAAAAACAATGCCAATAAAATGACCAATACATAGACAATAAGTTGCACTAATAAATCTAATCCCAATTCTGACATAGCTTTAGCCAAAAGTGCAAACACTGCATAAGGGGCTACGGACATCACAATATTGACCATGTGCATCATCGCTTCGTTCATCACTTCTACACTTTCTACGATACTTTTGGCTTTTTTACCCACCATAAGCAAAGAGATACCTAGTAAAATAGTAAAAAATATAATTTGCAACATATTGCCTGAGGCAAAAGCATTGAAAGCATTATCAGGTATAATATTGATAAGTACCTCTGAGAGTGCTGGTGCTTCTTTGACTACAAAGGCACTATCACTTTGAATACTAACAGAGCTAAAAAATGGGATAATAACAGCAGCCAATCCAATCGCCATAGCAATGGCAATCGCCGTAGTCATCACATAAAGAGCCACCGACTTTGCACCGACTTTACCTAGCTTAGAAATATCACCAATACCAAAGACCCCAGAAAGCAAAGAGAAAAAGACCAAAGGGACTACAAGCATTTTAAGTGCCACAATAAAGAGTTTACCCACCACATAAAAAAGCCCACCTACAATATAATCATGGGTAAAGCTATCAGGAGTATTGAATCCTCCTAAATTAATAATCAATCCGACGATAATACCTAACGCCATTGCCCATAGTACTTTACTTGTAAGTGTCATTTATGTCCCTTATATTTTATCTCATTATAGCCAATCAATAATTAAGCTATTGACAAAATAACTTAAAAGTGTTAAAATTCTCTTATCTATAAATTCTAATAGATTTTTACTATTGGGGGTGACTTGGTTTCGACTGGAGTAGTCGGGGCTATGTGCATGTCGGACTGAGCAATTCCGTTACGCGGCTCAAACGCATTTAACCGCAAACAACACAGATTACCGTCCAGCTTACGCAGTAGCGTAAGTCATTAACCCCTCGCAAGAGGAGGACTGCCCTACCGAGGAGTGTCATCTTAATCGGATTCCATTTATTTGGAGGTGCTTTTGCACTTTGGGTATCACATCTGGTGACTATGCCTCGTGGAAGCTATGCCACAAGGTGAGAATCCTAGCTCGTCTAGCAAAGTTTTGAGTGTAGTACAAAACTAGATTAAAATTAACAACACCGACTAAGCATGTAGAGTCATAGTTCTAACTATTTTAGGACAGGGGTTCAATTCCCCTCACCTCCACCATTTAAAGCCCTAAAACACGTACTTTAGGCAATACTGTCAGTTGATTTTAGCAAGGTTATTAAGCACATTAAACTATACCTCAAACACAACCTAATAGCTGTGTCATAAGAAAATATATCAACAAAACTAAAGACCCTTAAATCAGAATATTTTTAACAGTTCTTATTTCTTAAATCATAATCATCATGGTCACAAATACAAACTAAGAGTGAAATATCATTTACGATGGACATTAATATTCGGTATTGTGTATTTGGGATACGTATAGAATGTCTATTTTTATCACGTTTACATTTGATAGGTTTAAACTGTAAACGTATGTCTGTATTATCTTTGAGATAAAGTTCTATAGCATTATCAAGAAGAGTAGAAGATAAAATACGTTTTTTAGTGAACCGTTTTAATGTCCGTAAATAATCTTTAGAATACTCTATAGTCATTAACTTGCTTTAGCATAACGGCGTTGTAATTCTTTTACCTCTTGGGTAGAGATAATATCGATATGTAGCATAATAGCTTTATGTAGTTTATCTACTGTATGATATAAGTCATTAAATAGACCATCTTTATTTTTTACAGCAGAAAGATGTTTTTTTAATAGTTTTATCAAATCAACCATATCATACATCGTATCATAAAAAAAGTCTAAATCTTCTTCATTGATAGTAAGATGTTCTACAGTTTCCAAATCATTATTTTCTATCTCAATATTATGTAAAAGTGTTTTATATGATGCAATCAAAGTAGTCATAATTTTTCTATATACATCTATTTTTTTATTTTCATATGCATCGAGTGCAATATCAAAAAAATCAAGATATGAACTGGTATTATTCATTATTGCTGTCATAATTATCACCTCTTAAATTTTATATATTATAGCATAATTTAAAAATACTCTTTTGAAACTAAGAATCATGATAACTGTCGGACTCAAGCTTCTACTCAATGCATACTTTACCACTTCATCGTCTTTTTCACGACATAAAAGTATACCTATACTTGGATTTTCATCTTTGCTTGTAACTTTGAGCTGGAAAAAATTGCCAAATTATTACTCCAAGACAATTCTATCGACAGTGTTGAGAGTTTTTTAATATCTCTTGATTTCAAGATGATTTTGTCGTTAAAGTACTTCCCCCCCTACTCCACAGTCAGTTCTATCATCTCTTTTGTAACACCCCTTTGGTTCATTCTGTCCTTACCATGCTTTGTAAATTTTATCATCTTTCATCCCTTATGTTTTGATAAGGAGAGTATAGAGCATTAAGTAGTCGGATTATGTCTATTTATGAGAATATTTGTTTTATAAGTATTTCACAGGTGATATACTAATCAAAGGATAATATCAACTTTCTTCTCATTGAGTAATTCAACTAATGAAGCCATTAATTTAATATCAGGATAAATAGCACTATGAAACCATTTGTTTCTAGCTTTTCTTATGGCATGATAACGTCTTTTCTCTTCAGTAGATAAATGATTATTCTTTACAATATAATCAATTTTAGCATAAAGATTAAAAGTGGCATCTTGCAATAACATACTAGAAGTATCTAGCCTTTTGACTTCTGCGTCTATATAATTTTCGTAACCATTCAGCATCACTCCAAAAAACCTCTAATTAGAGTACATTTATGTACTTTTTAGCTTAAACAATAAGCTTTTTCTATATTAATAGTGACTTTTTATTTAAAATAGATATTAGTTTAAGAAAAAATTGTTGTATGCTGAATGGTTACTAATTTTCAAAGGCAATAAACCCTTGAGTAAGAGTAAATGGTAAATTGGTTTTTTTTAGTGATGTAGCCTGTTCAATACTCTGTCTTTCTACCCATGAAGGCTCATGCCTCCAAAGTAGTTTTAGCTGTGTAGACGCTTCTCCTAATTTTTTATACTCTATATCTTTCACATATTCTTTGAGTTTTTCACGCTCTTTTGTTAAACTGTTTTCTAATGTAAATGAATTTTTTTCAAGTTCTATAATTTGCATCTTATCTTGCTCGATTTGAGCTATTAAGATACCTTCTTCCTTTCGAAGAGAACCTATTTTTTCTAATTGCTCTTCTTTGTATTCTTTTGAGGTCTCAAGGGTATTAATTAAATTTTTTTCGATACCCAATATTTTTCTTTCTAATTCATAGTGTTTAATTTTATTTTCATTATATTTATCTTCAAGAGCTTGTATCTTTTTTTGATTTTCAAACTTCATCTTTTTGAACTTGTCATATTTTCTTATTCTTTTTGCTTCCAATAGTTTATTCCATAGCCAAAGTAAAAATGACACTATTAAGATAATATAAGTTGAATACTGAGTATTTGTAAACTTTCCATATAGTGAAGTTTTTTGAAAATATCTATTTGACAAAAAGTAAGTAATTTTAGATAGTTTTGACTCACTTGATAAGTATCTCTTTTTCGCAATAATCCATTTATTGCTATTGCTTCTTTTTTTAATCATATATGCTTGATATGCAAACTCATCAATCTCTAAATCTTCAACATAGTATTCATATGACTTTTTCATTTGTCCTTTATATTCATACTCTTGTGCTTTACCTTTAATGATTCTACGTATTTCTGTATTTGATTTAAATGTCTTAACTTTCGCACCTAAACCCAAGCATTTTTTGCGTAACATCCCTCAGTAGTACGATGTAAAATGTTACGCTATTTGATATTGGTGATGACTTTCTCTTTTTTTGGCTTTGCGAATATTCTCTCTCTAACATTCCAACCCCATTCAACAAACAAGCAAACATCTTAGGCAACTTCTCATTCACTGTCACGGACTTTGACCTCCAAGTAGGATACCTAATACGTCATCCCAAATATAATGTTCAATAATACTAGAGTCAAAAATTAACAAATGATGAAAAATTAAGTTTAATTCAATAAAATATACAAACAAAATAAATCAAAAAAGACACCTAATGAATGTACCTGATAATAAACACAAAGCACCAAAAGATACACTTTTAAATAAAATACTTGATGAAATATCTAATCAAAAGAGTGATAATAGCATGGATAAAGAAGTGTTAGAAGAAATTGTGGATATGCCTCAAAAACATTCTAAGGAAGAGAAAGATATTATCGTAGAGAATGAACCTATGCCTAGCCAAGCAGAAATAGAGACAGCAAATATACAAGCACCTATTGATAACGTAATGGAAGACAATACAGAGTGTGAAGCATCTAGTATCGAGCTAACTGATGCCGATGTCTCGACAAAAAAGTATTGTAAAAAAGATATTATCAATGAAGATGAAGAAAAAACACCAAAGAAAATAGCTTGGTTAAAAATGTTTTTTCTCTTTTTAAGTATTGTTTTTATTTTAAATATTGTGTATATTATGTATTTCATGAATACTAAAGAGAACTATATAGCAGAGAAAGAAAAAACCCTTATCGCGGTAGAACAAGAAATAATAGAGCAAGAGGTACTCAACGATGTGATAGAAAAAAATATAATAAAAAAAGAGATTCCAAAACCTATCATCAAAACACCTATAATACAAAAAGAAAAAATAGAAATCACAGTCATAGAAAAGCCTATAGTCCAAAAAGAAACGATTAGCATAGCAGATGTGTCTGTATCAGCACCTAAAGAGGTTCAAAAAGAAGTAGTAACTGAAAAAGAAGTAGAACACAGTGAAGAAGTCCCCAAAACAGCTGAAGAGATTCATCAAGAAAAGGTCAATAAAAATCCTCAAAACTTTATAGATGTAATTGAGATGACTACGGTTACACCTGTAAAAACCATACCACAAGAAAGAACAAAACCTCTCACAGAGCAAGAGAAAAAACTCATAGAAAGACACAAAGCAAAAGCACTTTTGTTAGAACAGATGAATCAATAGTTAGACAATCGTTCTCTCTATCTCTTTGTGTAGCGTGGTGGTGACTTCATAAGAGATAGTATCCCATTGTTTGGCTACCTTTTGGGCATCATTCATAATGCAAATCTGCTCTTTGTTGGATTCGATACTGATAAAATCCATAGAAACACGCCCCAAAATAGGCAATGCTTCTGCTGTCATAAAAGGAGTGTCCGTATGATGACGATACCAACCATCTCCATAGCCCAAATCATAGGTAGAAATATGCATCACCCTAGTGGCTACAAAATTGCCCCCATAGCCTACCCTCTGCCCCTCTTTTATCTCTCGTGAAGCTATCTTAGTGGCATAGAGTGAGAGTATGGGTTTAAGTGCTATGCTATCAAAGATAGAGGGGAGTTCATTGTACCCATACGCACCGATACCTACACGTACCACGTCTTCATCAAATGATTTACTTCGTAAGATAGATGCTGAATTATGTGAGTGTATGCGTATCGTGCTAAATCCTGCTTCTTTGACCTGTTTTTGGAGTGATGCAAACTGTTTTTGTTGCCAAAAAAACTCTGAGCTTAGTACATCGGCACTACGATAGTGTGTCATAAGCCCTACAAGCTCTAAGCCCTGCTTGGTAATAGCTTCTAACGCTTCGTCTAATTCTGTGATAGCAATACCATTTCGGTGCATACCTGTATCTACTTTGAGTTCTACTTTTGCACCTTTTTGTGCATGGGCTATATCTGCAAGACTATTTAGAGCATAGCTATAGCATGGATGTTTGATAGCCTTATCTCCCAATACTAACACCGTATCAAAGAGAGTTTCTATCTCTAGGGCTTCGTGTGTTTTACGTACCACTGCGTGTTTGATACCAAATGAGGATGCCAGTTCTGCCATAAGAGACAAACCATGTCCATAGGCATTGTCTTTTAGAACAATGGCTATTTTTTCTATTGAGCCAGTTTGAAGTGCTATTTGGTTAAGATTATGATAAAAAAAGTTTTTGTTTATTGTAATAGATGCCATAAATGAATTATATCCAAAAGGATTGAAATGAGAGTGATACCCGCCCAATGGGAGAGACAACAACGTGTGCTTATGAGTTTTCCACATGAGAATACAGACTGGGCAGAGGATGGGCTACAAGAGGCTCTGTCTCCTTTTATACGCATTGCCCAAGCCATTGCATATAAACAAGCCGTTTATATCATTTGTCAAGACAAGAGTAAGATGGCTTCCCTGTTTTGTTCTACTCGCAATATGAGCTTTATAGAGATAGCTACCAATGATACATGGATACGAGATTATGGATATATCTCTATCAAAGAAGAGAGTGAGACAAAGCTCTTAGATTTCACTTTTGATGGCTGGGGTGGTAAATTTGAAGCGTCACTTGACAATGCAGTCAACCGTACGTTACACCAAAAAGGATATATGGGTACTATCTCTTTGGAGTCTATTGATTTGGTATTAGAAGGGGGGTCGATAGAGAGTGACGGAGAGGGTACGATACTCACAACATCAGCCTGTCTATGTAACCCCAATAGAAACGGAGGTCTAAGCAAAGAGAAACTACAAGAAAAACTTCGTAAAGTATTAGGAGCAAAGCGTATCTTATGGCTTGATTTTGGCTACTTAGCAGGAGATGACACCGATTCACATATCGACACATTGGCTCGGTTTGTACGTACAGATACTATCGTCTATATGCAGTGTAAAGACAGACAAGACGAACACTATGAAGCATTAGCCAAGATGGAACAACAGCTACAAAGCTTTAGAACGATGGCTGGGTTGCCTTATACACTCATACCTCTACCGATGACTAAGGCGATTTATAACAAGCATCAAGAACGCTTACCCTCTACGTATGCCAATTTTCTTATTTGTAATCATGCCCTACTTTACCCTACGTATGGTGATGTAAGTGATAAAATCGTGCATGATATTTTTGTACAATGCTTTCCTGATAAAGAAATTATCCCGATTAACTGTCTCAAACTTATAGAGCAAGGTGGCAGTCTTCACTGCTCTACTATGCACATAGCCCATTAGGAGACACCATGAAAACAGCCGTTATACAACACGCTTACCAAGGCTCAAAAGCCAAAACAAGAGCCTATACTCAAGCTAAGATTACAGAAGCCTCTCACAATGGTGCGAAGCTTATCGTACTCCAAGAGCTACACCAAACAGAATACTTTTGTCAATGCGAAGATACCAAGTTTTTTGCTTATGCCAATACGTTTAAAGAAGATATACAATTTTGGTCAAAAGTAGCCAAAGAAAATCAAATTGTACTTGTGACCTCTTTGTTTGAAAAACGTACAGCAGGACTCTACCATAACACAGCCGTAGTCTTTGAAAGCAATGGTGAGATAGCAGGAAAATACCGTAAAATGCACATCCCTGATGACCCTGGATTTTATGAAAAATTTTATTTTACCGTAGGAGATTTGGGATTTGAACCCATAGAAACATCTGTAGGCAAACTAGGTGTTCTTATCTGTTGGGATCAATGGTATCCTGAGGCATCACGGATTATGGCACTCAAAGGTGCCCAAATACTCATCTACCCTACAGCTATAGGATGGTTTGATACAGATAGTGAGGATGAAAAGCAAAGACAGTTAGACAGCTGGATAACCATCCAACGCTCCCATGCTATAACCAATACTATACCTCTCATCTCATGTAACCGTGTAGGTATGGAGTATGACCCATCAGGTGTACTAGAGGGTACAAAATTTTGGGGAAACTCTTTTATATGTGGTGTACAAGGAGAGATACTCGCCATAGCCAAACACCAAAAAGAGACCATCCTTTATGCTGATATAGACCACAAACGCACCAAAGAAGTAAGAGATATATGGCCATTCCTTAGAGACAGACGCATAGATGCCTATAGGTGCATTCTCAAACGGTATTGTGATGATAAATAAACTATGTTATAATTACATCATATATTTAAAATAAGGAATACGCATGTATAATATTGATGTGACCATTAAAGGTAACCCAGTAAAGTATAAACTTCCAAACCCTGCTTTTTATGAGGCTCTAGGCTATGATGGGATGCAAGACTTAATGTACCGATTTTATGATGAGATTTATGACAGTTCTATCTCTCATTTTTTTCCACAAGATGAAGATGAATTTGAAGTCATCAAAAAAAAGAACTCTCTTTTCTTTATACAGATATGTGGTGGTCCTAAAGTCTATGAAGGTGATGCCCAAGGGATGAATATCAATGAATATATGATACGTCTTCATGATGATTTTTCTATCAATAAAAAAGCACGATTTGAATGGCTAGGATGTATGGAAAATGCCCTAAGAGAGACAGACATCGACCAAGACCTCAAAGATGACTTTTGGGACTATTTAGAAAAATTTTCTAAACTAACCGTCAATAAATTTGACGATGGAAGTACCTACTACGCTGCCTACGAAGCAGGAGATATTGTCCCTTAATTAAAGTCTATTTTAGCTATCATACATATATATACAAATAAAGGAATGTTAAAAAATGAAACAAATAATAATTATTTTCTCTGTATTACTTATGCATGTACATGCCAATTCATTGACACATATGCAAACAGCTTGTGACAATAAAGAAGCCACTGCTTGTTATGAATTTGGTATTTTATATGAAAAAGGTTTGGGAGTAGAACAAGACTTTAGCAAAGCAAAAGCTTATTATCTCCAAGCATGTGATTATGGGTTTGACCCAGCATGTGAACACTTTGAGACTATCAGTGCAAAACATTAAAAGATACACAAAATGAAACAAATATTTTTTATCCTTACTTTTTCACTCACGCTACTGCTATCTGTAGAACCCACACGTATTATGCCTTTAGGGGATTCTATTACCTATGATGACTCTTATGCAGATTATCCCTCTCCAAGACCAGCTAGCTTACGCCATGCTTATCGTGATTATCTTTGGTATAAATTAAAAGATGCTCATTATCATGTTGATTTTGTAGGTTCTCGTAATGCAGGAAGTGCTATTGTACCCCCGTTTGACCCACACAACGAAGGCTATCCAGGATGGACAAGTCAACAAATAGCCAATATTACCTATAGTAAACTCATTGCAAATCCTCCTGATATTGTATTACTCCATATTGGAAGTAATGATTGGGATGACGATGTTAGAGGTATCAATAATATACTCAATGAAATAGCCCGATATGAACAAAACTATCATCACCCTATTAAAGTCATTTTAGCCCGTATTATCAATAGACGCCAACACTATGATTGGATAAGTAGTTTAAATCGTAATATACAGACTATAGCCAATAATCGTATACGTTCAGGTGATAATATAGTTGTGGTAAATATGGAGTATGGAGCAGGTATTCATTACACTAATGATTTTCAAGATCCTACACACCCCAATAATACAGGATATAATAAAATGGCAAATGTGTGGTTTTCTGCACTATCTCATATTTTAAGTCCTGTCCCTAATCAACCTACAAGCTTTCAAGTTACATCATTAGAGAGTAAAATGGTTACGCTCTCTTGGGGTGATACTTCTAATAATGAAACAAGCTATGAAATCTATCAAAATGGCATATTAATAGCAACACTTTCTGCCAATACAACACAATATATAGTAACTAATCTAAAAAGAGTGACTTCCTACACTTATACAATTATAGCACTTAACCCGCAAGGTAACTCAATAGCTTCGAGTATTAGCGTTAGAACTAAAGATGATTATGGGTGGCTTGTACCGGTCACTTATATCATCAACAATTAATATAAGAGACCTCTCCTAAAACCCCCAATATCTAATTATCCATTTCTTTCGGTGAGATAGGCTTTGCATCAAGGTTGAGGATAGCACAAATAAGGTTCATCCTCAAACCAAACCTTTTTCGTCTGTTTCTATA
>JAMOTK010000062.1 GCA_027062365.1 Sulfurovum sp.
GCAGGGATACCACCATAGGTTGCACAAGACCCTACAGCCACCACAGCCGCAGCACCATCGGCCGCACGGTGTAGATGTTGCTCAAATGTTTCTGCTTTTGCACCGATTGTGCCATATTGCCCATTCATTCCTAGGGGTACAGCACCCTCTACAAAGAGAAGATACTTACCCTTGAAATGCTCCATCGCTTCGTCCATCTGCTTTTCGGCTTGATGTCCTGATGCTGCTTGGAGTGTCTCATGAAACTCTAGTGAGATAATATCTAAGATAATCTCATCAATTTGAGGACCATCAGAGCGTAAAAGTGCTTCGGAGTTCCCCGCACAGTCTTGTAATTCTATCCAAATCACAGGTACTCTGTTCATAAGCACAGCCGCCTCTGCCACAAGGGGTGTAAAAGAAGCAGGAAGCATAAGCATGGCAGTCGTAGCCGATGCCCACTTTAGGAAATCTCTTCTTTCAAGCCCTTGGTCTTCTACACTTTCGAGGAAGTCCATTCTATTATTGAGTGGTTTAAGTTGCTTTAAATCATCAATTCTTTTTTGACAAGAAGCATAGAGTTCATCATAATATACTTCACCTTTATTGGTCTCTACCTTAGCACTTTCAGCCGTAAAGAGTTTTTTTACGGATTCTTCTTTGTCTCTACCCATTCTCATCTCCTCTTAGTTCGTATTCAGAATTTTGATTGAATAATCATTCATTATTCTAAAGAAATTAAGCTTAAATAAAAATGAATAGTCATTCATTTTTACAAAAAAAGGGTAAATAGGTGTTTTTTAAACATAATTTTTTTTAATAAGATACTTGAAAGTTTGTATATTTCTATTTGTAAAGCGTACTTAATCTCTAGCTAAGATGAGACCTGTGAAGTGTCGTATAGCACATATTAGCCGATATAATGGCTGCAGAAAAGCCACCACCTATAACCCACGCTTCGGTAAAGTAGAAATTGTCTAGCTTATTTGATTTTAAGAAATATTGCATCGTTTTAGCTACATAATCTTTTTCTAACCTAGTTAACCCAACTTCGACACCCAAATCCAAAAAACCACCCCAAAACCACTAGAAACCCAAACCAAAGCTCGTAATTCAGGGCTTTAGTACCTAAATATCCAATGTGGTACCCGAATATAATATTACTATTGATATTATCATAAAATTATGTTATACTCCCACCATGTATATAATAAAAACTATTTCAAAAAGTAAGAAAAACAGTTCAGAGAAATATTATACCTATCGATTGATGGAGTCTGTACGCATAGGTAAAAAAGTCAAGAAGGTAACGCTGCTTAATTTAGGAAGCGATTTCTCTGTGGAACAAGAAGACTGGAGAGACTTATCTACTAGAATTGATGATATTTTAAAACAAAGAGATAGACTCTTTGAAATCAATAGTGAATTAGAGATTATAGCTCAGGAGTGTGCCAAAAAGATAGTAACCTCACAAGCTATACAAAAAGAGAATAGTAGTCATGTAGAGAAAGATATCTATAAAGAGATAGATATCACAAGCATTAAAAATAGTGATCCAAAATCTATAGGTGTAGAGGCTGTGGTGTATGAGACGATAAAAGAACTTTATTTAGATAATAAGCTTATAGAGTTGGGGTACACAAATATACAAGTAAATAGTGCCATAGGCTCATTGGTTGCTAAAATAGTCAAACCCAGCTCTGATATCAAAGCCTATAAGTGGCTTAGTAACACATCAGGTATAAATGAACTGATAGGATGTGATTTCAAGCAAATGTCATCATCCAATATCTACAGAGTAGCAGATAAACTCTATACCGACAAAGATGAACTTGAAGAACATCTCTACCATAAACAAAAAGCAATATTTGAATACGATGAGACCATTACACTCTATGACCTGACAAACACTTACTTCGAGGGAGGAGCCAAAGGCATCAATAGAGCTAAAAGAGGAAGAAGTAAAGAAAAAAGAAGTGATACACCATTGGTTACTTTAGCAGTCATGCTGGACAGTAGTGGATTTGTAAGAAAAAGTGAAATATTTGATGGTAATGTGGGTGAAGCTACAACATTTAAAGAGATGCTTGATAAATTAGCTGTAAAGAAAAAAGATAATCTCTTTACAGGTAAGAGTTCATTGGTCGTGATGGACGCAGGTATCGCATCGCAAGAGAATATTGATTACTTAGTAGAGAATGGATATGAGTATATTGTAGTCAGTAGAAAAAGAGATAAATCATTTGATGAAACAAAAGCTACGCCTGTAAAACTAAATGGTCAAGATGAAGTAATAGTAAGAGCCCAAAAGGTTATCAATGAGAATGGAGAAGTAGAGCTGTTTGTTCACTCCAAACCAAGAGAAGATAAAGAGGAGGCAATGCAAAAAAGAGTACAAGCCCTATTTGTAGAGTCACTTCAATATTTAAAAGATGGACTCACTCTAAAACGAAGAGCTAAAAAGTATGAAAAGATACTTGAAAGAGTGGGACGACTCAAAGAGAAATACTCTACAATCGCCCAATATTATAATATCACTATCACCAAAGAAGAAGATGGAGAGAATGCCAATACTATAGAGTGGAGTGAGAAAGTATCATTGGATAAAAAGAGCAGTATCAACGGAGTCTACTGTTTACGTTCCAATAACACCACAATGGATGAAAAAATGCTATGGAAGACCTATACCACACTGACTGATTTAGAAGCAGTATTTAAAAGTCTCAAATCAGAACTGGGACTCAGACCCATATTTCATCAAACACAAGCAAGAGTAGATGCACATCTGTTTCTTACACTTTTAGCCTACAGTATAGTACATACTATACGATACAAACTAAAGAAGAAAGGCATTCATCATAGTTGGGATACTATCAGAGGAATTTTAGCAAGTACCAATAGAGTAACAACGAGTATGAAATGCAAGGATGGTACAACACTTTACATCAGACAAAGTACAGAGCTCAATAGTGAGCAAAAAGAGATATTTGATGCCTTGGGTATTAAATATCAAATAGGAGATATTAGCAGAAGTTACATAGAATAGATGTGGTGCAGGTAAATTTATTTTAGGTGATAGGGAGTTTTAAAAGCCCAAGCACTGGGGCTTGGATTTGATTTGGGTGTCGAAGTTGGGTTAGGGTAAAGGTAGAAGTGTTATAGAAGCTATGCTTTGATTTACGTGTCAAAAATTGCTCCATAGGGATACCCAACTCTTTTCTAGCATCATGCTCTTTGAGTATGGCTTCTCGTGTGGGTGTGAGTACACACTCCAAGCGTCTAAGCAAAGTAAAGGGCAAGATAATCTTACCATAATCTGATTGTTTATAATCCCCACGAAGCAAGTCTGCTGTCGCCCAAATGAGTGCTGAATTTGATTGTGATGCCATACGGTATGTATCCTAGATATATATTTTGATTATTATAGCCTATTGCGATGAAAGTTTGTGGTATCTCTCTTTTGAGGGTGTAGAATTTTGGATAGAGAGAGATACGTGACATAGTTTGACATAGTTTTAGTATATAATAAAAGTATGAAAAATATATCTATATTAGTGGCTGAAGATGATGTACTGTTACGAGAAGAGTTGGTGGATTATATAAGTATCTTTATCGATACTATATATCAAGCAAATGATGGGATAGAAGCTTTGGCTATGTATGAAGCGTATACACCTGATATTCTTTTTACAGATATAAATATGCCTTTGCTTAATGGTCTTGATTTGATAGAGAAGATTAGAAAAACAGATAAAGAGATAGAGATTATCATTATTTCTGCGTATACCGATACAGAGTATTTATTACGTGCTGTTGAACTACATCTCGCCTCTTATCTTGTCAAGCCGATAGAGACAACTAAGCTTCGAGATACGCTACTAAAGAGTATCAGTGTTGCTCAATCTAATCCTGATTTTGATGTGTCTATACTTAAACTATCTGATAATTATCATTGGGATTATGTGTATAAACAGCTGTATCTACAAGATAAAAAGATAAAGCTCTCTTACTATGAGTTACTATTTTTGGAATGTTTAATACATTCAAAAGAGTCTACGGTATCTTATGAAGATATATATAGATTTGTCTATGAAGATAAAGAATATAGTAGAAATTCTATCACTTCATTGGTCAAGAGGTTACGGTATAAGAGTTCTAAGGATATAGTAATAT
>JAMOTK010000063.1 GCA_027062365.1 Sulfurovum sp.
GCTTTTTAAACGAAGCCTTACCCAGCTTATCCAACATCGGCAAAGTCCCACCCTCTGCCACATAACGGTCAATCACCTCTAGGCTAGACACAGGAATAAGCAGGGCATCTTCATTTTGATAATGCATCACCACAAATTCGCTCTTAGCCCCCAAAATCTCACGCTTTTCAATGGCTTTGAAGACTCCTACACCGTAGTTTTCGTGTACGACATAGTCGCCTTTTTTGAGTTCGTCTAGTATCATGGTGGCTTTTTTGACGCGTTTTACTTTTAGAGGTTTATTGAGCGACAAAATAAGCATATCTGCACCCAAAATATTGAGTATCCCCTCTTGATAGACAAAAGAGATATTTTCAAAACTCTCCAACGCAGACCCACGGATAATGCTCTCGTTTTTTGCCAAAATCGTAATCTTTTTGTCTTTGTGAGAAGAGAGGATTTTGTTTGGATTAATGGCTTCTAGGTCACGGTATTTCGTCCCCTCTTTTATCTTTGGCAAATCAAAAGCAGATTGAGGTAAATGAGGCTGAGTAATGGCATAGATTTCTTCTAGCTCATCGTCTATATTAGAAGCCAAAACACCCTCAAAAAGTTCTAATCCACTCTGCCCCAACGCGTCCAAATGCCACAAGCCCAAAGCATCAATATCTTTGACAAAACTATCATAAGGACTCTGCTCACAACGCAATTTAAGCCCCTCAAACTGCTCTTCGTCCAACGCCAAAAACGCAGGAGAAAACGCCACAGACTCTAGCTCTTCACTTTGGCGTTTTTGGGTATTGGCATCATAATATTGAATACTCTCAATCTCCTCATCAAACAAAGAAATACGATAAGGCAAGTCAGCATCAATAGGAAAAATATCAATAATATCCCCACGAAAAGACACCTCACCACGCACCGAAGCAATATCCGTAAAGTGATAGCCCCAACGATAAAGCGTATCTTTGAGTGATGCAAAATCAAGCGTCTCCCCAAACTCCAACTCTTGCCTATCAAAAAGCTCTGCCCGAGGAAAAGGCAAAAAAAGCGTACGCAAAGGAGAGACAAGAACCTTCTTGACCTTAGAGTCATAATAGCCCCTAAGCGTAGTCAAAAAGCTCTGAATATCCTCATCATAAGCCCGTAAATCCTCCCCAATCTCCACACGAAGCTCAGGCAAAACAAAAGTATTAAAGCCCAAAAATACAGACACATCACGAATTTGCATCGCCTCTTTATCATCTTTACAAACGAGTAGCTTATCGGTTTTTAGTTCTTCTAGGTATTGGTAGATATTACTTTGGTACATTTTGGGTTCTTTCGGGTTGGATTTTTGGGGTGTTATTTCGTTTCATTTTTTACCTTTTAAATTATTTTTCTTTGATGACTCATAGAATATACTACTAACCCATCTCTAAAAATATAACCCTAAGCTGTTTTCCATCTATATATGTATAGATTTCTTCTATTTGATTCTCGTTTGTTTTCGGATAGTAAAGGCGTAGTTCTATATTTTCATACTTTTGAGCAAAAAATCCACCATAAGCAAAGAGTTGATATAAGTCCTTTTCTGAAAAACCTTTATTTTCTCCATTATTAGATTTGATAATTTTCCATTTTGCATCAGCAATGATTACCCTATCTTCTTTCTTTACAATAAAGTCTGGTCTAATTTTTAAAAGTGATTTATTCGTCTTTTCATGCTTGATAAAATTGTGCTGTTCGTTGTTTCCTTCTATTGAAAGTATATTATTCTCTGTATGTAATAAATACCAACCTACATAATTTTCAAATAATTTTTCCATAGGATAGAGTAAAGAAATAGAAGAGGTAGAACCACTAAAACTTGATAATGATTTATGTTCTAAAAATATTTTAGCCAAAGACAAGGCACTCATATAATGTTTCATTCCTCGTTTTTGTACTTGACATAATTTTAAATCCATTTTTATATTCGTTGAATAATTTACCATTGTAAAATGTTCTAAAGCTATATTGAGACTTTTTTTAACTTTATGAGATTGTGACACCCCAAGTAAGTATTTTAATGTAGATTTTAAAATTTTATTTTCTACTCTATTTTGATTATAATCATCATGCACAATATTAAAATGTCCTTTGAATTGCATATCTCTTTTTATCTGATTAGAAATCTTTAATTTTCCTCTAAGGTGAACAGAAATTTCTTCTATAGAAATGTAATCACTTAATATTCCTCTTCTAATTAACTTATGAATTTCTACTGTAAATATCTCTATAATTATCTCAAGTAAAGGTATATTAGTCGCTTCAAGATTGGCTTTTGTTGTTTTGTAGTTGGGGATTTTGTACAATAATTTAAGTAAATCAACAAGCACTTTTTTAGCATATTTCTTGTCATAATAAGGATATATTTTAGGTAATATATCTATCCTATAATTACTTTTGGTCTGAATAGTACCTACATAATTTTGAACTTGAAGATAATTTCCTCTTTTTACAAAACGAAAAATATTTGAACCCTCTTCACTCTTCGCATAAGTACAAAGTTCATCAAAACATTTTTCTTCTACAGAAATATAATTATTGTGATTTTCATTATTTATAGAACACCCTATAATACTATATTCCCAAGCACTGTAAGTCTTAGCCCTCACTATAAATCTTTACAAAGGCTTCTTTAGTCATATTTTCAGGACAAAAAGTATAATGAGATGTACTTCTTTCTTCAATATTTAAGTGTTTCGTATATTTTTCATCTTTATTGTCTTTTTCTATAAAATTATTATTAAGGACCAAGCGTATATTTTCCCAATCTTCATAAAAATATTCTGCCAAAAGAGGAATAATATTTTCTTGCATCGCTTTTTGTAACTGTTTAAAGTTTTTTACCTCAATAAGGTATGCGTGTCCTATAATATGCTCTCTATCATAGAGATATTCAATACGAGCATTCATAGCTTTTAACATCTCTTGTAAATTAATCCCCTCTATATCTTTACTTAACAAAGAACTATTAGGCACTATTTCTATAAAATTAAATCGTCTTCTAAGAGCAGTATCTATAGGGGTAATACTCCTATCAGCTGTATTCATCGTGCCAATAATAGAGACATTAAAAGGCACAGTAAACAACTCTCCACTATAAGGTAACTCAATCTCTATCTTATCCCTTTTACTCACTTCAATAAGTGTAATAAATTCACCAAATATTTTAGAGATATTTCCTCTATTTATCTCATCAATAAAGATAGCATAAGACTTTTGTGGATTATCTTTGGCTTCATTACATAATTTTTTGAAAATCCCATCTCTCACATCATAACTAATAGACCCCTCATTACTACTAGCTCTCAATCCCTCCATAAATTCTTCATAGCCATAACTTTGGTGGAAAGTAATCATAACAGAATGGTCAAAATCTTGTTTTAGCTCTTCCATCTTATAGGTCTTTCCTACTCCTGCTACACCATAATAAATAGTATTTGTACCTTTGGAATATGTTGCCATAAGTTTATTATGCAATGATTTAATTCCCTCTCTTGGCTTATCTATTTGTGTTTGAAAATAGGGGTTACCGTTGAGTCCCGTGAGTTTGGGAAAGCATGAAGCAAACTTACCTATCTCTTCTTTTGATATTTTGGTATATTCTAAATTTAAATCCTCTAAATTATTTAGGCTCTTTAACTCTATAGGTAAATATTTAATATCATAACTATCCGATAAATCTAAATACTCTAAAGCATCTAATTTACCTATCTCCTTTGGTATTTCAATTAAATTTCTCATTTCAATAATCAATGTTTTCAGTTTTAAGAATAGACCTATTGTTTTAGAAAGTTTAGTGTCTGTAAAACCTTCAAGTCTTAAAAAAGTTAAGTCTTTAAAACTCCATAATTGAGAAGGAATAAATATTTGTTCATCATCATTAATTTCCCCTCCATCTAAATGTAATCTTTGTAAGTTAGTTAATAAATTTACATTATTAATAAAGACTTCACTTTTTAAACTTAACCCTACTAATGAAGAAATTTCCTTCGGTAACTGGATTATATTTGTACCCATTATGTCTAATGTTTTCAAATAAGGCAACTTAAATAATTCTGATGGCAAGTAAGTGATATTATCGGAGGAGTGTGTACTTAGATTTAATCTTACTATTTTCAAAAGCTTTTCTTTTTTTCTTGGAATGCCCTTTATATCAGTTTCGTCTCCACCTTGTTTCCTACCATTCATTATATTAAATTTATCAGCCCACTCATAAATCTTATTTATTTCTTCATCTGTAATTGTCATAAATATTCCTCTTTCTATAATTTACTTGTCTTGACTTTACTCAAATCAAGTGTATTCTTTCCCCTTCCCACTTTAAAAACGCCTCACCCAAACCTCGTCACCAAAATACCCACAAAATTTCGTCGTCGCTTATATTCCTGCTTTAATGCTTCTACTCTTGATTTAAGTTCTTCTTCCTCTATGAGTGTTTTTAATTGCCATAAATTATCTGCAATCGCATGATAATACCCATCTCCTGTAGTTTTTAAATTTTCTGTAATTTGGGCATTAAAAAATTCTGTTGCTTCTTCTTTGTAGGCTAATTTATATTTTTTGAGAAATGCTTCTCTATTTTCTGGCAAAGATTTCAATAAAGCATACATCTCTTCTATGCGTTGTTCTTTCTCTAAATATTTATAATATTGTGAAGGGTGTGTATCTTTCCATAGACGCGCTAAGTCTTCTATACTTTCTAGTTTTTTAAACCCATCAATGATAAAATTAAAACCTCCATAAGAATTGATTTCAATCGTTTGAGAGACAAATTCTCTTAATCGTTCTTTGCTAATGCTCGTGAGCGTCAGTAGTGTTTCAACATAGTGTAATTCAAACTTTTCTTTGAGTAAAGCTTCAAGCTTTTCTATTGCCAAACTTGACTTATCATTTTCAATATAAAAAGATATTAAAGTCTCATTTGACCCAGCAGACAAGAGAAAGTTCTCTTTCTCTTCATAAGAGAGTAATTCTTGAATGGTATGATAAAAAGAAAGGGTACTTTCTTCATGAAAATATGCTAATAAAGGGGTTTTATCTGCTAAATTTAAAGCATCATAGGAGAAATCTATATAACCCGAACTTTTTGCTACTTCTCCAAAGTCCATAAATAATTTGAGCTGTAAATCTTTATCTTTAACCTTATCAAGTAATGTCATAATTTCATCTGAGAGTATATCAAAATCAAAATACTCTTCACTATGATAATGGTCAATCCAAAGGTAACCATTTTCTTGTTTTTCTTCAAGGTCTTCTGCTAAATCAAAAAGAAATTTGAATACCTTTTTGGGCTTTTGATTTACAAATACTTCTAAACTTTTTATAGATAAAGAGATTTTCTCTTGAAATTTTTCAGGATTATAAAGCAACTCTTCATCTTCTAAATACATAGTTATAGAAGAAATAATTTTATTCAGAGAAATATCTATGACATCATCAGGAGTATCACTTAGAATAATTTCTTTTTTAAAATTCTCAGTAGAATGTTCCATGAAGAGTTCAATTAATTTCTCTTTGGAAAGTGTTTTTAAATATTTTAAAACCTTAGTATCATTTTTGACTGGCATAAGAACCTCTTTATTATTTTATTGTTCACTATTATAGCCTTTCAAAAATGCTTCAACGACATAAAAAGACCCAAAGACCAAATACTTCTCTTCTTCATCTATCTTCCCCTCAAAATCGCTATATTTTATCTCTAGTTTATCCAAAGCTTTCTCTATCTCTTCTCTAGTCGTGGCTCGTTCTGACTCTATGGCTATGATTTCTACGCGTTTTATTTTGGGTTTTAATATGCTTAATACGCTCTCATAGTCTTTATCATCTAAAGAGTTGTAAATGAGTACAGTATCTTTTTCTAGTGCTTTTACAATGGCTTGTGATGCTAGAGGATTGTGTCCTACATCTATTATAATATTTGGGGCTAGAGGATAAAATCTGCCGAAGAGTTTTAGGGTTTTTAGATGATTTATATTATAAAAAATATTTAGAAGCTCTAAAGCTCTCATAGCAACTTGTGCGTTGGATTTTAGATATTCTGCCCAATCGTAGGGGTATAGCCGTGTCTCTACCCTTGGGCAGACACATAGGTCTGCCCCTACATTTTCACAAATATTTTTGGCTATTTTATAAACCTCATCATATACCTGTGGGGCTAGAAGCATTTGTTTTTGAATACTATTTATCTTGGTTGTGGCAATCTCTTCAATAGTCTCACCCAAAAAAGATTGATGGTCTAAACCAATAGGCGTGATAATAGAAAGTTCTTTATCACAAACATTTGTCGCATCAAACTCTCCACCTAATCCTGCCTCTAACACGATTAAATCACAATCTTCAAAAACTACAAAAGATAAGAGTGTGGTATATTCAAAATAACTTAATTCATCTGATACTTTTTGACCCAAAATATCAAAAAGCCTTTGATGGGCAAGTTCTAAAAGCTCATCAGAAGCATCAAGCCCATTTATCCAAATGCGTTCGTTAAACTTTAAAATATGAGGAGAAGAATAATGCCCTACACTTCTTCCACTAGAATAGGCTAAATGAGCGACCATGCGTCCTGTTGAACCTTTGCCGTTTGTGCCTACAATGTGTATGGTTTGGGGTCTTTTGATGTGTGGTTTTAATAACGCATAAGCCTTGTGGATACGCTTATGGTCTATTTCTTTGTAATAGAGGGGTTTTTTGGTTAGAAAGGATTGAAGGGTCATATTAACTCGTAAATATAGATTTGACAAAGGAGATTATAGGTTTAAATTCTTTTTTGGATAAATCCCATAAGCCTGTATCTACTCCATTATCAATAAAAGAAAATTGTGCTTGATTTCGTTGTCTAGGTTTTTCTGAAAATTTGATATAAGCTTCTACTTCGTGTTTATCTATAGCTCTTTGTTCAATATTGTTTATGTCTTTAACAAGGCACTTTTTATAACTATCAAAACATTGTAATTGAGGTATGTTTTCTTTATCAAGTGTAGAGAGAAGTAGTGTTTCTAAATTACCTAAATCTTTATCATTTGGTGTTAAAAAATATTTAAATCTATCTTTGTCTATTTGTGAATTTTTGATGGCTGTTTGAACATCTTCTTTTGACTTTTCAAAGTCATTATCAGTATCGGTTAAAATACCAATCGTTTTAATTTTACGCTCCATAGGTTTTAGCATAGTATTTAATGCTACTTCTAAGTTATTTTGTCCTTTTAAATTAATGATTTGTAGATTTTCATGTCTGCTATTTCCAAAAGTAATAATCTTACCTTTTCTTTTCGCTTCAAAATCATCAAAACAATTCTCATCACTCATTGTAGTATAGATATATCTTACAAGATTGACATCAGTTATACCCTCAACTAATAAAATTTTCATTATCGTATATCCATTCCCGAATCAACAGTAATATTAAATGAATTATACTTTCGGACAATAGGATATATTCTATTGTTATCATCTCTTTCTAGCGTAATAGCACTTATTTTGTCAAAATTCATATCCTCACTAGCACGATTTAGTGCCTCTATTGACTCTCTATCATGAGTCGTAATAAAAAGTTGAATATTTTCTTTTTGAACAATCTCTATAATCGCTTTCCAAATATCATATAGTTTTGTATAATGAATACCATTTTCTATCTCATCAATTAATACTGTGCCATTTACATTGGTTAATAAAATACAAAGAATTTCTATAAAACGATTTGTTCCCTCTCCTAATTCTGAGGAGATTAAGGATTGTTCTTGATTATCTAAACTAATTCTTAAAAAAGATTTTCTATTCTCTCTTATTTGAGGTTCTATATGTATTATATTATTATCTATAAGTTTTAAATATTCTAAGAACTTCTCTTTACTTTCTAATCCTAAATCTTGTACTTTTGAATATAAATGTGTTAATTCAGAATTATTTGGTTTTGATGAGTTGATAAAAGTCGTTTCTATTCTCTCTCTATATATTCTTCTAGGAATAACACTGCCTTCTCGTGTTAAAGGTATAATTTCAATTAATTTATTATTTTTATACATTACTAAAAAATCTATAATAATGTTTTTATATCTTTCTATTTTCAAAAACTCTTTATCTGTTAAATCATCAATTATTTTATGTTCAATAAAAACTCTATTATCAAAAGTTTTTATCATTAAGTTAATATTTTCAAAGTATCTATTTATATCATCTATATCTAAATCTCGTGCTTCAAATATAGAGGTAATATTTGATTTAAAAAGTCTTAAATCTTGAGAATTTTCAATTATAGAAACAAGTTCTAAAAATGCTGTCTTACCGACATTATTTTTACCACTAACAATATTAATTTGACTCAAATTATCTATTTTAAAATCTTTAAAACATTTATACTCATTAATTTCAAAATTATCTAGCATATTTTTTCCTTATTATCCTCAACCAATTTTTTAAACCCTATAGTACCACGATCCTCTCCGTTTAACCTTTGCCATTTGTACCTACGATATGGATAGTTTGGGGTCTATGAATTTGTGATTTTAGCAGAGCATAAGTATGATGTACACGCTTATGGTCTATTTTGTCATAGTAGAGTGGTTTTGCTTCTAAAAAAACATTTAATCTCATGTTTAGTTACTTGTTGTACCTTTTTTTTCTGCTAATTTTTTTTGCTCTTCTACCATGACACCTTTCATACTCACATACGCTATAAATTCGTCCAATGCTTTTTCCAAGCCTTTACGTATCGCTTCTACACGAAGGGTAGAAGAGGTAATAGAAGACGCTTGAATATCAGATTCAACCCTACTAGCAATACGCTTGGTTAATGTGCCTTGTTTGGTCTCCATCGTAAAGTTTACACGTACAGTTACACGATAACGTGTTACATATCCATCTTCATAGGCTAAAGGGAAATAACTACTTCCACCATACGTTACATAGATACTGCTTCCTGCTGCTTCTTTGGAAGTTACGTGTCCTTTAAAGCGTGTGTAAATCAAACGATTCATTTCATCACGGATAAACGGTGCATTTTCTGGTTCTGCACTATCTACTTCTACCTCAACATAGACAGAATCTTCAAAAACATTTTTGACATAATGAGAAGAGGGTTTATACCCACATGCTGTGAACACTAGAACACTTAAAGCTATTAAAAATAATTTCATTTTTATTCCTTGTTTAGTTTGGTTTTATCGCAAGATTGACCAATTTATTTGCTACAACTATTTCTTTGACTATTATCATACCCTCTAACCACTTTGCACCTGCTTCTTTTGCCTGAATGAGTATCTCTTGCTTAGAAGATGAAGGGGAGACTTCTATTTCGGTACGTTTTTTGCCCCCTATCATGACCATATACAAAATACTATCTTGTACAAATACTTCTTCTTTGACTGTTAGTTGTACCCCTAAATTTTCTCTCTCAAACAACATTTGAGAAAGTTCAGTAGCCACATGAGGAATGATAGGTTCTAAGAGATTAAGCATAATATACATCCCCTCCGTCCATACATCGCCATTGTCTTGTTTATCTAAAGCATTGAGTGCTTCCATACATGAAGCGATGAGTGTATTAAACGCAAATGTTTTTTCATAGACAGCAGATGATTTTTGTAAGGCTTCATAGACTTTGACACGTGCTACTTTAGAGGCTTTGCTTAGGCTACTTTGTTCTATCTTAGGCAATGTACGGCTTGTCACTTTTTTATTTCTATCATAAAGCTTTTTGATAAATCTAAATGCACCCTCAACAGCAGCATCATTCCATTCTAGTTCTTTGGTAGGAGGTGCTGCAAAAAGTGTAAAAAGTCTTGCCGTATCAGCACCATACTTTTCTATCAGAGCATCAGGGTCAATGGTATTTCCTTTAGATTTTGACATCTTAGAACCATCCATGAGTACCATACCCTGTGTAAGTAAATTTTCAAAAGGTTCATCAATATTATGGTAGCCCAAGTCACGTAATACTTTGGTAAAAAATCGTGCATACAGTAAATGCAAGATAGCATGTTCTATCCCACCGATGTATTGGTCAACCCCTAGCCAATAATTCGCTTCTTCTTTGTCTATGCCTACATCATTCCACTTCTTAGGATTGGTCGCATAACGAAACTGATACCAACTAGACTGCACAAAAGTATCGAGTGTATCTGTCTCACGTTTTGCATCTTTCCCACACTGAGGACAGGCACAATTAGACCATGTCGGATGATTCTCTAGTGGGTTTCCTTCGCCTGTTATCTCTACATCATCAGGAAGTGCTATAGGTAGATTTTCTACTTTTTCAGCCACCAAACCACAAGTATCACAATGCACAAAAGGGATTGGGGCGCCCCAATAACGCTGACGGCTTATCCCCCAGTTACGAAGCTTATAATTCGTAGTACCTTTACCCAGTGATTTTTCTTCAAAGTGTTCAATAATTTGAGACTTTACCTCTGTATTTTTGAGTCCACTAAACATATCAGAGTTTTCTAAATTACCCTCAAAGATATAAGGCAATGCATCGCCACCAGCAATCACTCTTTTTATAGCCAAATTATACTTCGTAGCAAACTCAAAGTCTCTCTCATCATGGGCAGGTACTGCCATCACAGCACCACCACCATAAGAAGCCAGTACAAAGTTCGCAGTCCAAACAGGTATCTCTTCGCCTGTGAGTGGATGTATCACGCTAAGACCTAAATCATAGCCCTCTTTACCTTCTTTGGCTCTTTCAATCTCGGTCATATTGGTAATGGTTTTAATCTTTTCTGCAATTGTAGTAGTTTCTGTATATGTTTCTATTAAAGATTTTTTATCTGTCTTTTCTATAACTTTTGTTTTTGTTTCCGTTATAGATTCATTCAATAAATTATGTTTAATTAAATATTTAGTAATAGGATGCTCTACAGCTAATGCCGTATAAGTGACTCCATAGATAGTATCAGGACGTGTGGTAAAGACGGTGTATTTATCAAAGTTCCCACCTAGCTTTTCTTTGCTACTTGGGCTTAATTCAAATTCAAACTCTAGCCCTTGGGATTTACCTATCCAATTTTTTTGCATCGTAATCACTTGAGAAGGCCATTTGCCCTCTAAACTATCCAAATCTCCCAACAAATCATCAGCGTAGCGTTTAATATCAAGATAATACCCATCCATCTCTTTGAGTTCTACGGTATTATCACAACGCCAACAACAGCCCTCTTCTACTTGTTCATTGGCTAATACAGTATGACAATCTTCACACCAATTGACCGTAGTAGACTCACGATATAATAATTTTTCTTCAAACATCTTGATGATAAACTCTTGTTCCCATTTGGTATACAGAGGGTCACAAGTCGCAAATTCACGTGTCTTAGAAAAAGAAAGTCCCAAAGTATTGAGTTCTTTTCGCATATAATCAATATTGGAATACGTCCACTCTTTTGGGTGTCTACCGTGTTGTATCGCTGCATTTTCTGCTGGCATTCCAAAAGCATCCCAGCCGATAGGATGTAAGACATTAAAATTTTGTTTTCTATAATATCGTGCAAAAGCATCACCAATAGCATAGTTACGCACATGCCCCATGTGCAGTCGACCACTAGGAAATGGAAACATAGAGAGGATATATTTTTTCTCTCTAGTTAATTCATCATCAGGTTCAAATGCTTTTTCATCATCCCATTTTTTTTGCCATTTAGCTTCAATTTTACTCGGAGTATAACTCATAGATTCTCTCTTCATATTTTATATTGATAAAATTATATCAAAGATGGGGTTAAAATCCCTTACGGACTCACCTCTATTACTAAGGAGTTTTTAGATAAAATTCTCGCCATGAAAAAAAACCATCAAATAAACTATCCTGCAAACACAGATATTATCCAATCTTTTGTCAATATTCAAGAGTCTTACCCCCCTCTTTTTGATAGCTATATAGACTATCCTACAGTCAAAGCATGGCTCAAACAAATACGTACTGAGGGCTTTGACCATAGTATGATAACAGAAATCATAGCATATATCTACCGTCTTAAAAATACCAATAGAGAAGCTGAGGCTTCCTTGTTACTCCTCGTCTCAGCGTCTACAGAAGACAAAGATGCCCTGTATGTTTTAGCAAGAGAACTCTTTAAAGGTACTCTTTTTCAGACCAATTATGCAGCATCTTTTGGTATTTTTACATCCTTATGTAAAAGAGGTCATCCACAAGCCACTTGTGATGTGGCACTTTTTTATAAAAATGGTATCATCGTAGAAAAAGACAAACAACGTGCTACCAAACTCTACCAAATAGCCATGAACGCAGGAGTGAATAGAGCCCAAAAACACTATAATACACTGATGAACAGATAAATGAGCCTATTCATTTATCCCAATCAAAAGTAAAAACCCACTACAATTAGCACAACTATTTATATAGAGGAGTTCTTTTGTCA
The DNA here is from genome assembly GCA_027062365.1 of Sulfurovum sp. Taxonomy (GTDB): domain Bacteria; phylum Campylobacterota; class Campylobacteria; order Campylobacterales; family Sulfurovaceae; genus Sulfurovum. The sequence goes on from JAMOTK010000063.1 coordinate 12,384, forward strand.
TTAGCCTTAGCAAGAAAATATCGTCCCGATACCTTTGACACACTTATTGGTCAAGAAACCGTTTCACAGACCTTATCACTAGCACTTGATGGAGATAGACTCTCTCATGCTTATCTATTTTCAGGGCTTAGAGGTTCAGGTAAAACATCTACAGCACGTATCTTTGCAAAAGCCTTACTCTGTGAAAAGGGTAGTACCTCACACCCTTGTGGTCTCTGTCCTCACTGTATCATGGCTAGTCAAAATAGCCACATGGACATCATAGAGATGGATGCAGCCTCCAATCGTGGTATCGATGACATCAAAGACCTCATAGAACATACCAAATATAAACCAAGTTCAGCACGTTTCAAAATCTTTATTATTGATGAAGTACACATGCTTACCAATCAAGCCTTTAATGCACTGCTCAAAACATTGGAAGAGCCTCCTAGTTTTGTCAAGTTTATTTTAGCCACCACAGACCCCCTAAAACTTCCAGCAACCATACTCTCTCGTACCCAACATTTTAGATTTAAAAAAATACCACAAAACCTTATCCTAAAGCACTTAGAACATATCTTAACCCTAGAAAATATAGGTTTTGAGAAAGAAGCCTTAGATATTATCGCACGTTCTGGAGCAGGGTCACTTAGAGATGCCTTGACGTTGACAGACCAAGCCATCGTCTATTCTAAAAACTTTGTAGATGTTGCTACAGTCACAGGAATGCTAGGAATTATCGAGCCTACCCATTTGGCAATACTGATACAAGATATTATGAATAAAGACACATTAAAAGTCTTGGAGTTTATCAAAACAGCTTCCAACTATGAAGCCGAAATGATACTCGATGAACTTACTTTATATCTCAAAGAGTTACTTTTATCTAATAATACCGATGTAAGCCCTATGATTATCGAACGTTTCTTTAGAGTCATGGCTGAATCAAAAGCCCTACTTTCATTGGGGTCTGATGGTGAGTTTGTACTCTCTTTAGCACTCTTTAAAATGATGGAATCCCTAGAAATCAAAGAGATAGACACCATGATAAAAGGTCTCGAAAATGAACTAAAAGGCATAGAAATTTCTAAAATTACCATCCCTACCCATGCTAGTCCAATAGAAAAAGAAGAGACTAAAGAAGTAAATAGTATAGAAGAAACGCTCACAGAAGAAACAACTATAGAAACACAGACTATAGAAAAACAAATTATAGAAAAACAAATTATAGAAGAGCCAACGATACAACAAGCAATTATCAAAAAAGAACCATTAATAGAAACCGAACCTATCATAGCCACCCCTACAAGCACTATCAGCCCCCATCAAAAAACATTTGAAACCCTTGTCGCCAAAATTTATGATAGAAACTATGATTTAGGTAGTTGTTTTGAAAATAATATCAATTTTGAGAGTTTTGAAAACAATAAACTTACATGGGGTTCACTCGCTGAGGGTAAAGATAAAAAACTACTCATCACCCACTGGGGACTCATCAATATGTTTGTCAAAGATAGCTTTGGGTTTGAGACAAAGATTGTGAATATAAGTAAAAAAGTAGCTACGCCCAAACAAGAGCTAATTAAAAAAGAGATAGATACAGAAGTCATAGCAACCGTCACATCCACAGCAATCATAGAAGAGGTAGCAATGAAAAGCTCATGTATCGCCCCTGAAGCAGGAGAAACAGAATCAGCCAAAGAAAAAGACCCCTCTACGCTATTAGAAGAACCCATGATAAAAGAAGCCATCGCCCTACTTGACCCTAAAAAAGTCCGTATTAAACGCAATAGCTAACCCTCCATCCACCCCTTCGTGACTATCTTAGGATGGTCATCATAAATCTTAATCTTCTCAGCCCCCACACATCGCCCTTCATCATCAAGCTCAAAGACTATCATCTGTAAAATAGCCTTGCATTTTTCATCAATATCAAAATGCCCTCCAAGCCCTGTAAGCACCCGTTTGATAGGAATATCACTTTTCATACCAATTACCCCATCTCTGCACCCCGTTAGCCCCACATCCGTAACATAACAACACCCATCAAGCACTTGTAAATCATCTGTACCAATATGCGTATGTGTACCTAAAATTGCCGATACATCGTCTTTGAGTAAATATAAAATCGTATTTTTCTCAGCTGTAGCCTCAGCATGAATATCTAGTATAATATGTTGAAATCCCTCTGCTTTGAGTTCTCTCACGACTTCAACTATCATCGTAAAAGGATTATCCACCATCGGCATCGTATAATAACCCATAAGATTTAAAATTGCTACTTTTTTCCCTAAAATAGTCGTAGTAAACACCCCTTTTCCTGCCGTTTCTTTAGGATAATTCATCGGACGAATAAGAGGATACTCCTTAAACATATCCAAAATCTCTTTCTTATCAAAAGAATGATTCCCCCCCGTCATCATATCTACACCATAAGACAAAAGCTCTTCACAATTCTTTTTGGTAAGCCCAAAACCATGCGAAGCATTTTCATAATTGGCAATAGTAAAATCAATAAAATGCTCTTGCTGTAGGCGTGGTAGATGTCTTTTGAGCATCAATCGCCCTGCTCTACCTACGATGTCGGCTATGAATGCTAGTTTCATGAATTATCCATTATCACTAATTTTATGGTCTGTCTCAAATCTTAAAACAAAAAAAGTATCATCTTTACGATAACCGAAACATCTATATCTTTGAGATATTCTAAATTTATAAATATCTGTATATTGATATAACCCCTCTCTAAACCAACCTATTTTTTTCTTATTAGGTTTGTTATACTGTTTATATTCCAATCCATCGGATTTAATAATATCTTCCCAATTCATTTGAGAGAAAGCTTTAAAAGCTAATATAAATGCATCTATTTGTTCTTGATTCTCTAAAGAGTCAAATTCATACTTACTTTCTATTTTAGAAAAATTTAAATTACTATCTTTAAATTTCAACTGACAATATATTAATAAATCTATTCTACTATTAGTTAATAAATATTCTAAAAAATGTACTTTATCAATTAAATTATAAATATTTATATTAGAACTATTTTTTTGAATTACTAAATTATTTTTAAAAAAGTTATTATGTTTAAATGACAAAACTATTTTATCTCTTTCACAACTCTCGGCTAAAGATGTATCTGATATATCATTCCCATTATACATATAATTATCACTAGTAGAATGTTTTTGTGTCTCGTTCCAATACGGTGGAGTATGTGCTAATTTAAGTAAAAATGTTTTAAGCTTTCTAGCTCTATCTGTTCTTAATCGTAAAAAATCAACTAATTTGTATTGTGAAGTAATATCTACATTAAATAACATAAATTCTTTAGCTAAGGAAAAATCTAATACATCAATCAATTTAATTATTTCTAAAGTAATATCAAAGCTATCAAAAAATTCATTTTCATCTTTAAATTGTCCACTTAAAGAGAGTTCATTAAGTAAAATTTCCAAATTAAAGTCCTAAAAGTTCATCTAAATCATCATCAAATTGGTCAAAAAAGCCTTTTGGGTATCTATCTATTCCACCATTATCATCTATATTTATCTCATCTATTTGAGTTTCTAACTCTCCAAATTCTTTAGAAAAATAATATATTTTAGAATCACTAGGTTTTAAAAGTCCTTTTTTAGTAGCCACTCTGACACCATTTAAAAAGTGGTCACTATGCGTCTCTACAATAATTTGAACACCATTCGCTGAAGCTATAGCACAAAGTTCTGCTATTTTGGATTGCCCTTTTGGGTGTAGATGTGATTCAGGGTTTTCAATGATAAGTAAATCACCTTTTTTTGCTTTTAAAATAGAGACAATAATAGGGAGAACATAAGTAATTCCAAAACCTACATTTAGAGGGGTATAATCCCTCGTTTTATTATCTCCATAAGTATATTGATAAGTTAAATTGACTTGTTGCAGTTCATCATATAATTTTGCTTTTACCTCAATATTAAAACTTATTTCACTAAGCCATAGAGATACATTTTCTAAAAGTTGAGAGGTTTTACTATTTGGATGTTTTAACGCTTCCATAATTTCTTTATGTCTATTATTCGCCAAATAATGAGCTGTATATTCTCCCGTAGTACCCACTAAATTTTTATCTACCTCTTCATCTGACATAGGATAAAATATCTCTGGAAATATTCTATCTGTTGATATATATTGGAAATCTTCATAAAATATATTAAATAACTTTTCATTATCTTCTGTTAGTATTTGAACATCTTCTATCTCTAAGTTATTACTATTAAACTCTAATTTATGATTTATAGTATCATTTAAAATATTAATTTTAATATTTTCGTCAAAAACTGCTTCAAATAAAATATCATTTTTATTACCTAGTCTTACATATTTTTTATCATTGATATTAGCAATTTTACTTCCTCTAAGAGAGTAAAACTTCTCTTGATTTTGTTTAAATAGTAAAAGAGATTGTATAAAAGAAGATTTTCCACTACTATTAACACCTGTAACTAATGTTAAATTATTAAGAACAATATCAATATTTTTTAAACTCTTAAAATTTTTAATTTGTATATTTTTAATTTGCATTCATATCTCTTATTCTTTTAAATATAAATTCTCTAAGTTCTCGTGGGGTTTGAGCTTCTATTTGATAGGTAATAATTTGAGTATCATAAAAAATTCGTTTATAATTATTAGGTAAATTAGAATAATCTAAACCATTAAGATTAGTTAATATTTCCATATTATTAAGTTTCAATTTACCATCTATAAAATCTTCTATTGCATATAATATCTGTATCCCATTTATAGAGTTCCAATAGTTAGGATTACTAACATCAAAATATAAAATAGGTAAAGGAATTTTAAGTAAAATAGATTCTATTAACCTTGACATTTTTTCCTCACCCCAAGGATAATTCACACTATTATTTGGATTAACATTTATTTCATTATTTTCTAATATATCAGATAAAGTATATACAGACATATTAACATTTGTAATCTTTATATCTCTCATAGAAAATAGTTCAAGTGAATGATTCATTATTTAGTCTACACTCTCCCCAGCAAAAGGCAATAAAGCAGAAGCCCAAGTCAACCCTCCACCAAAGGTATCAAGAAGCATGAGTTCTCCGTTTTGAAGTCTTCCACTCTCCCAAATATCATTGATTGCCATTGGTATTGACGCTGCTGATGTGTTTCCGTATTTGCCTACAGTCAAAACTACTTGTTCTTCTTTCATTTTGAGGGCATCACCTACGGCTTTTATAATTCTATAATTAGCTTGATGAGGGATAAAATGAGGTATGTCCTCGCTGTTTATTTCATTTTTGGCTAAGATTTCTTTGACATCTTTGGTGAGGGTTTTTACGGCGAGTTTAAAGGTTTCATTACCTTTCATTTGTACAAAATTAAGCCCCTCATCAATGACCTTTTGGCTTACAGGATTCACTGTACCAGGAGCAGGAGTCATGAGGAAATCGGCATAAGAGCCATCGGCTGAGGCGTGAAGGTCTATGATAGCTTCTTCTTTTTTGCTCGTAGCAGAGATAACAGATGCTCCTGCTCCATCTCCAAAGAGGATACACGTACTTCTATCCGTATAATCTACAATCGAAGAAAACTTTTCTGAACCAACGATGAGTACATTCTTTTTCATACCTGATTCGATAAAAGCTTTAGCGATAGAAAGTAAATACACAAAGCCCGAACACGCTGCTGAAATATCAAAGGCTTGTACATCTCTAATGCCTAGTTTATCAGAGATAATACAAGCAGTAGAAGGCATATTAAAATAATCTGGTGTCACCGTAGCACAAAGTATAAGGTCAATTTCTTCTTTTACTATGCCCGAACGTTCAATCGCCTTTTCACATGCTTTTGCACCCATATCACTGGTTGTTTCATCTTTTGCAGCAATATGACGCTCAGAAATACCCGTGCGTTTCAAAATCCACTCGTCTGTGGTATCTACCATTTTTTCAAGGTCAGCATTGGTTAAAATCTTTTCGGGTACATACGCACCTATAGAACGAAATGAAGCATATATTTTTGACATAGTTATCCTTAACGAGTAATATATAGTCTATAATTTTATCATAATAATGAATAATAACTCTAAAAAAGGGGGAGAAAAAAAGAAACAAGTGTTTTCTTGCTTCTTTTAGGTAGTATTCGCTTACTTAGACTCTGCTAAAAGTGTTTCTATAGTTACATTAACATCTGATTCGACATACGATATTGCTTGAAATACTGCATTTTTAATCGCTTTAGGACTAGAAGCTCCATGAGAAATAATGGCACATCCTTTAAGTCCTAAAAGTGGAGCACCACCATATTCATCTTTATCGACTTGTTTTTTCATGTTTCCAAAGACTTTTTTCTTCATCATCAATGCACCTACTTTTGCAGGAAGTGATTTACGGATATATTGTTTCATCAAGTCAAAAATAGTAGCCACAGCACCTTCTGCCGTTTTGAGTAAAATATTTCCTGTAAAACCATCGCAAACAACCACATTGACTTTACCATTAAAAATATCTTTACCCTCAACATTACCTACAAATCCATCCAATGCTTGTAACAATGGAAAGGTTGCTTTCGTGAGTTCATTCCCTTTGGAGTCTTCACTACCATTGGCTAGAAGCCCTACTTTAGGATTGGAAATCTTCATGATTTTACTAGCATACGCTTCACCCATCGCACCAAACTGAAAAAGATTTTCAGGTTTACAGTCTGTGACTGAACCTACATCCAAAACCAATGTTTTATCTGCTGTGATACTTGGCATAAGGGTAGCAAGTGCTGGTTTTTTAATGCCAGGTATGCGACCTATACGCAAGGTAGCAGCGGTCATCGTAGCCCCTGAATGTCCAGCTGAAAGTACTGCATCAGCCTTACCTTCACGCACAAGTTCTGCTGCTTTAAATATAGATGAGTCTTTACGCTTCAAAGCATCTGTAGCCGCATCAGACATAGCTATCACATCAGAAGCTTCTTCAAATTCAACTTTATCAACATAGTACTGTGGGAGGAATTCTAGGATTTCTTCTTTGTCACCTACAAGTATAGGCAAGAATTTTTTTTCTTCAAGTGCTTGTATCACACCTTCTATAATAGGCTCAGGACCAAAGTCCCCACCCATTGCGTCAATTGCAATTCGTATCATCGAATTACGCTTTAGTTGTTTTGTATTCACCAGTTGTCATATTCATGTGGTGAGGCATTCTCCATGTTCCATCTGCATCTTTAACAGGCATTGGTAATGTCAATTTATAATGTGTTCTTCTCTTTGCTGATCTTGTGTGACTCACACGTCTTTTAGGTACTGCCATAATAATTCCTTAATATTCAATTTCAAAGTCTTCATCATTATTATCACAAGTTGTGCAATAATGATAACTACTCTCTATTGATGTAATTTCGCTTTCTAAAATATACGAAATATCAATTTCGCCATCTAAAAACTCAATTATATCTAAATCATCTTTATCTTCAGAAACCAAATCGCTTAATTTTAAATATAATTTTGTATCTGTAGAATAAGTATAACTCTCTCCACATCTATCACAATCTAATAAAAAATTACCCTGCATCTGTGCATCTAAAGTAACTCGATGATAACCACTTTTTTGTAAAGTTCCACTAAGGACAATTCCTTTTGAAGAGACTTCAATAGGCTTTGCCGTCGAACCAATTTTATCAAAAACTATTTTCATAGTTCTTGACTTAGTTAAGTTCTCTTTGTGCAAAGAAAAAGTTAATTTCATTGGTAGCATTTTCCACAGAATCACTTCCATGTACAGCATTGGCATCAATACTTTCAGCAAAATCTGCTCTAATTGTACCTGCTTCTGCTTCTGCTGGGTTTGTTGCACCCATAAGGTCTCTGTTTGTAGCCATTGCATTTTCACCTTCAAGTACAGTCACAACAACTGGACCAGAAATCATAAATTCTACAAGGTCTTTAAAGAAAGGACGCTCAGCGTGTACTGCATAAAATGCTTCTGCATCTGCAAGAGAAAGTTGAAGTTTTTTAGTTGCTGCGATTTTAAGTCCAGCTGTTTCAAATCTAGCTAAAATTTGTCCTACAACATTTTTTGCTACTGCATCTGGTTTGATAATTGATAATGTTTGTTCCATGTTAATATTCCTATATTATGTAGTTTGGGCGAAATTATACCAAAAATATGCTTAAAGCGTTACAAATGGTATCAGAGAATAAAATATAAAATATAAAAGCAAAAATAGTATAAATTTTTCCTAAATTGTAATTAAATGTTTGATTGGAGTATATATTATTATATTTACATTATAATGTTCTTAAAACAATTATTTGGGAAATACTTTGAGATTAAAAGAAAAAAGAGACAAATTTATTAGTTTAACAAAACAACAACTTATGGGAACTCAATTAAAAGATAATCTTTTAGTAGGAGAAAAGCCTTTAAATAGATTTTTTACAGGGTTTTTATTTCCTATTATGTCTATAGAAGATAATGCTTCATTAGAACATGAATCTGAAGATGATTATTCATTGGAGAATACTGATAATAGTAATACTGAAAAGGTTAAATCTATTAAAAAAGATAAAAGGTATATCCCTCCTTCATCGGCAGGGTTCTCTTTTTTTGGTTCCTTCTAAAAAACTGTGGGTAACTCTCCACCTAAACTTCCCTAAACCTATGATTTACCAAAGAGAAATCCAACTTTCCAGTGAGTAAATAGACGATAATCTTGTAATTCTTAAAAGTTTTGT
>JAMOTK010000064.1 GCA_027062365.1 Sulfurovum sp.
AGAGTGTGAGGAGGAGCTTTTTGACCCTAATAATCGGCGATATGGCTATCCTTTTATTACCTGTACAAATTGTGGGGTGAGGTATTCTATTATCCATACTTTGCCTTATGATAGGGGCAATACTTCTATGAGAGATTTTGAGATGTGTAAAGCCTGTGATGAGGAGTATCATAATCCTCTTGATAGACGCTATCATGCCCAACCGATTGGCTGTTTTGATTGTGGGACGCAGTTGTCTTTATTGAGTGCTTTAGGGGAGGTGCTTACTCCTTGTATTGCGTCTATTGTAAAGCTTATTGTAGAGGGCAATATTTTGGCTATCAAAGGAGTAGGGGGCTATCATCTGATATGTGATGCCACCAATAAAGAAGCCATTGCTACATTACGAAAAAGAAAATATCGACCTACCAAGCCTTTTGCTGTGATGGTAAGGGATATAGAAATGGCAAGAGAATTTTCGTATCTCTCTACCAAAGAGGAGGGGTTATTAGAGTCCAAAGAGAAGCCTATTGTATTGGTTGAGGGTAGAGACACAGGGCTACCCCTAGCAGTGATTACGCCCAATATTTCACACATTGGACTCTTTTTACCCTATACCCCTTTGCATCTTTTGATACTAAAATCTCTCAATCGTCCTATTGTAGCCACTTCTGCCAATGTAAGTGATGAGCCTATCTGTACAACCCTCGAAGCGTTAAAGAAATTACACGGGGTATATGATTATGTGTTGGAGCATAACCGTGATATTGTTAATGGCTGTGATGATTCTGTGGTCATGGTAGTAAAAGGGCAACAAGTTATCCTTAGACGTGCTAGAGGGTATGCCCCTATGAGCATTCAGTTACCTTTTACACTACAACACTCGGTACTCGCTCTTGGGGCGAATCAAAAAAGCACCATAGCCATTGGTTTTGACAATCAAGTGATACTCTCTCCTCATATTGGCGATTTAAACAGTATTGGTTCGGTGGAGTATTATAAAAAGAATATACAAACTTTAGAACGTATGTATCACTTTAACGCTGATGTGATAGCCCATGATATGCACCCACAGTATGAGAGTAGCAAATATGCAAAAGCATTTGTAGCTACGCACACAGTCAAAGAAGTACAACATCACTACGCACATATACTCGCTGTCATGGCAGAAAAACAGCTAAAGACTAAAGTATTTGGTGTGGCTTTTGATGGTACAGGGTATGGAGACGATGGCAGACTTTGGGGTGGTGAGTTTATGCTTTGTGACTATAAAGGGTATGAGAGAGTCGCACACATACAATACTTTAAACTCCTAGGTGGAGCAAAAGCGATAAAAGAGCCTAAGCGTGTAGCACTCTCTTTGCTTTTTGACCTCTATGGGCAAAAGGTACTTACTTTAGACAATCCAACCACACAGGCTTTTAGTCCTACAGAGTTAAAAAGCTACTTCATCACATGGCAAAAAGGAGTCAATGCACCTGAAAGTTCCTCGATAGGACGGCTTTTTGATGCCGTGGCTTCACTGTTAGGGGTCTGTCAAGTCATGCACTTTGAGGGAGAGAGTGGTATGATGCTTGAAGCGTTGTATGATAGTTCGGTAGAGGGATATTATCGTTTTGGATATGCAAATAAAAAGATAGATATATTACCGATACTAGATAAGATAGTATCTGAAAATAATAGAACTATCGCTGTCTCAAGATTCTTTCATACATTAGTAGAGATAATCGCTGTGGTGTATGCTCCTTATACTTTGCCATTGGTTCTTAGTGGTGGGGTATTTCAAAATAGGGTACTTTTAGGGCTAGTGTTAGAGAGGTTTCCAAAGGCTGTTATTGCAAGTACTATCCCTCCAAATGATGGAGGAATTGCTTTGGGGCAGGTGGTATCACAAATCTTATAGTCTCTAATTATCTCTTTCTTTTAAAAAATCCTCAAAAAATAGTCTATTTAATATTAAGTTCATCTTGAAAAGATACAATAATGAATATCCATTCAGTTTTTAAGAGAGGTCATCAATGGAACTATCATTACTTGTACTATTTTGGTATGGAATACTCCATGCTTTTGGGGCTGACCATCTGACTGCTATTGCTGATTTTTCTATTGGTAAAAATAAGAAAAAAACGCTACTCATTACAACATTTTTTGCCATAGGACACGGACTGAGTCTTTTTCTCTTTGCAATGCTTTTGCAAAGTATGCAGATGAGCAAAGCCTTGCTCTCTTATGGGGATAGTATCTCTGCTTCTGTGATTATTTTGATGGGGCTTTATCTGCTTTTTATGGTAGCGACCCATCGTATTCATCTTCGCAAACATCTGCATGAAAATAAAGAGCATATACACATTTGGTTTGGTAATGCACACGCACATGATGATACAGTAGCAAAGACTTCTTCACTAAGCCTCGGACTGCTCATGGGTGCAGGTGGGGTAAGAGGTATGCTTATCACCCTTGGAGCTGTACAAGGTGGCATGGTAGACTTTACAATGGTAACAGCGTTTACACTGGGTGTGGTAGTAGTCTTTGGAGCGTTTGGTATGGTGATACTTTATGTGAATGAAAACTTTTTAGGAAATCTTACAAATGTAAGACGTGCTTTTACTATAGCAGGTGTCATTTCACTTGTGGTAGGAACAAATATATTAATAGGATAAGGGATAATAATGTGTACAGATTGTGGTTGTAGTATAAGAGGTATGGAAGAACACGTAGATGAGCATAGTCATGCACATGAACATAGTGATACGCATCAAAAGGCACATGAACACTTGCACCATAACCCACAACTCAATGATGCAAAAACTATCTCAGTGATACAAAAGATACTAGATAAAAATGACCATGAAGCAGACCACAATAGAAAACACTTAGAAGAAAAAGGGGTACTAGGTATCAACCTTATGTCTAGCCCAGGTTCGGGAAAGACTACCCTTTTGGAGTACTTAGTAGATGTTGCTAATTTTAAATTTGCTGTCATAGAGGGTGATTTAGAGACAGAAAGAGATGCCAATCGCCTAAGAGCCAAAGGCATACACGCCCAACAGATACAAACAGGTACGGCATGTCATTTAGATGCCTTTATGGTACACAAAGGGCTTCACCACATGCCACTAGATGAGATAGATATATGTTTTGTAGAAAATGTAGGCAATCTTGTCTGTCCTGCCTCGTATGATGTAGGAACACACTTAAACATCGTCCTAGTCTCCATACCTGAAGGAGAAGATAAAATCGCTAAGTATCCTGTCATGTTCCGTCAAGCTGACCTCATACTCATCACAAAAACAGACCTACTTCCTCATTTTAAATACAATATAGCACAAGAGAAAGCTGATGCTAGACGCATTAAACCAAATGTAGACATATTAGAAGTAAATATAAATGATATAGATTCAGTAAAAGCAGTAGCCAACTGGATAGAATTTAAGCGTAAAATGAGAGGTTAATATGTGTTTATCAATTCCTAGTAAAGTAATTAGAGTATCAGAAGATAAAACCATGTGTACTGTAGATACCATGGGAGTACAACGAGATGCCAATCTTATGATGATGGAAGAGGGGGATGTAAAGATAGGGGATTATATTCTTCTTCATATTGGTTTTGTGATGAACAAGATAGATGAAACCGAAGCCTTAGCCTCCATAGAAACCTATAAAGAGATACTAGACCTTATGAACGAAGAAGATAGAAAACAAGCCATCTTAGAAGATAATGAGTGTGAGGTTCGTGGTGAGCAGTATATAGAAGAGATTAAAAGTAATGGCTGAGCTAACACTAAAAAACCTCTATGATGATTTTCGTGATGGTGAGACTATAAAAGCGTATGCAAAGATTATCGCTCATGATGCAAAACAGTTAAAAAAGCCT
>JAMOTK010000065.1 GCA_027062365.1 Sulfurovum sp.
CACTCAATAACACTCTCTCAAACCACTTGTTTGATGTCTCTGTGTTGTTGGACGCGTATTATAGCACCAAAACCTTCTCTTGTCAAGGGTTTTACAAAAGAAATTGAAAATTTCTTTGTTTTCTTTTTATTTCTCCCTATCTTTGACATTATCTATTTTTTTACTTACATTATATAAAGGATTAATTTATGAATTTAAAAATATATCTTTATAACTATACCTTTTTTATGAGGTAATGGGGCATATTACACAGTTCTCTGTACTTTATAGGGATAGTACTTAATATTTTTTATTTTTGGGCTATGGTGTTGTATAATCTTTTTATACTTATTCTTTATTTAAGGGCATATTATGCATTTACTCTATTTATTATCATTCTCTTTCCTTGTTATTTCAGGGTGTTCTTCTCCTACAGTGGAATACTCAAAAGATATAAATACTCAAAATAAGATACACTCGAATCAGTCCTTAGCAACCCATGCTCAAAAAGAATATGAAGCATTACAAGAAACCCGTAAAAAGGAGTAACCCTTTCTATTAACCTTAGATTAATCTGTGTATACTATACTCTAAGCATATATTAACTACAGAAGGAATATTATGGCTTTATATGATAGAGACTATACATCAACACAAACAGAACATGTTCAAGAGGGTGCTTCAGTTGCATTTATGAAACAAACCTACCAACTCATGGGTGCAAGTATGATTGCAGCAGCAGCTGGGGCTTTTGTTACTATGCCTTACGCTGAAACAGTGCAACAATATAAATGGTTTATATTTGGTGCAGAAATGTTAATACTCTTTTTTGGTCTAAGTATGTCAAGAGGTAAACCTGGTCTTAATCTAGCAATGCTTTTCTTATTTACATTTTTAACAGGTGTATCACTGGTACCTTTATTGGCTTCATTTATTGGTATGGGCAATGGTGCAATGATTGGTAATGCATTTTTAATGACATCTGTACTTTTTGGGGCATTAAGTATGTTTGCTATTAATAGTAAAACAGACTTTTCAAGCTGGGGTAAGCCACTTTTTATTACCTTGATTGTAGTAATTATAGCTTCGTTAATCAATATTTTTATATTACAAAGCCCATTCATGCATGTGATAATTACAGCAGGGATTCTTTTATTATTCTCAATAATGACTATTTATGATACACAAAATATTGCCAATGGTGCGTATGATTCTCCCGTAGATGCTGCAGTATCACTCTACCTTGATTTCTTGAATATGTTTACAGCATTACTTCAACTTCTTGGTATTTTTGGTGGTGATGACTAATACTTAGCAAAGAAGTATTTACTTCTTTGCTTCTACAAATAGTACTTCAAACTCAAGATAATGAAGAGGATACCTTTTCATTAAATCTTTTGTTTGGGTATACGTTAACTTTCGTTCTCCACTACTTACCCCACTTTGCTTAATATATTTAAACATATCTCGTGTACTCTTAAATGCTAGATGATACTGACGAACCTCAAATACTACCTCGGTATAATATTCTTGTATTATCTCTTGTAAGGTCTTTGTATCATAAATAGGCGACACGATACCTGCTACATCATGTAGGGTTTTAAATGTCCCTGAAGTAAAAATACTAGCATACAATAAAGGAGAAAGTAAACTAAGTCTATCCATTGTTATGTTTAAAGCTGTACTCCATTGTAAGGAAGAAGAAGAGACAAGTAAATCAACCTGATGTGTAGGAAGCAAGTCAAAAAAACTTTTATCATTAAAATTGGCACATATTTTGTGTACAGTATCAGCAGTAGGATGAATATCTAACATTCTTTGGCTAGAGTCTAATACAAAAAAGTTATCTACTTTTATATCTTGATTCAGACAATTTTTATACACACTTCCACTACCACAGCCTATATCAATAACAGTTTTATAATAATCACAAGGCAATTTATGAACTAAAGTTTTGGCTACTTTGGATTGGATAACATTATAATCATCATATTGATGTGCAAAACGTGTAAATTCTTTAACAACCTTGGAGATACACTTTACTTCTTTGTTCATTGATTCTACTTCCTTTCATCACTGTTTCAAACTTTTTTAGGTATAATCGCCCAAATTATACCCAAATATTCGGAGGCATAGATGACATCAACATTTTTAATCGTACAAATTGCACTTTCTATCGCAATCACAATTTCAGTACTTTTACAAAAAAGTTCAAGTATTGGTCTTGGCGCATACAGTGGAAGCAATGAATCTGTATTTGGAGCAAAAGGGCCTACAGGCTTTCTTGCAAAAGCTACATTTACACTTGCATTTGCATTTGTTGTAAACACATTAGTACTTGGATACTTATACACATCCTCAAATAGTGCATCTGTTACAGATACTTTAGTACCTGCAAACAATATAGCCGTACCTGCTGTACCAGTGACAAAGCAAGAGACAACACCTGTAGCACCTGCTGCACCAACAACTAAATAGTATTAATAAAAAAGGGGAAGAGAATGGTAACTGAAATTCTTGAACAAACCACAACAAGTATGAGCAAAAGTATCGATGCCCTTAAAAGGGACTTTTCTAGTCTAAGAACGGGAAAAGTGACTACGGGTATTGTAGACAATATTAAAGTAGATTATTACGGTACGCTTACAGCATTAACACAAGTTGGAAATGTCATTACTACAGATGCTACAACTATTAGTATCACTCCATGGGAAAAGACGCTTCTTCCTGTGATAGAAAAAGCAATACAAGAAGCAAACATTGGTGTAAATCCTAACAATGATGGTGATTTTATCAAATTATTTTTTCCACCTATGACTTCTGATCAACGTAAAGAGATTGTCAAACAAGCAAAAGGTATGGTAGAACATGCAAAAGTTTCTATTAGAAATGTAAGAAAAGAAGCCAATGACAAAATTAAGAAACTTGAAAAAGATAAAGAAGTAAGTGAAGACGAATCTAAAAAAGCTCAAGATAATATCCAAAAAACTACAGATGAGTTTGTTGCAAAAGTGGATGAAACTTTTAAGACTAAAGAAGCTGACATCCTTAAGGTATAAGTATGAATATCGAACAAGTGTATAAAGATGCAAATGCCCTTTTAGATGGTCACTTTTTACTCGCAAGTGGTAACCACTCTAGCAGGTACCTACAAAGTGCTAAAGTACTTGAATACCCTAAAAAAGCTTCATTACTTACCGATGCTCTTGCCGATATGATTAAAGAGGCAGGAATAGAAGTAGATACTATCTGTTCTCCTGCTATTGGTGGTATATTGGCAGGATATGAACTGGCTCGTTCTTTGGATGTACGTTCTATCTTTGTTGAAAAAAAAGAGGGTGGAATGGAATTACGTCGTGGATTTAGTATTGCCCAAGGTGAAAAAATTATTATTTGTGAAGATATTATTACCACAGGTGGTTCTGCTCTAAAAGCGTCTAAAGCTATAGAAGCCCTAGGTGGCGAAGTCGTTGCCTTTGCTTCACTTGCAAATAGAGGTTTTTGTAAACGTGTTAAAGGGAATGATATTTCAAAAGAAGCATGTGCTTTGCCTGAGGGGATACCACTCTTTGCACTAGATGATTTTACGTTTGAAATGTATGCTCCAAAAGACTGTCCACTTTGTAAAGAAGGTAACTCTCAAGCCATCAAACCAGGTAGTAACTCTTAGCCTTTATAAGTACCCTATTTACAGGTACTTATACCACTCTCCAAACAATAGCACAAATATCTACATCAATATCTGTTTTTCTAGCTCTTAGTGAAACTTCTTCTATTGTACAATTTTCTATTTTAAATTTTTCATTTAATAGATCTACTTTATCTTCTAGTTCATACTCTAGGGTCTCTATCGCTTCATTGATAGTATCCATACGCTTTTGGGCGTGGCTCATATCTCTACGCTCTTTGAGTACGTTACTTCCTTTTTTTATAGCCCTCCCTATCTTTGTCGGACTTTTACCTCCAAATAATGCACCCAATATAGAGATACCTGCTTCTATCATCGAATCATCAGCATCTCCTTCTTCTTTTTCTACACGTTCTTTGGCTCGGGCGAGTCTCGTTAAGAGTACTTTTTCTTTTTTGCTATAACGTTCTTGTAGTTTGATAATCTCTTCTTCTTTTTTTTGAGCCAATACATCTTGTACTCTCACTCTAAAATCGCCTTCACTCTCTTCTACTTTTGATTCTAATTTAGGTGATTTACACTTAAATAAAGTCAGTGTTTCATTACGATACATATACTCTTTTAGCTCTTTTGTTGTACGTTTTAAAGCTTTATCTTCTGCGATTATTTGTGCCAAAGGATAAAATGTTGCCTTACTTGGTCTACTCTGTGGAAATTTTGGGAAATGCAACACCTCTTCTACCCTATCATCCCAGTTGATACTATTTGCTTTTTCTTCTACGGTGATATACTGTTCAAAATCACGTTGTTCATCTATCCCTCTACGTTGGTTATAAAAATGTAAAGTGACTTTAGCCCCAATGTTCGGTGCATATTCACACTCTTCACGATTACATGGCTCAAAATATTGTGCGATAGAGCTATCAATACTTTGATAGCTTTGTAAATCATTTTTATTTTTTTCTATTTCTCTTACACTTTTTACTTCAATATTTTGTGACTCTTTCTGTTTTTGCATCAATGAAGCTATCTCACTACGTCCGAGAGGTCCTTTTAGGTAGGAGAGTACCCATCGTGTTGAAAAGAGTTTAATATCATCTAAATGGACACTTTTTAAAAAGAATGTTCGTTTAGCTAGATTAGATAAAAGACTTTGTATCTCTTTTTTACTATAACTTCCGTTGATTTTACCCTCTAGTCCATCTATAACTCTATTGATGTCCTGAATCGTTTGTAAGCGTCCTATAAACCATGTCCCAATATTGGAAAGTCCTTTGTAATCAAGGTCAACTGGATTTTGTGTACTCAATACGATACCAACACCAAATGCTCTGGCTTGTTTGAGTAAGAGTAACATCGGCTCTTTACTTGGTGGATTTTTACTAGGAGGGAAAAAGCCAAATATTTCATCCATATAAAGGAGTGTTTTTAGTGCTGAAGTACCTGACTGTCTACGCATCCATGCAATATATTTGTTGAGTAACAGTGTGACAAAAAACATTCGTTCTTCATCGTTAAGATGGGCAATCGAAAAAATAGCTATTTTGGCTTTACCCTTTTCATCATAAAGAAGCTTTTGAATATCTAAACTATCCCCTTGTAACCACAAAGAAAAACTTGGACTTGCAAGAAGTGCATTAAATTTTGTTGCCAATTTAAAACGTGCATCACTAGGATAAAAATCTTTTAAAGCTAAAATACCTATCTTTGTAAAACTAGGTTTTATGATTTTACCAATCAATACTTCTATGCTTAAATCTTCATTGGCTAACCATGCCTTGGTAATAATATGAGAAAGAAGTAAATATTCTTTAGAGTCTAAACTATCTCCTTTAATACCTGCTAATGAAAGTAAAGAAGTTGCTGTACTTTTAAGGTAAGATGCAAAAGTGTCACTATCTTGCATCACCTCTTCAGGAGGTACGTCTAATGAGGACATAATATTAATCGCTACCCCTATAGAACTTCCAGGGGTATAGATAGTTTTTTTTACATCATGTAGCCTCTTCACGCGTGACCTATCTTGTCCCCAACTCTCGATACCCTCTTCCCATACCTTAGCTATCTCTTTTGCATAAGGAACAAGAGATTTATTTTTAGATTTTGCTTCATCTGCTACCCATGGTTCAAATGATGTAGGGTTAAAGGTAGGGTCTGTGAAACAAAGGTTTCCCATATCTCCTTTAGGGTCAATAATAATGGAAGGGATATTATCAATCGCCGCTTCTTCAATAATACCTAGTCCCAATCCTGTTTTACCAGAACCTGTCATTCCGATAATAGCAGCATGGGTCGTGAAATTTTTATTTTTTAGTAGTGTCAATGCCTCGATAGAAGACATCGTATCTTTATCAATATCTTTTCCTAGATAAAAAAGTCCCAATTTTTCATATATTTCTTGCATATTTGTCCTTTAAAATGTGATGTACATTACTAGAGTACCTTAGGCGTTCCCTCTTGGAATGATGTAGGATTATTATTATTTCCCTTTTCATTTAGATTAGGTGTTATTGGCTTTTGGTTTTTGGGTGTAGGTTTTTTTGGTTTTGGTTTTGGTTTTTTATTTTTTGGTTTCTTCTTTTTTGGCAGTGGTTTGCTCACACCTTGAATCAAAAAGGTAATAGGTTCTTTCCCTTGTTGCTTTAAAAAAACCAAAACTTTATCTAGTTTATGATACACATCAAAGAGTTCGATATGTTTCATTACAGGATTAATTTCTACTTTATCATCAAAGCGTGTAGGTAAGCGATAGTTATTGCCTTCAATTCTTACTAAAGTATTATCTTTTTTTAAGACAACCCAACATACTTTAGCCAAAGAAAGAGCATAAAGAGAGTTTCGAGTCCCTTCCATACACAGCCGTGTAAACTCATCTTTTTTTATCGTAATATTACCATCTGAATTTAAAATATCAAGATACAGTACTTTGGTAGCTTTGGTTACTTTTTTTGCTTTTTGTAAATGTTTATAAAGATGTGCATTAGAGTCACGCATCATAGCTACTGTAGAAAATAGTGCTACGATAACGATACCTAGCAGTGCTATAGAGATGAGGACTTCTATAAGAGTAAAGGCTTTTTGAGTAGAGTTATTTTGATACTTCATACCTACCCATCCATAATCCCAACACGTACAGCTTCTTCATAGCTAGTTTCTCCTGCTATCAACATAGACCGTAGTTTATCAGCAATCGTTACCATACCACGTTTTTTCATTGCTTCTCGTACTTGATGGTCATTAAACCCATCTTTCATCATCTCTTTAGCATGGTCATTAATGATAAAAAGTTCACCTATGGCTTGTCGTCCTTTATAGCCTGTAAAATCACACTCTTTACACCCTATGGACTTAAAATAAATATTATTACTAGGTAATCCTACTTCTTCTAGTGTAGCAGGGGCTAATTTAGTCCCTGCTTTACAATGGACACATAGTTTTCGAGTAAGTCTTTGAGCGAGTACACCCAAGAGTGTTGAAGAGATAAGAAAGTTTTCAATACCCATATCCATCAAACGACTGAGCGAAGAGGTAGCATCATTGGTATGAAGCGTAGAGAGCAGTAAATGTCCCGTGAGGGCTGAACGTAGTGCAATATCTGCTGTTTCAGAATCTCGAATTTCTCCTACCATGATAATATCGGGATCTTGTCTAAGGATAGAGCGTAACCCTGCTGCAAACGTAAGACCTACTTTTGCATTGACTTGTATTTGAGAGATATTATCTGCATTATATTCCACAGGGTCTTCTACGGTGATAATATTTTTATCAGGGGTTGCTATATGTTGTAAACACGCATGAAGTGTTGTAGATTTTCCAGAACCTGTAGGACCAGTGACCAGTATCATACCATGGGCATGATTGAGTAACTTATATAAGTTTTTACTAATATCTTCTGAAAAGCCTAAAGATTCTAAAGTAGGGATATCTTCACTTTGAGAAAGAATACGCATCACAACTCTCTCTCCATGATACGTAGGTAAAATAGACACCCTTACATCAATCGTTTTACCAGAGATACTTAATTGTGTACGTCCATCTTGGGGTACTCTTTTTTCTGAAATATCAAGATTGGAGATAACTTTAATACGGTTAATGACTAATGCAATAATACTTTTCTCTAAATCAAGATGCTTTTTTAATGCTCCATCCATACGTAAACGTACTTCTCCTTTACGTTCGTTACTCTCTATATGAATATCACTCGCACCCTTTTGGATGGCTTGGAAAAAAAGAGAATTAACCAATTTGATAATAGGGGCAGAATCTTCACTAGAAAGTAAATCTTGTGAATTTCTAATAAACTCTAGTAAATCACCCTCCACTTCTATCAATTCATCTGAAGAAGTTGCCATTTCATCAAAGTCTGAACCTGTTTGAATTTCTAAAAATTTATTTTTAAGTCTTTCAAAACTCTCTTCATCTACCAAATTAACAGGATAAGACAAGGAAAGTTTAGAAAGATGATTTAGGGATTCATTGAGTCTCTCTTGTGTGACAATAGAGGTAGACACACCATTCACTTCTGCAAATAAAAGAGAATGTTTTATCGCTAGTTTATGATTAATATCCTCTTCCCAAAGGGGTTCAAGGTTTACATCTTGAAGACGAGGAAAATGCATTAATCTTCTCCAAACAATAAAGACTCATGTGCCGAAACTACATTACTAGGAGTAGAAGTACTTTCTACATAACTATCTGTAGTATCTGATACACGCACCTTTTCACTACCAATATCATCTCTTGATGCTATGCGTGAAGCACTTGGATTTTTTTCTTTGTGGATAGAAGTGGACTTCGTAGAAGTTTTTTGATAAACTGTGCCTCTTGAAGTGCTAGATACAGGAGTGGGTGCAACATAAGGGTTATGTGTGATAGAATGATTGATTCTTCCTCTAGCAGACCCTTTTGAGTCAAAAGGATTATCCTCTCTTGATTTTAAATTTTTTTCTATAAGCTTATTATATCGGTTTTGTGCATTGTCTAATTCAGCAAGTAACCCTTTAAGCTTCTGTAAATCCCCACTTTTTCTAATGATATATGGAGTAAGATAGATAATCACATTTTGTTCTCTCTCCACATCCGATTTATTGGTAAACAATAAATCTCCTAAAAAAGGTATCTCTCCAAAGAAAGGTACTTTAATTTCTCCTGTCCCACCTACCTTCTTGATAAGCCCTCCTAGTATAATGGTTTCTCCATTTCTTACAATAGCATTGGTTTTTACTGTTCGCTTGGTGGTGGTAGGTCTATCTGCAATTTGTTCAGAAGAAGGGTCAAGGTCTTCAATCTCTACCTCTATTTCTAAACTTACTTGATTATTGCTAGAGAGTCTAGGTTGGACAGTAAGGGTAAGACCAATATCCGTTCTTTCATAGTTATTGACAATATTAGAGACCCCAGAAGTAGATTGCTGACCTTGGGTTAAGATAGACATCGTCTGTCCTACATGAATAGAAGATTCTTTATTATTGGTACAAAGCACAGAAGGTTCAGACAAAAGATTGGCTGCACCATTTCTTTGCAATAAGTCTAGTTGTGCCCCTAAAGCAAAAACTTTATCTGTAGAATCAATTTTAAATGCAGGGTCTGTTGTGGTGACAGCATTACCATTATTATCAAGCTGACTGCTCGTTTGATTGGTATTTAAAAAACCTAACAACTCTGAAGACATTTGTAAAGCACTCCCTCCTAGATTTCCTGTCATAGAGAAGAGACCTGTAGAAGTGATTGCACCACCTTCTAATCCATATTTCATTCCGATTTGTGTAGCCATATTTGTATCAACTTCAACAATTTTGGCTTTGACATACACCTGTGATTTAGGAATATCTATCTTACGTATGGTCTCACGTATATTTTTTATCTGCTCTCCTGTTGCCAATAAGACCAAAGCATTTCTTTCGACATCAGAGACAACCATCGCTTTACTCGGAGGTGGACCTCCTTTTTTAGATGTTTTTATCGCAACAGAGTTCATTTGAGAAAGTAATTTGGAGAGTATTTTTTCCATCTCTTCCACATTTGAGTTTTTCAGACGAACGACATACATCTTTTGAGATTGATCTTCTCCTGCTAAGTCAAGTTGCTTAATATATTTAATCATACGACCTATATTTGTTGTTTTACCTACAAGGATAATAGAATTGGTAGATTCATCTTTAAAAATATCTACTTTTTCACTCTCAATAGTTTGAGGGAAAAGTTTTTTAGCCATGTTTTGAGCATTGCTAAAAACATCTTTGACCGTAGAATTATTTAGAGGAAGAATCACCGAACTTTTTTCTCCACGTGCTTCTACTACACGAATAATCTGAGCAATAGACTCTAATGTTTTAGGATACGCAGTAATTGCCAAAACATTATTTTCTTTAAAAGAAATCACTTTAGCACTTTTGTGTAAGAGTGGTTTTATCTTGGCACGGACGACAGCAGCATTGGTATTGTGTAGAGGAAACATCACCGTTGCCATGACATCACCCTTTATCTCACTTTGTACAGGTAGACCTTCTCCTGCTGCAGTAGCTGTTTTGACGACCTTATAGTAGGCACCCTTGTCTACCAATGTCAAGCCCTTACTCCCCAAAATAGAATTTGCCAAAGGAATGTATTCACTATATTTAATAGGTGTTTGGGAGATAAAATCTATCTTTCCTTTGAGTGCTGTTTCTATCAAAATATTTCTTTTGGTCACTTTAGAAACCATTTCGATAAAGTCTCTTACCTTCATATCTCTAATATTAACATTTATCATTTTTTCTTCTGAGGCATAAGTACTCGTAGATAGCAATAGTATCGCACTCAACGCAAGGTTAATTAATTTCATATTCTAACTCCATTTCTTCTTTGTTTCGTGTAATGATTAAACTTAGGTTTTCAACATTTTTAATATTCTTATAGATAGCAAAGGCTGCATTATAACTCTTAATCTCTTGTCCATTGATAGATTTAATCATATCATTTCTACGAATCCCCAATTTTGCAAAAGGGGAATCTTTACGGACAAAATTAATTTTAAATCCATCTAAATCTTTGCCATTTTTAACTTCTGAGATACCTACATTTTTGTAAATATCATCCATATTTTCAGCATAATGTTCAAGAAGTGAACGATCGATAATACGCACCCCTCCTGTTTCAGTAACTTCACCGAGAGGTGCTTTGTTTTTATTATAGGGCTTGGGTTCTCTTTTAGGTTCTTCTCTCTCACTCGTTGCTACAGATTTACCATTTTTAGCCAATAGAATTTTATAATGCTTCGTATTTTTACTAAACATCGCAAAGTTTTGTCCTGCTCCATCTAAGACAAAGCCATTGACCTCATCCCCGATGCCCAATACTTTTGTATTTTTCTTATACATCACAGTCACCACAGAGACATCATCATCATTATAAATACCCAGAAGAGTCAATTCTTTGATACTTCCTTGGACTTTGGCTACCACTTTAGGTTTGATAACTTTAGGTGCGGCTGCTTGATTGGGTGTGAGTTTTACTCTATAATAAAGAGCCTTACTTTCTTGGTCTTTTTCTTGGTCAATATCTACAGCAGATAACCATAAAACTTGTATCACAAACCATAAAAGTTTTACCATAAGTAACAATACCAGAAGAGAAAGTAAAGACTTTATCATCTCAGGCTTAAAAAGATTTTTCATAGAACCATCCTTTTTTATTTTTTGTTAACATTGGTTTTAACATATTCATATCTTTGGTCTCTATAAAGTCAATATGTATCTTTTTATCTTTTATACCTATCTCTCCATTGATAAGACCAAATGAACCATTGGCATCTATACTTATGCTAAGAGGCGAAGTAATAGTATGTACAAAATTAGCGTCCTTCATCAAGGCAGGGACTTGTGTATGTAAAGATTCATCGGTTTGCAAGTTATGTATTTCTAATGTACTATAAAATAGCACACTAAAAAATTTTATCTCTTCGATATTAGCAATAGCAATACCCTTGACATGTACCGTTACATCTTTTAGTGTCAAAGAAAATAGCCCCTCTTCAATGCTTTTTTCATTGAGTTTTACATCTTGTGCTTGTAATTTTTTTTCAATACTATAATAGAGTTCTGCTTTTGGAATAAAGGCTAAAATAGAAAACCATAAGATTACTGCTATAAATAGACTTTTTTTTACCATTTGCATTTTAACTCCATGGTGTAAGATGTACCTGATTTTATCACATCTAGTTTTTGTATTGATACAGCTAGATTCATCACTTTTACTACCACCCTATTAAGCTCTATAGGAGAGAGGTTACTAAATGAAGCCGTAAGCTTTTTACCCGTTCTTTTCCACTTTACAGAAGAAGGAGAAACCAAGCTCCTAAGCTTGTCTACTTTTTTTGTGGTTTGTTTATTTGCCCATACTTTTTTAAGTGCAATGGTTTCTTTGAGTTCATTCAAAGAGTTACTCGCATCACTACTAGCTACATTTTGCGTAGCAACCAACCCTTGCTTATAAAAAAATGCCATAAGTAATAAAAGAAATGCAACCGCTACTATCAATTCATTTTTATATGCTTTTATACTATTCATAGTTGCCCCTCTATATTTAAGTTATTGCTATTTTTAAGTCCTACTGCTACAAAATTTTCTTTCTTTGCCAATGCCTTTAGACGTTTGGACACTTTGGCATTACTACACTCAAAGGTAGCTTGAAATTTTGTATCATTGATAGAGAGTCTTGTTAGCGTTGCACCCTTAAAAATCATACTAGAGAGTGACTTAATCACATTTCGTTTAGTACGCTCTTCTTTGTCAATCTTACGGTATTTACTTAAAATACTTTTGCGTGTATATGAGCTTTCTAATGCAGGGTAATCTTCTAAAATCACTCGCATTTCTTCTTCTTGTATCGCAGACCCATTGCCATAACGAGACGCTTCTATCACATAAATAGAAGCAAACAATATAAGTATGGCAGCCAAAGTATAGGTATCATTTGTACCAAGTAAGGCATTTCCTCTTGCTTCAAAAGAGACTCCATTCTTTGGGGTCAAGCTTTTATGAATCTGCATAGTTCTTTTATCAGCATCTAGCAAGGTTTGAGGAACTACCGTCATCGTACCATTAAGATTGACTAAAGCATCTGTATCTCCTAACAATACAGGAGAGACAAAGGAGGATAAGGATTGTTCTGCAAAGTATATCTTGGAGATAGTCTCTACATCTATCCCTTTACTTTCTAAAAATGACCTAATCATCTCTGGGTTATATGCGATAAAGAGCCATGAGTCTTCTTCTTTTATCACAAAATAATGATGATTTTGTGCATCTTCTAACAATCCATCAAAAAGTGAGGCTGCGATACGTTTGGCTTGATACGCGTATTTTACAGGCAGTTCTTCTCGTATCAATGTATAAAATTGAGGCGTAAGCATAATATTGATAGCCTTAGATGGCATCGTATCTATACGTCTCATCTCTTGATATACAAGTATCAGTTCTTTAGTGTTTTCCATGAAATTCAAAATATTTGGCCTCTCCATCTATGTAATCAAATGTAAATCTATATCCCGTATCATAGCGTACGCTACAACGAGATTCTCCCAAGAATGTACTCCCTGCGAGTATCTTTTTCTTTCTATTATAATCAACACCATTTTCACCTACAAACGTCTCAAGTGACGTTTTATATTTAGAATACATCCATTCACTTACCGTGCGTATATCAATATCAAATAGATATGAAATCAACTCGATAGAACTATACTCAGCATCTATTTTCTCTGATTTATCAGAAAAACTAAAGTATTTATGCCATGGTATCAACGCTACTTTTTGGTCATCAGATTCCATTTCATAACGATTGATTATATTTGAGAGTTGTTTATAGCTAATAATACCATTTTTTTGTATAAGTCTTCTTTGGTCTTGTTTGATAAATGTGTTTTCTGAACCAATTTCTAGGCGAATCATTTCTAATAATCTGTCGCCATCTTCTAAATTATACTGTTCCACCAAAAAATCAAACAAACTTTGTGCCTCGTAAAAAAGATCATATCTTTTTTTATCCCGTTCGAGTCCTAGCCAATTGATATTGACTCCTGCGGAAAGAGGACTACAACTAAGCTGTAGAGAAAAACGACCATCTTTGGTACGCAAAGAGACAGGTTTTTTATACAATAAGCTAAAGACTCCCTTGCCTTTACCTTTTTTAAATTCCAATAAAATATCTGCATAATAGACATTTGCTTGAATCAATGCCTTGGTACTGTCTGCATCACTTTTGACTTCATTAAAATAGCTCAATAAAACAACCGTTAATGCAATCACTACAGAGAGCACCGAAAGGGTAATAATAAGTGCAAACCCTTTTTTAGAGGGATTACAAGGCGATAATAAGGTCTGTTCTTGCATTTTTATCCATTTAAAAGCTCTATTCAAGTAAAATATTAGCAAATTATACCCAAGCAAACTAAAGGATGCAAATGAAACACCCCTCAAAACTAAGAGCAGGATTTTCTCTTATTGAATTACTCATCGTTATCGTGATACTCGGAGGTCTTGTTGCCGTAGTTGCTCCAGGACTAATGGATTCAGCAGATCAGGCAAAGCGTGATACCGTGTGCTTAAAGATGAATGACCTCGAAAAACGTCTTGATATGTTTAAGCTTGATAATGGAATGTACCCAGAAACGGAAGAAGGATTTGCTGCATTAACTGCCAATCCTGATAGTGAAAGATACCCAAACTATCGTGCAAAACCATATCTAAAAAAAATCCCAAAAGATTCATGGAAAAGCCCTTTTGTATATATCAAAAAAGGCGATGGCTTTGAGCTTATCTCTTTTGCCGCAGATAGAAAAGAAGGTGGAGAAGAAAATTCAAAAGATATTCTTTTTAGTGCTTGTAGATAGATGATAAAGACAAAAGACAACAAAAGACGCAAAGGCTTTACGCTTATTGAACTTCTTATTGTTATTCTTATTGTCTCTATGGTCTATATGCTAGGATTCTCTCCTATAGAAAATGAAACCCAAAAAACCAAAGCACTCTCCCCACTCAATCTAAAATCTACACTCATCTCTAGCGAAGGGGTGAGTGAGCAATTGACACTTCTGTGTGTAGACAAATGTAAAACTTGCCTATTGAGACAAGGTCTGTTATCTCCATATCAAGCATACACGAGTACCATCGATCTTAGTGGTATCAAAGCCTATACGGTAGATGCTAGTGATTCTTTGGTCAAAATAGAATATGAACGCTACAAAGATAAGAAAATTTGTCTTAAAATAGATTTTTATCCCAATGGAAGTTCTACACAAATTATCTTAAAAAATGAAAAAGGAAGCTATTTTTTGCCTACCTTTTTTGATGAGCCTAAAAGATTTGATTCAGAAGAAGATGCCAAAGAGTATTGGCTCAATAATTCACAACTTGTTGCTAACGATGGAGAATTTTATTGATACCTAAAAAAGACCAAATCTTACGCCCTGCTTTTACTATTATTGAGATTTTAATTTCTGTTATTATTATCTCTGTCTCTATCATCTATGTACTTAAACTACATACAAGCAATGCCAAACAAATCGTCTATATCTCTGAACGCAATAAACGCTCCTTAGAAGACTCCTTGTATCTTACGCTCAAAACCTTAAAACACCACCAACAAACCAAAACGGCAGAAGAGTTACTCATACGTGAATTTAATATCAAAGAGTCACAAAGTCGTGAAATTTTAAAAAATAATTCACGCAGTATCTATATTCCTGAAGAAGAGTATATCTACCCACCTCCTGATATACCAGGTCCAACAGCTACAGTAAATGAAGTCAAACTCAAAGGTAAACACTCTTCTATCTATTGGCATGTAAAGATTACACGTTTTTAGAGTACTTCGTGCTTTGTTTGATAAAGAGGATAAACAATCCTAAACCTGTGAGCATTAAAAAGCCATTGCCTACAATATCATGTGACCAATAAAATGCTTCTTGTCCACTGCCTTGTTCTGTCACAAAAACCACCCATAAGATGCGTAAGACATTAACCACAAAAAAGACAATATACCCCCCTATAATCCACACTATTTTTTGGATGATAGAGGAGGGATACGCCAAAAGAGAAGCATACAAAAAAAGAAGTGGTATCAACCCATTACACAAAGAGGTAATCACGATTTTATACTGAGGGTTAATCCATATATCCTGCCCTTGAAGTTGTTCGGCTTTCAAAAAGAGTTCTAAAACACTCAAAGTAAGATGGGTTTGGGTCTGATTTAACCACAAAGCCAAAAAAGAGTGAGGAAGATAAAAGAGTAGATACAATCCCCCTAAAAAAAGAAAATAAAGTGCTATAAATTGTTTCATAAAGACACTATAGCAAGATACAGCTAAAAAAGTTATAATATGCTACTAAAACAAGGACAATGATAAGATGCTTTTTAAGTATAAAGGTTTTGACAAATCAGGTAAAAAGGTAAAAGGCACAGTCTCGGCTAGTTCTGTAGAAGAAGCTGGACAGAAACTAAAGACACAAGGTATCTACCATGAAGGGCTTACCCCTACAAAAGAGTTTTCACTAGAAGCCTTTTCTAAGCGTCAAATGCCAGGGGAGCTTTTGGCATTGTTTTCTAAAGAGCTTTCCTCTTACCTCAATTCTGGTATGACCATACTCACGGCGATTAAATTATTGGAGAATCAACATGAGGGAGAAAAACGTTATGTCTCTTTTCTAAATTCACTCAAAACCATGATTGATGAAGGAAAGTCACTTTTTAATGCACTTCAAGCCCAAAAGGTCTACGCTTTACCTGACTTTTATCTACAAAGTCTCAATGTAGCAGGACAAAGTGGAAAGATGGTCGAAGTCCTTACCAATATGGGTACGTTTTTCTCTGCACAAAGTAAAGTACGTAAGCAAGTCAAAGGAGCGATGACCTATCCTGCGATTATCTTTAGTGTTGCCATTGGGATGACCTCATTTCTTATCGCTTTTGTCGTGCCTCAAATTACAGAAATTTTTGATGATACAGGTCAAGCATTGCCCCCTATTACCCAGTTTGTACTCAATATTAGTGACTTTTTAACAGCACACTATATCGCACTTATCGTAGGCTTTGTCCTCTTCATCTTCTCTTTCAAACTAGCCTATGCAAAAGTAGAAGGTTTCCACCGTATCGTCGATATAGGGCTACTCAAAATACCCGTCCTTGGAACGTTGATACAAAACCATGAATTGGGTAGATTTTCTTACATACTCTCTCTTATGTTATCATCAGGTGTTGCCTATGCCCAAGCTGTACACCTTGCCAAAGCGACCTTTGCCAACTATGGATTCAAAGCACTCTTTGAAAAAGCCACAGTAAAAGTACAAGAAGGAAACAAGCTCTCTAATGCCCTACAAATGACAAGAGGCGTGAAGCTCAAACGAAACTTCATGCAGTCACTAGCCCTAGGAGAAGAGTCTAGTGAAGTTGCTAGTATCTTAGACAATATATCAGCACTTTACGCAGAAGAAAACGAAGACAAGCTCAAACTCCTGCTTAGTCTCTTAGAACCCTTTATGATGCTCTTTATCGGTGTAGTTGTAGGGGTTATTGTCTCTGCTATGCTTCTTCCTATCTTTACCATGACACAAGGACTACAATAATATGGCAAAACAACGATTTAGAGATATAAAACAAGGCAAAGCCACACCTGTAGACAAGAAAAAAGCCAAAAAAGAAAAAAATATAAAAGAGAAAAGCATAGTAGAAAACACCAATATCTACTATGCCACATCAAAAGACAAGATAAAAGCATTTTTAACCGATGCATTTATGCTTGTGATGCCTATCATGTTTATCGTCTTTTATCTCGTGATGGATGGCAGAGAAGATTTTGCACAACACAAAGTATTGGGATGGATATGGATACTCATACCTTTAGTCATCATCCAAACCATCTTTATGCACCTTAGTGGGCAGACCCCTGGGTATCGTAACTACCGTATTGCCCTCATAGATGACCATACAGGCAAAAAACCAACCCTTTTTATCATACTCTTTAGAAATATAACAGCGATACTTTCTCTTTTTACAGTATTAGGTTGGGCATTAATGTTTTTTAGAAAAGACAATAAAAACCTCCATGACCTCCTCTCTGCTACCTCTGTCATACGTACCCATGACAAAACAAAATAAATTTCTCTCGCCTCTTTTAGGAGGCTATTACTTTTTTTATTTTGCACTTGTAGGGGTCTATGTTATCTTCATGCCCAAAGCATTACTAGAATTAAACTACAGTACCGTAGAAGTGGGTATCCTCTACGCAGCTGCACCGTTTATGCGTTTTTTATTGCCTTTTATCTTTAGATACTATGTTGCACTCACCCCAAAAGTTTATACGATTTCACTTATTTTTACTTTTTTGGGTTCATTGATTTTTTTACAAACGGTACATGATTTTTACTTTTACCTTATTGCCAATCTTTTGTTTGGGGCTTCTATGGGTATCTCTTTGCCGTATGTAGAGACCATCGCATTAGACACCCTCTCCAAAGAAAGATATGGGAAAGTACGCCTTTGGGGGTCTTTGGGATTTATGGGTATCTCTTTATGGCTAGGCAAAGTATTAAGCACACCACATGAAGCACTCTATTATCTTAGTGCCACAGCATTTTTGACCCTACTCTTTGGCTCAATGCTTACTAAGTATGACAAGCCTTCATACGCTCAAACCTCAGCAGACAGCTCTTTTTCACTCTCTCGATATTGGGCATTTTGGGTTTCTATTTTTTTGATGCAAGTAGGCTTTGGAGGATTCTATAACTTTTTTACTATCTATGAAACGTCTCATGGAGTTTCACTAGAGATTACCTCATGGATGTGGAGTTTTGGTGTATTTTGTGAGATATTTATGCTCTATTTTCAAGGGGCATTACTCCAACGTAATCTACTTCATATCCTACAGTTTGCCACACTTGTCACAGCACTACGATGGTTCATACTCTATCTCTATCCTGATTCTATCACGATTGCCTTCATGACACAGTCTCTTCACGCCATATCTTTTGCTCTATACCATACAGCAGCGATTACCTATGTGTTTTCTCTGTATACCCAAAAGAAGTTAGCCCAACAGTTTTTCTTGGGTATTGCTTTTGGCTTAGGGGGTTCAGTAGGTGCTATCCTCTCTGGTCAAGTGTATGGAGAATACCTTTTCTTAGTAGAATCTGCTATTACATTATTGGCATTTTTGGTACTACTCATTCACCAAAGACGCAAACATAGCATAGACGAAAAAAATACTCACACAAAAAGTACCCACACATGAAACCCTACACAACAGCCGTTATCTTCGCAGGAGGCAAAAGTAGCCGTATGGGACAAGACAAAGCCCTACTCCCCTTTGGAGCATCCCCTACACTCACACAATACCAATACCAACGCCTTCAACGACTCTTTACAAACGTCTATATCTCCACAAAAAAAGATAAATTTGACTTCGACTGCCATATCATCGAAGACAACTACCCACAATCCTCCCCCCTTGTAGGCTTACTCTCTCTCTTTGAAAGCCTACCAAAAGAGGCAGTCGAAGAGGCAGTTTTTGTCCTTAGTGTAGATAGCCCCTTTGTCGATGAACACATCATACACACCCTCTTTAGTGCACAAGACAAAACATCCGACATTACCCTAGCCCAAAGCCCCCAAGGCACACAACCCCTCTGTGCCATCTACAAAAAATCCATCCTCCCCCTACTCAAAACCCAATACCAAAACAATAACCACAAACTCAAAGACCTCTGCCAAAAAGCAAACACCCAAAGCATCTACTTTGAAGACCAAAAACCTTTTATGAATTTAAATTATAAAGAAGAGTATGAGAAAGCGTTGTTGAGGATGGAGTGGTGCATGACCAAACCATAGATTGGGTGCATAAAGATACTAGCACTACTCCTTAGTGCCATCTATCATTTGAGTCATTAGCTTTCGTGAGAAAAAGACAAATTTTTCAAACAGTGATGAACGGTATTTATCCTTGTGATAAATCATCAAAAAGTCTCGTTTACACTCAAATTCAGGGATATTGACTTTATAAAATGTGCCTTCATTGAGTTCTTTCTCTACAGAAATCGTGGAGATACAAGTCAAACATTTTCTATCTCGTAAGATACTTTTGATGGATTCGGTATGCCCTAACTCCAAAAAAATATTGAGTTCATCCACATCTTCTTTGATATACTCTAAGAACACTTCTCTTGTCCCTGAACCTTCTTCTCTTAGTACCCAACGTTTTTGAGACAACACAGTTATATCAGACATCATAGACAGCTCTTTATCAGCTGTGACTATCAGCAATTCATCTATCCCTATCTTCTCTTTGATAATATCAGCACCAGAGACAAACCCTTCGACAAAACCAATATCAATGATTCCCTCTTTTATCATACTTGCTATCTCTTTGGTATTTCCTTCTTTAAGGGTAATCTTGACATCAGGATAGGCACTCATATAGGCACAGATAATCGTAGGCATAAGGTGGTCAACAATAGTCGTACTCGCCCCCACACGTATCATCCCTTTGTTTTCTGAATTTTTAAACTCATATTCAATATCAGCTAGTTTTTTATAGATAGGAGATATTTCTTTATGAAAAGCACGTCCTACTTCATTGAGTACCAACTTTTTGTTAATCCTATCAAAAACAGGTCTACCCAAAATGTTTTCTAACTCTTTAATAGACATAGAGACTGCCGATTGACTAAGCTTCATATCCTTAGCCACATTGGTTAGATGCCCTAAACTCACCACATTTAAAAATATTTGCATTTGTCTTAGTGTTAATTTCATTATAATCTCTTTTTTGATAAATTTATTTGATAGTTTTACACATTTATTAGGCTAATTATATCAAATTTATAGTACAATTTCGCAAATATTATCAATAATTTTGAATAAAAAGGATTTTTATGGCTTTTTCAGCACAAAATCGTAAAGGTACGCTTAACGGTATTCTCTTTGTTGCACTCTTTTCCGTAGTCGCGACATATATAGCAAATATAAGCTTCATTCAGGCGTTAGGACTTTCTCCTTTGGTCATTGGTATCGTGATGGGAATCATTTATGCCAATAGCCTACACCATAAAACCCCACAAGCATGGCACACAGGTATTACTTTTTCAGGCAAGAAGATTTTGCGTTTTGCTATTGTCTTTTATGGCTTTAGGATTACCTTTCAACAAATTGCAGAAGTGGGCATGGATGGATTTTTAGTTTCACTTATCATGCTTACCTCTACCCTTATCTTGGGTTCATGGCTAGGATACAAAGTCTTTGGTATGGAAAAAGACACCTCTATCCTCACTGCTTCTGGGGCAGCAGTATGTGGGGCGGCGGCTGTTTTGGCAACAGAACCTGTACTCAAAGCAGAAGAGTACAAAACGGCTATCGCTGTCTCTATGGTGGTACTATTTGGTACGGTTTCTATGTTTTTATACCCTGTACTCTATACCACTATCTTTGAAAATGCCATAGGATTTCTACACATGAGTCCTAGAGAATTTGGTATCTATGTAGGTGGGACTATCCATGAAGTAGCACAAGTCGTAGCCGTCCCAGCTTCTATCCCCAATGCCCCAGAAGAGATGGCAAATGCCGCGGTGATTGTCAAGATGACACGTGTGATTATGATTGCTCCTATGCTCATCGTCTTAGGGTTATATCTTGCATGGTCAGCTAAAAAAGAAGGCAATCAAAGAGATGAAAAGATGAAACTTGTCATTCCATGGTTTGCTGTGTATTTTATCGTAGTAGCAGGGTTCAATTCATTACAACTTGTACCACAAAACATTGTAGATATTATCAATCAGATAGACACATTTTTACTCACCATGGCAATGACTGCTCTTGGTATGGGTACAGTCTTTGCCAAATTCAAAGGCTTAGGGTTAGCACCTTTATATACTGCTATGAGTATGTTCGTATGGCTAGTTGTTGGTGGATTTGTCGTAACCAAATTGGTTTGTGCCTAAACTATATAGTGATAAGATAAAATATTTTGGCATCTTTTCAACAACACGTCAATATCTCAATCATCTCTTCGGGGGTGATTATTGTCCCCTTACATACGGCAAATATATTGAGCCTTAATGAGTCTATCATTGCACTCATCGTAGGTCTAGTTGGTGGGATGCTTCCTGATTTAGATTTAGATGATTCTAAACCTACACAAATATTTTTTCAACTACTTTCTATCTTTATCCCTCTTATTCTTATTCTCCATATCTTTGAGCAAATCCCCATACTTCATATCCTTGCCTTATGGCTAGTTTGTGGATTGATACTGCATTTTGTCTTACGAAAAACCCTCGCACAAATGACCACACACAGAGGAATCTTTCATAGTATCCCCATGGGTATTCTCTTTGCCCAAATTGCCCTCTTTATCAGCCAAGAAAAGCTACAGCAATCGAGTGAACTTTCTTCTATTATCGCATTTTTTATCTTCTTTGGCTTCATCGTTCATCTACTTTTAGACGAGATTTATAGTTTCAATTTGTTAGGTATCAAAATCAAAAAGTCCTTTGGTACAGCCCTAAAACTCTATGCCAAAAATAATCTCATCGGTACACTCATCCTATACATACTCATTTTGTTTTTTTTCAAATATATTCCTATAAATACAGAGGTCTTTCTCCATATTTTTAGGGTACTTAAAGATATGAAAATCATGTAGAGGGAAAAGTCTCACTCAGACAGACTGCTCTTTCTCTCTTCCCAATAACATCTAATCATCTCAATGCCCTCCATTGAGAAAGTCATCGGATAAAATGTAGCATAATTATCCATTACTTTTTTTCCACACTAATTACTCAAAGGTTTTGGACTTTTTTTCTTGATGGTAATCATACGCTTTTCTGGTATTTTAAACGTAGGTTTTTTGTTGCCTTGTGTGGACTCTTCGATGATTTTATCATAGAGATAAATATCGTTTTTGAAGTAGGCTAAGCCTCCTTCTTTGTATACTGTAAAATAGACGATATGGACAGGGATAGACTGTGTGAGCCTGATGGTAGATGGTTTATTGGTAGCTAGGATTTTATTGATTCTTTCTTGAGGGTATGAGCCTTTGGCATATTTTAGTAACAGTGTGGCTAAGGTAAAAGGATATTCTACACGTACACAGCCTGAGCTATAGATTTTGTAGCGTCGCTCATGTAAAGATTTGTTATCTGTATCATGTAGATAGACAGAATATTTGTTAGGAAACATAAACTTTACACGTCCTAAGGCATTGGTGTCTCCTGAGAATTGTACAAAACGATAGGGTACATTTTTTTTACTTTTTTCATAAGGATTGAGCATGGCAGGGGTCACTTGAACCTCTTTTCCCCTAGAAAATGCGTGAATGTTATTTTCTTTTAAATAGTTTGGGTTTTCACGTAATACATGAATGAGGTCTCTTTTGATAAGGTTTTGGGGTATCGTCCATGTAGGATTGAGTACTAGATATTCTATCTTATCAGAAAAAATAGGTGTAGGTCTGTCTATCCTACCGACTACAACACCTAGTTTTTGAACCATTGTCTGATTGGTATAGTAGCGAAGATTAAAATCAGGCACATTCACTTCTACATATTCATTTTCAAACTGACTAGGGTAGAGCTTGGTTTTGTCTAAGTTGATAAGAATAGCTTGTATGTTTTTAGTAGCTGGTTGATTGAGATAATAGGTCATTGTTTTATCTATCGTACCTGTAATTTTGAGTAGATAGCGTTTTTGGTAGGTTAGCACAGCTTGTTTTAGGGCTTGGTTGAATGTTTTGTTAAGAGAGCTAGTCTTGGGGTAATCTCCAGAGATTTGTAAACGCTTTTTGATTTCGATGATACGTTTAGAGCTGTCTCCTAATTTGAATACTTTTTTACTATAAGGAATTTGAGGGAATTTATTCATCATACGGTAGTCTTTGAGTAGGCTAATAAGCTTTTCATAACGGTCTTTCATCGGGATGAGTGCATAAAGATAGTTATAAATTTCTCCTCGAAGAATCGCAGTACTAAGGGCTTCTACCGAGGGGAATGTTTTGGGTGTCATCTCCCATGTGGAATGAATATCATCACTTTTGGCTAAAGCATCCATCTTTTTTTGTACAAGATTCCAATCTACATCACCTTGGACGATAAAACGCACCAAACGTACCATAGAACTCGTAAGAATCAAATCTAATCTAGCATAGATAGCTGCTTTTTTCGATTGGGATACATTGTTATTGTCTAGTAGATAATAGAGCTTGGTAATAGAAGCCTGATCAAATGATTTATTTTTATAGTTAAAAAGAGGATTATTGAGAGCTTGTATTAAGGCACTGGCCT
Source organism: Sulfurovum sp. (assembly GCA_027062365.1). Lineage (GTDB taxonomy): Bacteria > Campylobacterota > Campylobacteria > Campylobacterales > Sulfurovaceae > Sulfurovum. The sequence goes on from JAMOTK010000065.1 coordinate 23,914, forward strand.
TTTGTGTTTGGTTCTCTCCTGACCATAAGGCTTGATTTCCTGCTCTTGCATAAATGTCTTGGATAGTATGCTTATTTTTACCTTTGATTCGTGTTTGTAATCCTCTCACAATATTAGCAGAGATATTTTCCATAGAGAGGGTTTGGGCAGGGAGGTTTATTTGACAAAAAACCATACAAAAAATAAGTGATAAAATACGCAAAAAAATTCCTAATCTTTTAATTAATTGTGTATTATAGCCAATTATCACATAAGCTTTTGACTCTATGGATAGAAATTAAACATTAATTAATGTAATTTTTATTATCATATTTTTATTAATTTAATAAAAGGAATTATATATGAGAATAAAAAATATCGCTTTGGCTTGTCTTTTGACAATGGGCTTTGCTTATGCAGAGGGTCAACTAACAGCAGAACTTCAAGGTGCCGCAGGTAACCAAGAGAAACAAATAGATGGACTTATCGCAAAGATAGGAAGCATTGGATATGAAACAGGTAGTGTCAATAAACACATTGAAACTTTTTACTTTAGTAAGTACAAAGAAAAAGGTGTAGAGATGATTTCTTTCTTCCCTTTGGTCAACAAAGAAAAATTAAGACCTCTTCTTTTAGCAAACCCTGATTTTGGAGCGTATGCACCATTTAACTTTTTGGTCTACAAAACATTAGATAAAAAAACAGATGACAATACTTGGTTTGGTCACTTATCAGCAGATACTATGCTCGATATTATCGGTGAAAAAAATGCAGATACACGTAAAGATTTTACAAGTATGATTGCATCGTATGACGCACTTGTAACGACTGAATTAAAACCAACACAAAGCAAAAAGTTTGAACATAGCAAAGCACTTCCTAGCAATGGACTTACTAAATTTGTAAAAAAGTTTGATAAACCAGATGATTTAGAAGAGTGGATAGAAGAATTTGTAGGCGACCATGATGGACGTTTTGCTAAACGTAACTTTATCATTGCTGGATTTATGGATTTTAAATTTGAATTTGATGATATGGAATTAGATTTTGATAAATATGATGCGTATTGGGTTTCTTCATTATGTCACTTTGAGTTTTCTAACTCTATCTTTAACAGAGGTAAACCAGAAGCTGGTATGTTTGCACCTTGTTCTGTATACTTTTATATTCCAAAAGGAAGCAATGAGCTTCACGTAGGATATGCAAGTGTTGACAATTGGATTAATGCCTTGAACTTTACGGATGCAAAACGTATTGAACACATGAAAGCCATTGATGCAGAAGTAGGCGAAGTATTTACAGCAATGGGTTTTACATCCGTTAAGTAATACAGAAATACCTCTTGAAAATCACCTTTTTTATAGGTGATTTTCTATTAAACCTCTTCTCTTTTCTCCTTACTCACTAATACTTCAACATTATTTAGATAAAATCATGCAATTATATATAATAAAGGATTGTAGTGAAAGTTACAGTAAATAAAATAGACGATGCAAATATCATCGTAAGTGGTACAATTGAAACAGCAACAATAGACGCTAATATCGAAAAATTGGCAAAACAAGCATCTAAAGAGATTAAAGTAGATGGATTTAGAGCAGGAAAAGTACCTGTAGCCGTTGTCAAACAAATGCATGGTGAGAAACTAGCACAAGATGCAGAGAGCGAAGCCCTCAAAGACCTTATCGATACAGGTATCGCAGAATCTGGTATCAATGCTAGTGATATTTTGGGACAGCCTACCTTTAAAAAATATGATAAAGTAGATGCAGGTATCGAAGTAGAAGTAGAAATTTCTAGTAAACCTACTCTTGAGCTAGAGGGATACATGGATGTAGTACCAGCATTTGAAAAACCAACTGCTACAGAAGCAGAAGTAGATACAAAACTTGCAGAAATGGCAAAAGAACAAGCATCGTATGTAGCAATATCAGAAGCACGTCCTGTTGCCAATGATGATACGGTTATCATTGACTTTGAAGGTTTTGTGGATGATGTAGCTTTTGATGGTGGGAAAGCTGAGAAATTCTCTCTTAAAATTGGTTCAGGTCAATTTATCCCTGGATTTGAAGACCAAATCGTAGGTATGAACGTTGGAGATTCCAAAGATGTAGAGGTTACATTCCCTGCTGAATACCAATCAGAAGACCTTGCAGGAAAAGAAGCTACATTTAAAGTAACACTGACTGAAATTCAAGAACAAGGCGAAGCGACTATTGATGATGCCTTGGCTAAAAAACTACTTAAAAATGAAGAAGCAACGCTCACAGAGCTTAGAGAAAAAGTAGGTGCACAAGTAGAAGCAGAAGCACTTTCTAAAGTATATAATGAAGATTTGAAGCCTAAAATTGTCGAAGCATTGGTAGAAAAATTTGATATTGCACTTCCAAATAATATTGTTGACCAAGAGATTGATGCTAAAATCAATGCCAAAGCACAAGAAATGAGTGAAGAAGAACTAGCAACATACAAAGACAATGATGAAAAAATCAATACACTTCGTGACTCGGTAAGAGAAGAAGCCAGTGATTCTGTAAAAGCTACATTTATCGTAGATGCTTTAGCCAAAAAAGAGGACATCACGGTCAATGACCAAGAAGTATCTCAAGCGATTTACTATGAAGCAATGATGTCAGGTCAAGATGCACAACAAGTAATGAAATATTATCAAGAAAATAATCTACTTTCAGCTGTGAAAATGGGTATGATTGAAGATAAACTTTTCGGTAAAATGTTAGGACTTGAAGCCTAATCATCTAAGGTGCGTGTATGACGCACCTTTAGTTATTAACTATTTTAATGTATATTTGAATTGATTGTAATCTATTCACATATATATTAACAAAGGGCAATTAATGAGTTATATTCCATACGTAGTAGAACAAACAGGCAGAGGCGAAAGATCTTATGACATCTATTCACGACTATTAAAAGACCGTATTATCATGCTAAGTGGGGAGGTCAATGACCAAGTAGCCTCAACAATCGTAGCACAAATGCTTTTTTTAGAAGCACAAGACCCAGATAAAGATATTTATTTTTATATCAATTCTCCAGGAGGAGTGATTACTTCTGGATTGTCTATGTTTGATACTATGAACTATATCAAACCAGACATCGTTACTATCTGTATGGGACAAGCAGCTTCTATGGGTGCATTTTTATTGGCTTGTGGTACACCTGGTAAGCGTTATGCCTTACCCAATGCACGTATCATGATTCATCAGCCTTCAGGTGGTGCGCAAGGGCAGTCTACAGATATTCAGATACAAGCAAAAGAGATTCAACGTCTCAAAGATACACTCAATGAAATATTGGCAGAAAAAACAGGCAAAAAACCAAAGCAGCTAGAAAAAGACACAGAACGTGACAACTTTATGTCTTCTGCTGAAGCTGTTGAGTATGGATTAATTGATAAAGTACTTACCAAAAGTTTTGTGTAGCGTATTTTGATGATTAGAGAAATAGTAGTCTACCCAGACAAAAGACTCAAACTTATCTCCCAAGAAGTCAAAGATTTTGATGGGGGACTATGTGACTTACTAGATGATATGTACGATACGATGATAGCCCGTAATGGGGTAGGACTAGCGGCCATTCAAGTCGGTGTTGATTTGAGGGTATTGATTATTAATATCCCATTAGAAGATGAAGATGGTGAGAACTACGGAGAAGAGCGTAACCCCAATGACCAACCCAAAGACAATACCTTAGAGATGATAAACCCTATTGTCACCCATAAAGAGGGACATGAAAAGTTCCAAGAGGGCTGTCTGTCTATCCCTGGTGTCTACGAAGATATAGAACGTGCCAAATATGTAAAGGTAGACTACTACGATAGAAAAGGGAACAAACAAACCTTAGAAAATAGCAGTTTTTTAGCCATAGCTATCCAACACGAAATAGACCACCTAGACGGTAAAGTCTTCATAGAAAAATTATCCTATATCAAACGCAAAAAATTTGAAAAAGAATGGAAACGCAAACAAAAAGAGGGATTGATTTAAATCTATAGATATTTGCCTCTTTTTGAAGCATCCATTTCAAAGTATGAATAAGACCTAAATGATAACAACTCTCAAACTAATTTACTTTTAAGCTAAAATGACTATACTATCACTTATAAAAATGATAATAATTATCATCATTGATTTTATAGATAAAGATAAGGATAAACTTTGAAAACAATCACGATTGCCCTAGCAGGACAACCTAATGTGGGAAAATCCTCATTGATTAATGCACTCTCTAATGCTTCGCTTAAGGTGGGTAATTTTTCAGGTGTGACCGTAGAAAAGACAGAGGTGCAGTTTACTCTTTGTGATGAAGTTTCTTGTGAGGACTATGAGGTTCATATCATAGATTTACCTGGGGCATATTCGCTCACTGAATATACGATAGAAGAGAAAGTAACCAAAAGCTTTTTACAAAGTGATGAGTATGATATTATCGTCAATGTACTCGATTCTACTAATTTACAAAGAAATCTACTCTTTACTACACAGCTACTAGAGACAGGCAAAAAGGTAGTTGTGGCTCTAAATATGGATGATGAAGCCAAAAAAGAAGGGATAAAAATAGATGAAAAACAACTCTCTGCTATCTTGGGTGTGCCGTGTATCAAAACATCTGCTTCTGCCAAAACAGGGATAGACGCACTCAAAAAAGCGATTATAGAAGTGTATGAAAAGCCAGAAACTACGGCAAAGGTCATCTACTCTGACCCTATAGAAGAAGAGATAAATCTTATCATGGCATTTTTAAAAGAAAAGCACTATAAATGCAAAATGCCTTACCGACAATTAGCCGTGCGTCTTTTGCAAGAAGATGTAGATGTCTATAGAAAAATGCATGATGAACCGATTTGGATAGAGATGCTTCCTATCATTAGAGATGGACTCAATCACCTCTATTTGCACAACAATACCAAAGATTTAGATGAGATTTTTGCTGATGAACATTTTGCTTTTGCAAAAGGTGCAAAGATGGAAGTGATGGAAGTAAGTAACATGAAAGCTCGAAACCTTACACAAAAGATAGACAATTTATTGATTAACAATATCTTAGGTATTCCTCTTTTTCTTTTCTTTATGTGGGGATTGTTTCAGCTGACTTTTGAGCTGGGTTCTTTGCCTATGGAAACGATTGACTCTTTTTTCTCTTGGTTAGGGGAACGTGCCAAAGGGGCATTGGGAGAGGGTGAACTAGGTTCATTGGTCGCAGATGGGATGATTTCAGGGGTTGGGTCGGTGATCATGTTCTTACCCAATATCTTGATTTTGTTTATGGGGATTGCTTTGCTAGAGACTACGGGCTATATGAGCCGTGTGGCTTTTTTGCTTGATGGGTTTTTTCATAAATTTGGACTTCATGGCAAAAGTTTTATCCCTTTGGTGACTGGTTTTGGTTGTTCTGTCCCTGCGTATATGGCAGCACGTACACTCAAAAACGAAAAAGACCGACTTATCACACTGTTTATCATAGGCTTTATGTCTTGTGGGGCTAGATTGCCTATCTATGTACTCTTTGCAGGCGCATTCTTTGCAGAAGAACAAGCAGGGAATATCTTGTTTATTATCTACATATCAGGAGCGATGTTAGGCTTACTCATGGCAAAAGTTCTCAAAGTATTTGTCTTCAAAGGCGAAGATGAACCTTTTGTGATGGAGATGCCAAAGTATCGTATGCCTTCTTTGAAACTCATTTGGCACACAGTATATGGACAAGCGAAGTCTTATCTCAAAAAAGCAGGAACATTTATTTTGGGTGCGTCTATATTAATTTGGTTTGCAAGTAATTATCCTAAAAATACAGAACTCGAATTGGCATACCAAACAAAGATAGAACAGGCATTGAGTAAAGAAGAGAAATCTACACTAAGTAATGCCCTCTCTTTACGCTTACTTGAAGAGAGTTATTTAGGACAGATAGGACATGCATCTGAGCCATTTTTTGCTCCATTGGGCTTTGATTGGCGTATGGCTGTAGCCCTAGAGACAGGACTAGCAGCCAAAGAAATCGTGGTTTCTACGCTTGGTGTTTTGTATGCTTTAGGGGATGAGGTCGATGAGGGAAATGCAGGACTTATTGCACAGATACAAGCCAATATTCCTTTTGCTTCGGCGATTGCATTTATCGTCTTTGTGATGATTTATTTGCCTTGTTTGGCAGCATCTATGGTCTTTGCCAAAGAAGCAGGAGGGTGGAAGTATTTGGGGTATCTCTTTATCTCTACGACACTGACAGCATGGATATTGAGCTTTGTGGCTTACAATGTGACACTATTAATTACAGGAGGTTAAGATGGTATTGAGTGATTTAAGAAAAGGAAACAGTGCAGAGATTGTCAAAATACATGCAGATAAGATGCTCAAAGATAGGCTCACTTCTTTTGGGGTGATGCGTGGAGAGATACTTTTGGTCAAAGGTTGCTCTTTAGCCAAGCAGACTATGGAGATAGAAGTAGGCTCAACCCTTATCGCCCTTCGTGCAGAAGAAGCCCGTAAGATAGAGATTAAAATCACCTAGAGAAAAGAGGTCAAAACTAAAAATATTTGTAAATACTAGTTTTTAATTCAACTTATTATAAAAATGATACTTTTGTCATGGTTTTTTAGATATACTTTCTTCTAATTAATTGAAAATAAGGGAATACATGATAGGCATAGTTCAAAAGATAAAATATATTATTATAAGTATAGGGATATTCTTCGTAGTCGGTGGGACACAAGGACTCTTGGCTCAAAGTATCAAATTTCATGATGTCGCCTCTACGGTACTGATGAATTCTTTAGCACCTTTGGACTCCAAACATTTCTTAAAAAATTTTTATAGACAACTGTTCTTTGTGCCTGTATGGGTCAAAGAAGAGGATGTCTCTGACTATACCAAAGACCTTTTTGCCCATATCGAAAATGATAAAACACTTACCCAAAACTCAAAACTTAAACAAGATGTCCTTCGCTTAGAATATGATATAAAAGATGTCTATACTCAAAATGACACGTTAGTAGATAAAGTAAAACTAGAATTTAAAATCGCACAACTCTATAAAGGCTATGCTGATTATAAACTCTATGGGAGTATCAACTGGGGTGCTTTTCAAGGACGTTTATTTAATCTTCGTGCCACAGCTATCACAGCAGGGTGGATTACCTATAAGCCCCCATATAGCCCTATTTCTTTGATGGAAAATGTGGTCATGGGAAGCAGTATTACCAAGATGTTTGAAAAAGCAACACCCAAAGAGTACCATTATCAAGCACTTCACAGCACTCTTTTAAAGTATTTGGAGATAGAAAAAAAGGGAGGATGGGAACATGTCTCTCTTAAGGGTACATTGGCACTAGGCAAAAAATATACAGCCGTCCCTTCTCTTCGAGAGAGATTACGCAGTAGTGGTGATTATGTAGGGTGTAAAACAGCTGAAACAAAAATCTATGACAAATGTCTTCAAAAAGCTGTAATACACTTTCAAAAGCGTCATGGATTAATAGCCAAAGGGGTGATGGGCAAGAAGACAGTCAAGGCATTAAATGTCCCTATTGCTACACGTATCACTCAAATGCGTCTCAATCTTGACCGTATCAAATGGCTCTATCCTCGTAAATCTGCACGGCATATCGTGATTAATATCCCTGCGTTTACACTCTTTTTTGAAGAAGATAAAAAACTTCGCCAACAGATGAAAGTTATCGTAGGGAAAAGAAAAAACCCTACACCTGTATTTTCTAATATGGTTACAACAATTGTACTGAATCCTCAATGGAATGTGCCTAAGAGTATTATCCAAAAAGAGATGATTCCTGCATTACTCAAAAATAAAAATGCCATGAAAAAGCGAGGCATAGAGATATTTACAGGCTGGGATAAAGATGCCAAAAAAATCTCTGGAAGGTCAGTAGATTGGGCAAAGTATCGTTATAGTAAAAGTGTACCCTACCGTTTTGCACAAGTCTCAGGGTATAGAAATGCCTTAGGTAAGGTCAAATTTCTCTTCCCCAATGAATTTTCTGTGTATATGCATGACACACCAAACAAAAAACTCTTTAACCGTAATGTAAGGGCTTTTTCTCATGGCTGTATTCGTTTGCATAAGCCTAGAGAATTACTCAAAACTTTTTCTACTTTCAATACAAATATCAACTTTAAAAAATCACAAAAGATACTTAAAGGGAAGAAAAAAGCGTATTTTGGACTCACAAACAAAGTACCTGTAGATGTGATTTACTTGACTGCCTATGTTGATAATGCAGGTATTTTACAATTTAGAAATGACATCTATGGCTATGATAAGATGCAATTACAATCGTATAGAAAATGGTAAAACCCTTTGGCTATGCCATCGCTCTAACAGGGAGTATCGCCACAGGCAAGAGTATGGTAGCCATGATTTTTAAGGCATGGGGCTTTGACATCATAGATGCCGATAGCATCGCTCATACGATACTAGATACACAGCGTGACACTATTGCCAAGATGTTCGGAGCAGATTTAGTACAACAAGACAAAATAGACAGAAAAGCCTTAGGTGCTATCGTCTTTACTGATACTAAAAAACGTAAACAACTTGAAGCCTTGCTTCATCCTCTCATCTACAAGCATATCGAACATCTAGCGATAGAATTGGACAAAAAGAAAGAGCCGTACCTTGTAGATATACCTCTTTTTTTTGAAAATAAATCGTATCCTATAAAGAGGGTTATCGTTGTCTATACCCCCAAAGCCATACAGCTAGAAAGACTCATACAAAGAGACAACAGTAGCCAAATAGATGCCCAAAAACGTATAGACACACAAATCTCTATAGAAGAGAAACGCACCTATGCCACCTATCTCATAGACAACAGTAGCACCGTAGAAGCACTAGAAAAAGCCTGTGTCTCTGTAAAAGAAGCTATAGAAAAAGGAACAATAAAATGACAGTCACAAAGTATTCGGCAAATGGTAATGATTTTGTAATGTGTATCGCAGCAGACAAAGAAGACCGTTCAGCATTGGCTAAAAAGCTATGCCATAGACAAAATGGTGTAGGAGCAGATGGATTGGTGGTGCTTTTACCACATAAAAAGTATGATTTTGAATGGGAATTTTATAATGCCGATGGGAGTACAGCCTCCATGTGTGGCAATGCCTCTAGGGCAGTCGCACACTTCGCCCACGAAAAAGGGATAGCCAGAGAAGGTAAAACAGAATTTCTCACAGAAGCAGGGGTGATACGTGCTACGATTAATGGTCTGTATGTAGTCAGCGATATGGTAGAACCCAAGATACTACGCACCGATATAGAAGCGTATGGGCATACATGGTGGCTCATAGACTCAGGAGTGCCTCATCTACTGTCTATCCGTGATTGTATCGAAGACTTCAACATAGAAGAAGCTAGAGCCTTACGCCATGAGTACAACTGTAATGTCAATATCTGTAAAGTAGACGGCGACACCATGTCTGTACGAACCTACGAGCGAGGGGTAGAAGATGAAACCCTAGCCTGTGGTACTGGCATAGTCGCATGTTTTATACGCAACCACAAAGAAGGCAAAGTACCCGACCAAATCAAAGTATTCCCCAAAAGTGGCGATGAACTCTATGTCAATTATGAAGAAGGCATCTATAGATTTGGTGGCAAAGTAACCCAAACATTCGTAGCAGAAACTTCTCTTTGATTGGTAGTAATTTTAATCAAGGCTTTAAAAAACTATACAAATTTCTGGTTCCTTCTAAAAAACTGTGGGTAATCCAAAATCAGCTATAATCAAAATATAAAATTCACTAAAAGAGAAGAGATGACAAAAGAATTATTCCAAATGGCATTAAATGTAACAGAACCGTGGTTTGTAAGTGACTTGAAGTTTGATGTAGAGTCCAAAAGATTAGATGTCTATTTGGACTTTAAAAAAGGAAGTGTCTTTGATTTTTTTGATTTTTTATTATCGTAACATCAGTTTTTAATTTCCCCAACCATGCATTCGTTTGGCAACTACTATGTCATAATCGTCGAAGATATTGTCTATGATATTGATAGAGACATAGTACTGTTCTACTAAAATATCTCTCCATTCATCCCATTGTATGTAGCCTGTGCTAGGGATAATGAGGATGATGTTTCCTCCTGTTCTGATAATGGGGTAACATTTCTTTAAAAATTCTTCTTTATTTTCTTCTTCAAAGTCTAATGTTGTGATAAGGTAATCGTATTCTATGGCTTGGATGAGATAACGAGGGCGACGTAGATTGAAGTTTTTGACATGGAGGTAGGGCTTGTTTTGATGGGGATGAAGAGACTCTTCATAAAAAAGCATGTTGGTACAGTATAAATAGTAGTCATTTTCTTGTGCAAGACAAAACTTGTGGAGTTCAGGGGTAAGGAGATGTGCTTTATTTGCAAAGTGTACAATGCGTTGGGCTGGTTTTTTTTGTAGTATCTCTAAGAGTTGTTCTATTTGCTGGGGTTCTATAGGTTTCATCCATTTAGTGTAGCGAAAAAACAGACTAAAAGTCTAAAAGTGTATAATGTTTTTAGAATAATAAGAAGAGGTTACTGAATGGAACGCAAAAAGATATATAATCCCGAGTCACAAGAAACAACAAGCGAACGCAAGATATTTGGTGGGAATCCTACAGGTATCTTTGAACTCAATGATATTAAGTACCAGTGGGCATATAACCTTTGGGAAATGATGCTCAACAATTCATGGTATCCAAAAGAGGTAGATATGACACGTGATGTCAATGACTACAAGCATTTAACCGATGCTGAAAAATCAGCCTATGACAAAGTCTTGGCACAGCTTATCTTTATGGATTCATTACAAACCAATAATATTATTGATAATCTTAATCCTTTTATCACAGCCCCTGAGGTCAATCTTATTTTAGTGAGACAAGCCTTTGAAGAGGCGTTACACTCTCAAAGCTATGCCGTTATGGTAGATAGTATCTCTACCAACTCCAAAGAGATTTATGACCTTTGGAGAAGAGATATGAAGCTTAAGACCAAAAATGATGCCATCGCTAAGGTCTATGAAAACCTCTCTAACAATCCTTCGGATAAAAATATCGTCAAAGCGATGTTTGCCAATCAAATATTAGAGGGGATTTACTTTTATAGTGGATTTGCGTATCTCTATACTTTAGCACGTTCAGATAAGATGTTAGGGACTGCTCAAATGATACGCTTTATCCAAAGAGATGAGGTGACACACCTTTTGCTTTTTCAAAATATGATTAACTCTACCAAAAAAGAGAGACCAGAACTTTTTACCAAAGAGCTAGAAGATGAGGTCTATCAAATGTTTAGAGATGCCGTAAAACTAGAGTCTGAATGGGGTGCGTATATCACACAAGGACAGATACTCGGACTCACAGACAATATCATAGAACAGTATATACAATATTTAGCAGATAAGAGACTCAATGCTGTGGGCATGAAGAAGCTTTATCATGTAGAACACCCTATCAAATGGGTCGATAACTTTTCACAGTTTAACGACCAAAAAACAAACTTTTTTGAGGGAAATGTGACTAACTACTCTAAGGGTAGTTTAAATTTGGATGATTTTTAAGATGATTCCTAAACCTAAGACTTTGGAAGTTGTGACCCTGCAACTCCCTGTCCAAGCACGGTATCAAGAAAATTTGGATGTGTTGTTATCTTACCTAGAGAGGTACAAAGAAAAACAAATTATTTTAGCCCCAGAAGTATGCCTAACGGGATTAGACTATGCACACATGACCACTGCTGCAAAATTTTCTGCTAAAGCACTGAAGATACTCAAAAAAGAGATTGATGAGCAGATTGTGGTCTTGACCTTAGTGCTTGAAGATGGAGATGAGTTTATCAATCAAGCTGTGGTTATCCATAAGCATAAAATTATCCATAGACAAGATAAAGTCAAGCTTTTTAAACTAGGGGATGAAGACCTTTATTTTAAAGAAGGAAAGAAAAAAAAGATTAAACCTTTTGAGATAGATGGAGTGAGCTATGCGATACTGGTTTGCTTTGAATTACGGTTTAAAGAGTTATGGTCTCAAATAGAGGGTGTAGATGTGGTGCTTGTCCCTGCACGTTGGGGGAAGCTACGTAAAAAACATTTAGAAGTACTTTCTTCTGCTTTGGCTATCATGAATCAGTGCTATGTTATGGTATCCAATGCTTCTGATAGTGATATGGCATCTTCTTCTGCTATCATTAGCCCTTGTGGGATACTATCAATGGATGATAGGCATGAAGCGATAGAGGGTATCGTTGATTTCCGAGAAATAAAAAAGATGCGTCGCTATATAGTGATAGATTAAAAGCGTATTTAACGAGACTTTAGATAGTATTTCAATACTCTATAATAAGGGGTTATGTTTCAAAACATGAGGATAGGATAATGAGTATATGATTAAAGCAAGACAACGAGAGAATCTCGTCATAGAGATAGAAAAACTTTTTCCATTAGACACTTGTGTCAAAAAAGCATTTTTATCGGTGGATAGAGAAACGTTTGTTCCTGCACAGTTTAAGCATCTTTCTTACAATCTTGATGCCCTTCCTTTATCGGCTAGGCAATGGATTTCTTCTCCTTTAACTGTAGCAAAGATGACACAATATCTGGAACTTGAAAATATTGATTCTGTACTTGAACTAGGCTGTGGATCTGGCTATCAAGCAGCGATTCTTTCTCAGATATGCCGTCGTGTCTTTACGATAGAACGTATCGATGAACTTCTAAAAGAGGCAAAAGATACATTTTCCAAACTCGAAATGTATAATATCTTTACACACTTTGATGATGGACAACGTGGATGGAAACAATATGCCCCTTATGACCGTATTTTATTTTCGGCTACAGCAAAAGAGATACCCAAGGTACTTTTTGAACAACTTTCAGAGGGAGGTATCCTCCTTGCACCTATTGAGAAGTCTCCCAATAATCATATCTTGACACGCTATGACAAAAAAAATGGACGTATCCGTAGTACAGAGATAGAGCCATGCCTTTTTGTCCCTATCTTAGATGGCACACAAAAATAAAAAACAGGAAAAATTATGCAACTACTAAAAAAATTCTCAAAAGAGTATAGTCTCTTTTTAGCAATATTTACTTTTTTTATCATTGGTTACTTTGAACATACGCTTATACAGAGTACAGTAGGTAATTTAATAGGCTTTGGTGTTTTGTTTGCTGTGATTATTTATACTGCCATGTCCGTAGCACATCATGCCGAAATGTTGGCAGAAAAGTTTGGTGAGCCTTATGGTACGCTTATTTTGACTATCTCTGCTGTCGTTGTAGAGATAGTGATTATCGTGATTATGATGATGCATGACAAAAACCCTGTCTTAGCTCGTGACACTATCTATGCTGCGTTGATGCTCGATATCAATGGATTGCTAGGTATTGCTGCGATTATTGGAGGTATCAAGTATGGTGAGCAACCTTATAATGTAGATTCCTCTAATTCGTATCTCTCTATGTTACTCGTAGCTATTGGTATAGCGATGGTTTTGCCCCATTTTATAGATGTGGAGCATCACAATATGTTTATGCTTTTTAATGTGATTACTTTTACCTTACTTTATATTGTATTTACACGGATTCAACTGACTTCTCATAAGTACTTTTTTGAACATGATATGAAAGAAGAAACCTGTAAAAAAGAGAAATCATGTACAACACATAAAGAGATAGATGCAAGGTATCATAGTATTAACCTTGTCCTATCCATCATAGTCATAGGTGCATTAGCAGAGGTACTCTCTATCTTTATGGGCAATACTTTAGCCACATTTGGATTACCTTTAGCGATTGGGGCAGTGGGTGTTGCTGTGATTTCTGCTGCACCAGAGCTTATCACTGCTGTACGTGCTGCTGTAGATAATCGTATGCAAACAGTCATTAATATTGCACTAGGGGCTTCTTTAGCTACGGTGTTGCTTACTATCCCTGCTGTGATAGTCGTTACAAAAATCTATGGTATGGAGCTAGACCTTTCTTTGACTCCTTTACAAGGTGTAATGATAGGGTTGACCCTTTTAGTCAGTATCGTGAATTTTAACGATGGTGAAACCAATGTTCTTGAAGGGTTTTTACACTTTATTTTATTTATCGTTTTTGTCTTTTTATTGTTTGTGTAACAGAGGAATGCTATGAATAAATTATTTATTGCCTTTCTCTCTTTTATTGTTATTGTTCTTTCTGTTCTTATTGCGATACGACTTTTTATCTTTAGTGATAGTGGCAATGATACTATCAAGAGCTATATACAAACTTCTTTAGAACAAAAGACAGGACTGCCTGTAGATATATATGATTTTAGTTTAGATGAAAATAAAATAAAGTTTTCTCTTAAAATCAATAAAGAAATAGACGTAGATGTCATTACACAATACAATATTTTATCTCAATCTTTTGATGGTATTTATCATATTTACAGTAAAAAATTTAACTATAAGGGGTTTGCTTTACGCCATGCTGATTTACGTGGACGTTTTACTGGGGCATCTGATGATATGCAAATCACAGGTACAGGCAGGGTACTAGATGCAAATCTAAGCTATCGTTTACACATGGAAGAGAGTGCGTTTCAACATATAGAAGTACAGATGAAAGCACTTAATATCTCTGAGGTATTTGCACTTCTAGGCGAGGACTCTCTTCTTGAGGGTACGGTAGATATGAATGTATACTTACCACATATTGGAGAATCTTCAGCCAAAGGGCATGGAAAAATTATTTTACATAAATCTTTTTTTAATAGAGAAAAAATAGCCCAAAAATATGACATATCCCTACCCAAAGATAGTTATGTCATAGGTGATATTGATATGAAGCTAGAAGGCAAAGAGTTAAGCTGTGTCTCTCAACTAGAAGGTAATCTTTTTAGCTTACGTAGTGATAATGCATCTTTTAATGTATCCAATAGAACCTTTGAAGCTCAGTATAAAATGGATGTGAATAATTTAAATCTTTTTACCCAAAATAAGCTCAGAGGTGCATTTAAGCTAGAAGGTAAAATAGAAGCAGATAAAGAGAAGTTTCATATAATGGGGGCTAGTCATTCGTGGGGAGGTATACTAGTCTTTGATAAAACAGATGTCTTTACTTTACGCTTTGATAATTTAGCATTAGAAAAGGTGCTTTATGCTACTAAACAGCCCTCTTTTGCTAAGGGCGTACTTAGTGGAGGGATTAATAATTTTAAAGACCTAAAACAAGGTCAATATACATTAGAGATAAAAGAGGGTACTTTTATCGCAGATGTCTTCAAAAAGCAATGGGGATATGAAATACCGAGTATGAATGACTTTACTTTAGCTTCACAAGGATACATTGTCAAAGACTTTGTAGAGATGAAAAGTATCCTCAACTCAACGTTGGGTGATTTAGATTTAGCCAAAGGTAAATATCTATTAAAAGATAAATCATTTTCTACCTCTTATGCACTTTTTTTACCCAATATAGGGCTACTGATACATGACAATATGGCAGTCAAACGAGGCTATATTCGTGCAAATGGAGAAGCTACTTTATCAGAAGAGTCTCGTATTGTAGGAAAATTAGAAGGTTTAGGAGGAGTCGTAGATTTTGAATATACGCCTAAAGACCTCAACGTAGAAGCCCCTGACCTCTTTATTGAAAAAATTCTTTCTTTGTCTGATTTACCACGCTATGTCAAGGGCAAAGTATTGACCAAAGTAACAATGCATGATATGAAAAAGAGAGAAGGGAAGTTTTCTATCAGTAGTGATGACCTTATGACTCAACCACGTATCATAGAAAAAATAATAGGTAAACCTATAGCGATTAAAATGCAGATGAGAGCTGAAGGAAATGTAACCAAAGAAAAAGTAAGATTGTCTGCATTGTTTTATAATGATATGGCAAAATTTTCTTTAGATAATATGCGTATTGACAGAAAAAATAAAACAGTAAAGAGTGAGTATCTTTTAGATATTTTAGAATTGAAAAATGCCTATGCCTTAACCAATAGAAAGCTATATGGCCCTATGAAAATTGTAGGTACGCTCTCTAAAGAAAAGGAGCTTGAGATCATAGGCTATACCCATTCTTTAGGTGGAGAGATAAGCTTTTTACAAAGAGAGCATGACATCGTTACAGATATTAACACCGTTTCTTTAGATAATATCATTGCTTTATTTGGGCATGATAGATGGGTAAATGGAGATGTACGAGGAAATATAGAGTACAATAGCAAAGAGAAGATAGGTACAGTTGATCTTAATATTTCTAAGTTTCAAATTATCTCTAACAGTAGTACAAAGATGCTCAAAACGATTATTGGCAAAGACCCCTCACGCATTATCTATCGCACTACCACACTTTACGCAGAGATAGAAAAAAACATTATAGAATATACATTGTTAGCAGAAGGTAGTCACTCTACGATAGAAATCATCAATGGACTTATAGATAGAAAATCCAATACACATAGAGCATATATTACATTCACCTACGAGGACTATGAAATAACAGGCGAAATCAAAGGAAGCATAGACCATCCAACACTAAGTATCGACCCTACAGCACTCCTACAAAGTCCACTAGGCGAAAAGATACAAGATAAAGTAGATAAAGCCTTGGGTGGATTTTTAAAAGGGTTTAAATTTTAAGAATAAGTGATGATTATGTTTAATTTGGTTATGATTTTAGAATACATACTTTTAAAAGTGAGAGGGTAGCTAATATGATAAAAAGTGATTTTAGATAATGGATAAAAATTCAAAAATATATATCGCAGGGCATCGAGGTTTAGTAGGTTCGGCTATTGTAGCAAATCTAAAAGCAAAAGGCTATCATAATTTAGTCTATAGAACACATGAGGAACTAGACCTTATCACACAGCAAGACGTAGCAGACTTTTTTGAAAAAGAAAAGCCAGAGTATGTGATACTAGCTGCTGCTAAAGTAGGGGGTATTATTGCCAATAATACCTATAGGGCTGAATTTATTTATGAAAATCTGCAAGTTCAAAACAATGTTATCCATCAGAGTTATCTGCATAATGTCAAAAAATTACTCTTTTTAGGAAGTACCTGTATCTATCCTAAGTATTGCCCTCAGCCGATGAGTGAAGAGAGTTTACTTACTTCTGAACTTGAATACACCAATGAACCCTATGCAATAGCCAAAATCGCAGGAATAAAGATGTGTGAGAGTTATAATATTCAATATGGAACAAATTTTATCTCTGTTATGCCTACTAATTTGTATGGTAAAAATGATAATTTTGACTTAGAAACTTCTCATGTGCTTCCTGCACTTCTTCGTAAGATGCACGAAGCAAAAGTAGCAAATAAGCCTCATGTAGAAATATGGGGAAGTGGTAGCCCTAGACGAGAATTTATGTATAATGAAGATATGGCAGATGCTTGTGTATTTTTACTAGAGAAGAAAGAAAGACAAAATACCCATATTAACATCGGTACAGGTGTTGATATATCTATCAAAGAATTGGCATTACTCATCAAAAAGATAGTAGGCTTTAAAGGTGAATTGAAATTTGATACAAGCAAACCTGATGGTACACTACTCAAACTTACCAACCCTTCTAAGTTACACGCATTGGGGTGGAAGCATAAGGTAGGCTTAGAAGAAGGAGTAGAACGTGTGTATCACTGGTACTTGGAGAATGTGAAGTGAATAATAGAATGAAGGAGATACATGTTTAATAATAAGAATATACTCATCACAGGTGGCACTGGAAGTTTTGGTAAGAAATATACAGAAATGATTTTATCTCAATATAGACCCAATAAAATTATTATTTTTAGTAGAGATGAACTGAAACAATATGAGATGGCACAAGAGTTTAATCATGATTGTATGCGTTATTTTATCGGTGATGTAAGAGATGAGAATAGACTTAAAGAGGCTATGAGAGGTGTACATTTTGTAATCCATGCAGCGGCACTAAAGCATGTACCCATCGCAGAGTATAATCCCATGGAGTGTATCAAGACGAATATTAATGGTGCAGAAAATGTAATTAGAGCCTCTATTTATAATAATGTAGAAAAGGTGATAGCACTTTCTACTGATAAAGCTTCTAGTCCTATTAATCTATATGGTGCAACAAAATTGGCTTCAGATAAACTTTTTGTTGCAGGAAATAATATGGTAGGGAGTGGGAAAACTAGGTTTTCTGTCGTGCGTTATGGTAATGTAATAGGTAGTCGGGGTTCAGTTGTACCATTTTTTCAAAATTTGCTAAAAAATGGTACAACAGAGTTACCTATTACCGATGAAAAGATGACAAGATTTTTGATTACATTAGAAGATGGTGTTAATTTTGTTTTAGATAACTTTAAAAGAATGCATGGAGGAGAGATATTTATTCCCAAAATTCCATCTATGAAAATAACAGAATTAGCCAAAGCTTTAGCACCTGATGTATCGCATAAAATTATTGGTATTAGAGCTGGTGAAAAAATGCATGAGGTGATGATAACAGCAGATGATAGAGTAGTTGAGTTTGAAGATTATTATGTTATTACCCCTACCATTCAATTCTCACATATTGTTGATTATAAGATAAATGCCTTAAATCAAAAAGGTAAAGATATAGGTATAGGTTTTGAATATAATTCTCTAAATAATAAACAATGGCTCTCTAATAAGCTATTTTTAGAGAAACTAGCGAACTCTTAATATGAACTTTATCCCCTATGGTAAGCAAAGTATTGATAAAGATGATATAGAGAGTGTTGTTGAAACTCTTAACTCTGATTTTCTAACAACTGGACCTAAAGTAAAAGAGTTTGAAGAGGCTATTGCTTCTTATTGTGTGGCAAAGTATTGTGTAGTTGTAGCGAATGGCACAGGTGCTTTACATCTTGCTTCTTTGGCTCTATTAAAAAGAGGTGATAGAGTGATTACTACTCCAAACTCATTTTTAGCCACTTCTAATTCTATCCTTTATGTTGGGGCAGAGCCTATATTTGTAGATATTACAAATGATGGAAATATAGATCTGGATTTATGTGAAGAGGAGTTAAAAAAAGACAGTGCTATAAAGGCTATCTATGCTGTGGCTTTTAGTGGTAATATGGTAAACCAAGAAAAATTAGCCTATTTAAGAGAAAAATATAATATAAAAATATTAGAGGATAATGCTCATGCTATTGGAGCAGTTTATAATGGAATAAAAGCAGGAAGTTGTATTAATTCTGATTGTTCTATCTTTTCTTTTCATCCCGTGAAGCATTTAACCACAGGAGAGGGTGGCGCGATTACTACGAACTCTAAATCGATTTATGAGGAGCTTTTAACTCTTAGAGGTCATGGAATGGTAAAAACTCCTGATATGAAACCTTGGGAGTATGAGATGAGAGAGCTTGGATTTAATTATAGAATAACTGATATTCAGTGTGCTTTGGGACTTTCTCAACTCAATAAATTAGATAGTTTTATAGAAAGACGTATAAAAATTGCTCAAAGATATGATACAGCTTTTGAAAAAACTTTTATCAAACCTCTCTATCTTTTTGATGAAAAATCTTCCTATCATCTCTATGTAGTTCAAGTTGATTTTAGAAAACTAAATATTTCTAAAGAAGAACTATTTATTAAAATGAGAAAAAAAAGTATAGGGTTACAGCTTCATTATATACCTATCAATAAGCAACCATACTATAAAGCTTTAGGCTATGGAGAGGCAAGAACTCCTATGATGGATAAATATTATGAAGAGTGTTTTTCTTTACCTATATTTCCAAAATTGAGTGATGATGAGCAGAAGTATGTTATTGAGTCTCTCTTTGAGGTACTTAAATGAGATTTATAGAGTATAGAGGAGATAAGATTTCAAAATTATCTTTGGGAACGGTACAGTTTGGATTGGATTATGGTATTGCAAATAGTAGTGGTCAACCAAATCAAGAAGATGTAAATAGAATAATTGAGTATCTTTATAAAAATAAGATAAACTGCTTTGACACGGCACAAGCTTATGGTAATTCAGAAGAAGTATTAGGAAGAGCTATTAAAGATAAAGCTGAACTCTTTATTATCTCAAAACTCAAATCAGATATTTTTAAAAAAAATGCTATTAAAAATGTTGAACAATCTCTAAAAAATCTAAATATCTCCTCTCTCTATGCTCTACTCCTACATGATAGCGAGCTACTCTTTAATTGGTCAGATGAGTATGCGGTGATTATTAACAAGTTAAAAGAGAGTCAAAGGATAAAATATTTTGGTGTTTCTATCTATAATGACATAGATTTTGAGTTGGCTTTGGAGAATAGATATATAGAGTTTATTCAAATACCATTTAATATATTTGACCAAAGAGCCATTACGCAAGGTTGGCTAGAGAAAGCTAAAAAACATAATAAATTGATTTTTATACGGAGTATCTTTCTTCAAGGGCTTTTTTTTATAGATAGAAATAATCTACCTAAAAATTTAGAACAAGCCAAAGAGCCATTAAAATTATTTGATAAATATAGTAAAAAATTAGATATGAGTATAGGCGAACTTGCATTGAGTTTTGTAGACTCTGTGGCTACAGATTCACTTTTGCTTTTTGGTTGTGATAATATTGAACAGGCAAAAGAGGATATACTAAATTATAATCAATTAAAGAGACTTGATGGTCAGAGTATTGCAGATATTACTAAAAGTTTTAAAGATGTTGACGAATCTATCTATAATCCTACAAAGTGGTAGATATGAATAGAAAAATAATTGCCCTTTTACAAGCTAGAACAGACTCTACAAGGTTACCTAAAAAGGTTCTTAAAATTATTTTAGATAAGCCAATGATTATTCATCAACTACAAAGGACTCAGAAATCAAAATATATAGATAAATTAATTTTGGTTACTAGTAATCAAGATAGTGATAGCCAATTAGCAACTATCGTAAAAAAATATAATTTTAATATCTATAGAGGTGATAAGGATAATGTATTAAAACGCTTTTATAGTATTGCAGAAGAGTTGAAATTATCAGAAGATGATATTATTGTTAGGCTTACAGGGGATTGCCCTCTACATGATGCTATGGTTATTGATGAATCAATAGAGGCTTTTATGAAATCAGACTGTGACTACTTAGCAAATTGTATTGAGCCTATATATCCTGATGGCTTAGATGTAGAAGTTTTTAATTTTAAAAGTTTAAAAGAGGCATATAATAGTGCCACACTAAATTTTCAAAGAGAGCATGTTACACCCTATATCCGAGATAGTGGTCTATTTAGAGTTATGAATTTGAACAGAGAACCAATTCATATTAACTGGCGATTAACAGTAGATGAAGAAAATGATTTGAAGCTTATTGTAAAAATATATGAACATTTTAATTCTACCTATTTTTCATTTAAAGAAATCATAAAATTTTTAGAACAAAACGGTGAGTTATTACAATTAAATAATAAAACAAATAGAAATGAAGGCTATTTAAAATCTTTAAGGGAAGACAATGATAAATAATTTTACAAAATCCAATGAACTAAGAAAAAAAGCTTCAAGATTAATACCTGGTGGAGCGCATACTTATAGTAAAGGAGATGACCAATTTCCACAACTTTCTCCTCATTCTATTGTTAGAGGTAAAGGTGCAAGAATTTGGGATGTTGATGGTAATGAATTTATTGATTGGGGTATGGGACTTACCTCTGTTCTTTTAGGACACGCTTATGAACCAATTACCAATGTGATTAAAAAAGAACTTGATAATGGAGTAAACTTTATAAGACCCTCTTTTATAGAGGCTGAATTTGCTGAACAAATTATAGAACAAATTCCATCAGCACAGATGGTAAAATTCTCTAAAAATGGCTCAAATGCTACTACATCAGCAGTTAAATTAGCTAGAGCATATACAGGAAAAGAGATAATTTTACGATGTTTTGATCAGCCATTTTTTAGTATTGATGATTGGTTTATAGGAGATACTGATATTAGTTCAGGTGTCACAAGAGATACAAAATCTAAAACCAAACATTTTAAATATAATGATATAGAAAATTTAAAAGAGACTATTGCAAAATATAAAGAGGATGGTATTGCTTGTATTATTATGGAACCTGCTTCAACAGAAGAACCCAAAGAGGGTTATCTTCAAATAGTAAGAGATATTTGTACAAAAGAGAGTATTATTTTAATTTTTGATGAAGTTGTTAGTGGATTTAGATTTCATCCTAAAGGGGCTCAATTTTTATATGGGGTAACTCCAGACTTATCTACTTTTGGAAAAACGATGGCAAATGGATACTCTATATCTGCTTTAGTTGGGAAAAGAGAGATTATGGAACTAGGTGGATTAGAACATAAAAAAGAACGTGTATTTCTTTTATCCACTACGTATGGTGGAGAAACACATCACCTAAGAGCAGGACAAAAAACTCTTGAAATTTTAAATCATAATGACTATGAAGTAACAAAGTATGTATGGAGTATTGGAAAAAAGATAAAAGATAGTTATAATGAAATAGTAAGATCTTTGGGATTAGTGGGATATACCTCTATGGAGGGTATAGATTGCCGTCCTTATTTCTTTTTTAAAGATAACTACATAAGAACACTTTTTGCACAAGAGATGATAAAACATGGTGTACTTATTCAAGGAATTGTACCATCATTTTCTCATAAAGATAGTGAAATATCTCAAACAATAGAGGCTTTTGAAAAATCATTAAAAGTTCTCTCTTATGCTATTGAATCGAAGAAGGTTCATGAATTATTGATAGGAGAGCCTATAAAGCCTGTATTTAGGAAATATAACTGATGAATATTTTAATAAGAGCAGACTCCTCTTCAACTATAGGAACAGGTCACATTATGCGAGACCTAGTTTTAGCCAAGCAGTACCCAAAAGCCAATATTATATTTGCAACCCAAGAGTTAGCAGGAAGTATTAATCACAAGATTATAGAAGCTGGTTATAAGTTGGAGATTTTAAACTCAAATGATATAACAGAGGTAGATTCTCTAATCCAAAAATATAATATTGAGTTGATAGTAATTGACCATTATGAGATAGATTATAACTATGAAAAAGCACTAAAAGAGAGCTATCCAAATCTAAGACTTTTAGCCTTTGATGATACTTATGAGAGACATCATTGTAATATACTTTTAAATCATAATATAAGTGCTGATGAGAAAAGATATAAGGGGCTAGTTCCCAAATATTGTGAGCTTAGGTGTGGAGCTAAATATACGCTTTTACGAGAAGAGTTTATTATACGAAAAAAGAGTAAAACACTATTTATTGCAATGGGTGGAGCTGACCATAGCAACATAAATATAGATATTTTAGAGGTTTTAAAAGAGTTTGAGTATCTCGAAGTAAATCTTGTAACCACTACAGCCAATCAAAATTTAGAACAACTAAAAGAGTATGTTCAAGATAAAGATTGGATAGAGTTACATATCAATTCAAATAAGATAGCAAAGCTTATGAGAGTTAGTGATTTTGCTATAGTTACCCCTAGTGTTACTTTGAATGAAGTATTTTTTATGGAGCTTCCTTTTATTGCTATTAAGACAGCTGATAATCAAGAGGATATGGTTCAATATTTTATTGAAAATGAGTATACTGTTTTGGAAAATTTTGATGATAAAGAGTTAACAGAGAGTATATATAATCTTTTGAAACCTGAACTTATTAACTTTATAGATTTGTCTTTAGGGGATAAGAAGATGGTTTTAGAGTGGAGAAACCATCCAACTATTAGAAAATGGATGTTAACAAAAGAGAAGATACCCTTAGAAAATCATCTATCTTATATAGACTCTTTAAAAACTAAAAGTGATAGAGTCTATTTTTTAGTGAAAGAGCAAGATAAGCCAATTGGCATTATTGATTTTACAGATATAGATTTGATTCAATCAAAAGCCTCTATTGGTATCTATGCTAAACCTAAATTAAGAGGGGTTGGAAATCTATTGATGCAAGAGATTATTAACTATGGCTTTGTTAAATTAAAGTTAGAGAGTCTAATATCAGAAGTTTTTAATAGTAATGATTTGGCAATAAGATTATATAATAGATATGGATTTAAAGAGATAGATAGAAGAGATAATATGAGTATAATGGAGCTAAAAAATGAAAATAGGTAATTTTGATTTAGAGAAAGATGGAACTTTTATTATAGCAGAGTTATCAGCTAATCATGGTGGTAAAATAGAAATAGCAAAAGAGAGTATAAAAGTAGCCAAAGAGATCGGTGCTAACGCTATCAAGCTTCAAACTTATACTGCTGATACTTTAACTCTTGATAGTGATAATGAGGATTTTATTATAAAAGGGGGAACGCTTTGGGATGGTAAAAAGCTTTATGACTTATACAAAGAGGCGTATCTTCCTTGGGAGTGGCACAAGGAGTTATTTAGATATGCTAGAGAGATAGATATAGATATATTCTCCTCTCCATTTGATAAGAGTGCTGTTGATTTCTTGGAGAAATTTAATCCATCTGCTTATAAGATAGCATCATTTGAGATAACAGATTATGAACTAATCAGATATACAGCATCAAAAGGGAAACCTATAATTATTTCAACAGGAATCGCTACTATAGATGAGATACAAGATGCTGTTGATATTTGTAGGAGTGAGGGAAATGATAATATAGTACTTCTAAAATGCACCTCATCATATCCTGCACCACTTGAAGATGCTAACCTAAAGATGATACCAAATTTAGCCCAAACTTTTGGAGTAATCAGTGGGGTTAGTGACCACACCATAGGTTCAACTGCCCCAATAACTGCTATTGCACTGGGAGCTAAAGTGATAGAGAAGCATTTTATAATAGATAAATCTATTGGTGGAGCTGATGCTGAGTTTAGTATGGATAGAGAGGAGTTTGCTCAAATGGTAAAAGATATTAGAGATACAGAGAAGCTTCTGGGTAGAGTTGATTATAGTATGAGTGAGAAGAAAAGAAAATCTCGTCAGTTTGCTCGAAGTCTTTATGTGGATAAGGATATTAAAGAAGGAGAAATGTTTACTAAAGATAATATTAGGAGTGTGAGACCCTCTTTTGGGATGCATCCTAAGTATTTGAAAGATGTTTTGGGTAAAGTAGCTGTTAAGAATTATGAGTTTGGAGATAGGTTTGAACAACATTTTTTTTAATAAATTATTAAATATTTTCTTTTTATCTAAATTAGAAAAAAAACTATATATATATTTCGATATAAAAAAGAAAGTAAAAAAGAATAAAAAAATTCTTGTTGAATGTGTAGAGGATTATTATTATTATAGTTTATTTGGAATGATAGTTCAATCTTTAGATTCTAAAATAGATACAGAAATATATGTAGCTAGAAATTTATCGGTAGGAGCATCTTCTAGTTTACTAAATTTCATTAAAAGTCTAGTCTTTCATAATAGATTTAGGGATAATAAATGGATAAAATTATACCGTGCCTATACCAATGGAATAGCCTATAGACATGAAGGGACTACAAGTATCGTATTGAATATTGTATTATTTGTACAAGCATTTAAAATATACAACAAGTTACACTCAAAGAAAGATGTTTTAAATTTAAAATTTAATGATATTTTGGTAGGTGATTTAATATATGATAGCTACTTAAGGTATAAACCAGCAGCAACAGTTGATACTAATGATTTTTATTTATGCATTGTAATATGGCAAAGTTTAAGAAATATAAAAATGACACAAGATTATTTTGTGAAAAATAATATTAAATTTGTATTAACCTCTTATAGTAGTTATATTCATCATGGAATAACAGCCAGAGTAGCTATACATCATGGTGTAGATGTTTATTCATTTGGTGATTATGGTTTATTTTATCAAAAACTCACAAGTGATTATTGCTACCATGCTAAAGATTGTAGAAATTATTTTAAAAACTATAAAAAAAATGAGCATAACATACATTTACATTTAGCCACTGAGGGATTAGCCAATAGGTTGAATGGGAAAATAGATATGGCGACTTCTTATATGAAGGAGTCAGCGTATAAAAACCATAGTGAAGATATTCCTGAAGTGAAGAATAGTGTTGTTATTTTTTTGCATGATTTTTTTGATAGTCCACATATCTATGAAAAAATGTTGTTTTGTGATTTTTATGAATGGTTTGAAAAAACAATTGATATATTAAAAGAGAATAAAATTGATTTTTGGATTAAGCCACATCCTAATCAGATGGAAGATAGTAAAATAGTAGTAGAAACGTTAAAAATTAAATATCATAATTTAAAATTTTTATCGACTAAGATAACAAATAAACAGTTAGTCGATAGTGGAATATGTGCTGGTATAAGTGTATATGGCACAGTAGCACATGAGCTTGCTTATCTTGGAATACCAGTTGTGTTATGTGGAGATAACCCTCATAGTAGTTACTCTTTTTGTTTTGAAGCAAAAAATAATCAAGAATATGAAATAATGTTACAAGGGATAAATAGTTTAACTCTGCCACAAGATACTAAATATCAAGTAGAATCATTTTACTATATGCATAATTTAAATCATAGTAAAGAAATGATTGCGTTATTAGATGATATGTCAAATTTAAGAGGAGCCTGTGTACAATTAAATGAACAATCATTTATAAAATATATGGATACAACTGATGAAATAATGAGTAATCAAGAATTTAAAAATTTAATTAAAAAATTAATGAAGGAAAATAGATGAATATTCTTATCAATTTACAATCATTTGATGATAATGATGTCTATGAAGAAATTATTAAACTATCCTGTAATAATAAAATAAATTTTATCTTTTTAAGTTCATCTCTTATGCATAGTCTGGATGAAGAATTATATTGTTTGTATACTTCGATCAATAAAGTAACTATACTAAAAACAAATAATTTATTTGAACTATCAAACATGAATAACAATATTTTTGATTTATCAAAAGAGTACCTAGAAACAGAAAAATACTTATACACAGATATCCTTTCATCCTATCGATGGTTACCGATTTCTAAAAGAAAGGATAATGATTTCTTATCTTTTTCTATGGTATTTTATTATGATGTATATAACTATTGGAATACATTTTTTAAAAAAAATATGATTCATTTTGTCATACAGTTAAATGAAGAACATTCTTCATTAGATAGTATCCTTATAAGGGTTGCAAAAGAGTATAAAATAAAAAATATCATTACCTCAAGAATAGTTGGTGCTTTTACCTCGGGAACAGAAGAATACCATGCACTCTATGATAACAATAGTAATGAATACATGAAAATCATAAAGACCAGTAGCGATGTCGGTGTTAAACTTAATGAAAACTCAAACTTTACAGTATTCTCAAATAGTTATAAAAAAAACTTGTCAAGTAAAATATCTTTGATATTTAATAAATTTTATAGTACCCTATTTGATAATAAACTCGTAGTAAAAGTAAAAATTAAAAGACTCTACACTGCTCTTCTAAATAAAATTATTACAAGTATACAACTTAGAAAACAATATTTTTATATAAAAGAGCTTAATCAATATTATCACAAACTCGCAATTGACAAAGTAAATTTAAATTTAAATTATATTTATTATTGTTTACACTTTGATCCAGAAGCCTCCACACTACCAAAAGACAATGCTCATGCAAATCAACTCCTAAATTTGAGAATCTTAGCATCCTCATTACCAAAAGGTTGGAAAATTTATATCAAAGAACACCCACATCAGTTATCTTATAATATCTATTATGACTATTTATTAAATCAACTGCATTCAGTAGATAATTTTCGAAGTAAAAATTTTTATAATTATATGCATAGTATAAGCAATGTTGATTTAGTTGGTTTGGACAATAACCATCAAAGTTTAATTCAAAATGCCAAATTTATAGTTTCGAATACGGGGACAGTGTTTAGAGAAGCTACTTATTTAAAAAAGCATTGTATCACTTTCTCTCAAAATTCATTTTATGCTATGCTTAAAAATGTTAATGTAGTGAATAATGTAGATACATGTAGAGAAGTTATAGATACCTACAAAGATACAAAAGTAGAAGATATAGAAGTTGATGAGATTTTCGATGAATATGCTATCACTATTAATAAAATTAATAAGGTCTCATCAATCATATTAAGATATATAAGTCAAAGTGTGCTAAAATAACGAATTAAAAGAGGTTACAATGGTTTTCAAAAATATTAAATTATTAGTAAAAAAAAGCGATTGGTTGAGTGAGATATGGCTATCCTATAAAATTAGAAAAGCTTGGATGACTCGGAAAAGTACCAAAGATGATGATCATCTACTGCTCTATTGGGATGATGAAGGTGAAAATAGGCAAAAAATTGTAGATATTCTAGCAAATATTTTAACAGATAAAGACAATCAATGTGAAAGTATTATGGACTTTGGATGCCATGTTGGAACAACATTTAAATTGCTTTCAAAAAAACTGCCTAATATTAAGATGTATGCTGTTGAACCAAATATTGAAGCTTGTGACTTTTTAGTACAAAAGCTACCTCTTGTTAATGTGTATCAGTTAGATGACTCAAAGTTTATCAATGAGGATTTTTCAGAACATAAAATTGATATCTGTCTTATTAATTCTGTATTTTATTCCATGAAATCCTATCGGGTGTTTAGTGTATTGAAAAAGATAAGTAAAATGTGTAATATTATTGTGATAGCTGATTCCATGTCGAATCTAAATGGTAGTAAAACCATCTTCAATAGTGAACCAGTTTATTTTTCACATCCATATATTACCTGGTTAAACACATTGGGATTTACACAAATTGACCTTATCCCTGCACCGACTCCAACACCTCAATTAGAAGCTTTTTTAATTGTAAGGACTATTTCTAATGAGAAGATAAA
Organism: Sulfurovum sp.; assembly: GCA_027062365.1. Lineage (GTDB taxonomy): Bacteria > Campylobacterota > Campylobacteria > Campylobacterales > Sulfurovaceae > Sulfurovum. The sequence goes on from JAMOTK010000065.1 coordinate 52,701, forward strand.
ATGATAAAGAATATTGCAAAAAAAATTCTTCCACGTTTTGTGCAAGATAAAATAAGAAAAATAATAATGATACGAAATAAAACAAACTCATATACAAGAGAAGTTTTTAATCTAAAGTATCAATACAAAAAAGACTTTGATATAATAAAAGAGCGTAAAGCCGTTTATAATAGTTCAGATATTAGCTTTACTAAGCTACAAAAAGATTTATTATATCATTTTTCTAAAACAGGCTTATTTTTAGGTGAGCTAAAAGACTATTATCAAAGAAGTGAAGAATTATTACAGTATTTAGAAAATCTATCAAATACAGTTAAAGGAAAGACCCTAGAGGAAGCAGAATCTCTCAATCTTAAATATGAAGAAAAATATAATATGAATAGTAGAGGTAATTTTGTTAATCTATACCATCCTAAAAAAGATATTAATGACCCCATTAAAGATTTTTTAACAGATCCTAGTATTTTTACAATGGCAGCAAAATATCTTGGTGAGATTCCTCAACTTATGATGGTTCAATTTCTTTTTACACCAAATAATACACTAAATCCAAGTGGTCCAATGCTATGGCATTTAGATAGACATCATGATAGTGTATTTAGAATGTTTATTAATCCCGTTAGTGTACAAAAAGAAAATGGTGCGACAAGAGGATTTCCAAATACATATAATGAAGATGATTTTTATCAAACTTATCCTTATTTTAGTGATGAAGAAGCAGTAGCTAATGGTTTTAATATGAATGATATTGTCTATATGGTTGGAGATGCTGGAAAATTTGGAGTAGTAGATACGTGTCAAAACTTTCATTGTGGAAGTATTTCAGAAAAAGAACGATTTGTTACAATCATGACTTTTGTACCTTATTTATTTAAAGGTGATTATGAAGCAGATAATCTTATTGGAGATAGAAATTTATTTGAAAAAGAAAATAAAATTATATATGACTACTTTAAAAATAATTAAGAATATATACTCAATATGTTAAACAAAATAAAAAGTTTAATTACTAAAAAAGATAGAAAAATTTTATTTATTCTTCTTTGCATGGGATTAATACTCTCTTTAATAGAAATAATTGGTATTGCTGCTATTATGCCATTTATCAATATAGTAACTGATCCAAGTATAATAATAAGTAATACATATTTTAATAGTTCTTATCATTTTTTTGGATTTATAAATGAAAAAGATTTCATCCTTACTTTTGGTATAGTACTTATCTGCTTTTATGTTTTTAGAGCAATTTATACAGTTTTTTTTACGTATTTTTTAAATAAATTTACTTCATATAAATATAAAAGTTTAGTAGATATTATTTTTGAAAACTATTTAAATCTACAATATGAAAATTTTATTACTAAAAATAGTTCGGAAATGCTTAAGATAATTATTACCGATGCAGGGCAGTTATCTGCATTGACTACTAATATTTTAAATTTTATAATGGAACTTTTCATATTACTTATGATTTATATTATGTTACTTTTTGTTAACTTAGAAATGACATTAGTTCTGACATTAATATTAGGGTTAAAAGTTTTATTATTAACTAAAACTATTTCAAAAAAGATTAAGATAAAGGGAAATGAACGAGTGATTGTTGAAAAAAGTTATTATAAAATCATAAGTGAAAGTTTATCCAATTTTAAATTTATTAAATTACTTTCTGAACAAAAAGAGTTAATTGAAAAATTTAAAGTTATCTCTAATCAATTTTCATATATACAGATATATAATAATACGATACAAATATTACCACGTATTTTACTTGAATCCTTCGGTTTTTCACTTTTAATTGGAGCGATGATATATCTTATTGTTACAAATGCAAATACATCTATAGTAATTAGTACTATTAGTATTTATGCCTTAGCCTTATATCGTACATTGCCAGCAATTACAAAGATAATAAATAGTTATAATAATATTATTTTTCATTCTAAATCATTAGATATTGTTTATGATGCTGTACATGAAGTAGGGACATTAGAGAACACTAAAATCATAAACTTTAATAAATCTATCACTCTTAAAAATATTTATTTTAGCTATAAAGAGAATACTACTATTTTAAATAATATTAGTATACATATCCAAAAAGGTAAAAAAATTGCATTTATTGGAAAGAGTGGTGGAGGAAAATCAACATTAGTTGATTTGATTTGTGGACTTTATTACCCAGATAAAGGGGATGTTTTTATTGACAATAAGAAATTAAATAATCAAAATATATTATCTTGGAGAAAAAAAATTGGATATATCCCTCAATCAATATATCTTTTTGATGGTACTGTTTCAGAGAATATTATTTTTGGTAGAGTCTATGATAAAGAAAAATTGATAAAAGTTTTAAAACAGGCTAATATTTATACTCTAATTTTAAATAAAGATGGCTTAGATACTATGGTAGGAGAAGGAGGTATTCAGCTTAGTGGTGGTCAAAAACAACGGATAGGGATAGCTAGAGCATTGTATGGTAATCCTGAAATTTTGGTACTTGATGAAGCAACATCTGCTCTTGATACTGAAACTGAAACAGCTATTATGGATGAAATTTATAGTATAAGTGAAGATAAAACATTGATAATTATCGCACATCGATTAAGTACAATTAAGAGATGTGATATAAAAATAGATTTAGATGATATTAATAAATAAGATATTACGATATATCAAAATCTACAGTTATATGATATTTAATAATTTTAAAATAAGGCATTTAAATAGATTACTATTAAAATTATCTAATCCAAAATTAAGAATAGGAAAGTTTTTAATTTTAAAGCTAGATAGTACTAGTGTCTTTTTAACACACTCTAATGAAATATATAATAATGTAAATATCGAAATAGAGCCTAATGGATGTTTATTTCTTCGTAAAGGTGCGTGGATAGGAAATAATGTAGCAATAAATGTAAATAATATAATTGTTGGTAAATACTCAGGGATACATGATTCTGGTACTATTATTGGAAATGTTTATATTGGAGACTATGTCATGATAGCAAAAAATGTTTTTATATCATCAGGTAAACATCATTATGATATACATCCATCTATGCCTATAAAAATGCAAGATAGTATATATGAACAAAGACATGGTGCTTTTTGTGAAAATATTGCTATTCATGATGATGTATGGATTGGTGTTAATTGTGTCATTATGCCAGGAGTTACAGTTGGGAAAGGTGCTATTATTGGTTCAAATTCAGTTGTCCTCAAAGATATAGCACCGTATACAGTGGTAGCAGGAAATCCAGCTAAATGTATAAAACAAAGATATGATTTTACTCCAAAGAAAATTATTTTGGCATCTACATACTTGGATTATCCTTATTTTTATTCTGGATTTAATATTGAAAAAGAACCATTGGTTTTTTTAGATAGTACAGATATTCTATTAGCATTAAATAAATTTTCAGTATGTTTAAAACTTGAACAAGAAAAATATATAGCCCTTGAAATAAGGGCATTAGAGGATAACCTAGAGTTGGTATATAAAAATCAAGTACAATCTATTGATAGAACTTTTCAAACACTTGTATTTGACATTCAAAATAAAAATAAAAATTTATTTGAATTTCAAACTTCAAATTTTACTAATTTATCATATTTTGAGATATTTGAAATTAAAAAAGCATGGCTATATTAATGGGGTTAAATAGTCTACTACTATAAAAACAAGAGGACAAAAGTTGATTGAAATAAAATTAGACCCAATAATCATCTTCACATACAGAAGAAAAATAGATAAATTAATTGAAAGTTTATCTAAAAATAAACTTTCAATTAAGAGTGAATTATATATCTTTTCTGATGGAAACAAAAATGAAAAAGATTTTGAAGAGGTACAAGAAGTTAGAAAATATTTAAAAACAATAAAAGGTTTTAAAGGTATTACTATTATTGAATCTTCTGTAAATAAAGGTTTAGCAAATTCTATTATTGGTGGGGTATCACGGGTTATTGATACTTATGGTAGCGTGATTGTGTTAGAAGATGACCTAATAGTCTCTAAGGATTTTTTAGACTATATGAATGATGCTTTGAAGTTTTATGAGAAGGATAGCAATATATGGTCTATATCTGCGTATGCTCCAAAGCTAGAGTGTCTTGATACTTTGAACGCTGATGTATACTTATCCCCTAGGGCATCTTCTTGGGGGTGGGCTACTTGGCAGGATAGATGGGAATGTATAGACTGGGAAGTTGAAGATTTTTTGACTCTAAAAGTAAATAAAAGCTTAAAATATAAGTTTAATCTAGGTGGTAATGATATGTTTAAAATGCTTGAATTACAAATGTTAGGCAAGATAGACTCTTGGGCTATTAGATGGTGTTATAGTCAATTTAGATATAATAGGTATACTGTTTATCCAAAAGCATCCAAAATTATCAATGATGGATTTGGGGACAATAAAGGCACACATAATAGTGGGAACAATAGTAAGTTAACCTTAGCACTAAACCATCATAGTGTTAAGTTCCAAAAACTCTCTATCGAACCAAAAATAATAAAATGTTTTAAACTGTTTCATGATTTGAGTTTTAAGACAAAAATTGGGTATTTTCTAAAAAAGTATGGTGGGTATGGGTTTGTGAAGAGTGTATTAAAAAGGGAACAAAGGAGTCTGTAAATGTTAGAAAAATATTTTAATAATAATTTTTTAGATGGTGATTGTTTGGTGGGAGATGATTTTAATGAAAAAGAAATTGGACAATGGTACAAAGAAGAGGAAGAGGCGTATTGTAACTTAACAAGTAATAAAAATACTAACAAATATTTATATGAAAACATCAATAACTTTTATGGCTTACCAAAAATATTACATAAATTAAAAAATAATAAAAGTTTAAATATACTTTGTTTTGGTGCTGCGTATGGTGGTGAAGTGAGAGCAATAAAAAATATACTAGATAAAGACACTTCAATAGTATATAACATTACCGTGATTGATTCTTCAGATGTCATGCTACAAAGTATAAAAGAAGAATTAGATGTTAATATTGTAAAAGCTAGTATGAGTGGAGCGATGCAATTAGATATGGATTCATTTGATTTAATTACCTCATTTGGTGTTTTACATCATATTCCAAATGTTAGCTATATCTTATCTGAATTTACAAGAGTACTTAAGCCAAAAGGTTTTATTTTTTTAAGAGAACCAATATCTTCTATGGGTAATTGGAGTCAAAAAAGAGTAGGCACAACGATGAATGAAAGAGGTATTAGTAGTGAGTACTTTTTGAAAACTTTTGATACATTAGAATATAAAATACTATCTAAACATTATTGTTTTTTTAGTCCAATATTAAAGATTTTTAATAAAGTGAAATTAGGGCTAAACTCTTATCTTGTAATATATACAGATTATTTATTTTCAAAATTATTTAGTTGGAATATTCACTATTTTAGAGATACAACATTTAAAAAAATTGCACCTGGTTCTATTTTTATGTTAATTCAAAAAAAGTAAAACATTTGAAAATATTATTAGTAGGTCCTCTTTTACCTCCTATTCATGGACAATCTTTAGCTTTTACAAGGTTTTATGAAAGTATTACTTCTCATAAAAAGATATGTATAGATACCAATATGGAATATAAAAGTACTTTTATGAAATATCTTGGTACTTTCAAAATATTTTTCATGATGCTGTATAAAATTATTTTTTATAAAATAGATGTAATTTATTTTACTTGTTCTCGAAGTTTTTTAGGTTCTTTGAAAGATGTATTGCTTATCCATTTAGCTACGTTAAAAAAGATTAAACTTGTAAATCATCTTCATGGTTCTGATTTTTATGAATTTCTACACAGTAGTCCTAAATGGTATCAAAAGAGGCTATTTTCTTCATATTCTAAAGTAGATATTTCTGTGGTACTTTTAGATTCTATGAAAGCTCAGTTTGAGGATTTCCCCACTATGAAGTTAGAAGTGGTAGCAAACTTTTATGATAAAGCATTAAATGACACCTATGCAAAAAAAGATGATAAAATAAAAAATTTACTCTATCTATCAAATATAATAAAAAGTAAAGGTATATTTGAACTTATAGATGCTTTTGAAGCCTTATGTAAAAAATATGATACTATAATACTACATATCGCAGGTGGATTTATGGCAGATGAATATATGTCTATAGAAGAAGTAAAACAAGCGTTTTATAGTAAAATAGATAATAATAATAAAATAAACTATGTAGGTAAAGTGTTTGGGAAGGAAAAAGTAAAACTTCTTCAAAAATCTGATATATTTTTACTCCCTAGTTATTATAAATCTGAAGCATTTCCCATATCTATTATTGAAGCGATGAGATGTGGGAATGCTATTGTCACTACAGATTATAAATATCTCCCCCAAGTTGTAAACAATCAAAATGGGTTTTTAGTGGAAATAAAATCAGTGAGTGCTTTAGTGAGAAGTATAACGATATTATTAGAAGATACGAAGCTTCTTACTCAGATGCAATTACACAATACGCAAGAAGCCCAAAAGAGATATAGTTTAGATACATATATAGACAGGCTACATAAAATAGTTTTTTAGAAAGAAGTAAAAAGTATGAAAATATCCATCATCACCGTAGTCTATAATAACCAATTAACCATACGAGATGCCATAGAATCTATCCTCTGTCAAACCTATAAAGATATAGAATATATTATCGTAGATGGGGCAAGTACTGATGGTACGATAGAGGTCATCAAAAGTTATGGCAATAAAATCACTACATTTATCAGTGAACCTGATAATGGTCTATATGATGCGATGAATAAAGGTATTGCACTTGCTACAGGAGAGGTCGTAGGTATATTAAATAGTGATGATTTTTATAGTGATGCCTTTGTGGTAGAAAAGATTATGAAGATATTTTCCACACAAGATGTACAGAGTGTTTTTGCTGATTTAGTCTATGTTCATCCTGATAATCTTGATAAAGTAGTGAGGCATTATGATAGTAGTTATTTTCATCCTTCAAAATTTGCTTATGGATGGATGCCTGCTCATCCAACGTTTTTTGTCAAGAGGGAGATGTATCAAAAGTATGGGGTTTTTAAAGTAGATTATAAAATAGCTGCTGATTATGAACTTTTGGTACGATTTTTAGCAAAATATGAGGTGAGTTATATGTATCTTAATGAAGTGATTATCAAGATGCGAATTGGTGGTATAAGTACAAGTGGTCTAAAGAGTAACTATATTTTAAATAAAGAACTTATACGAGCATGTAGAGAAAATGAGATTTATACCAATTGGCTGATGGTATTATCGAAGTATCCAAAAAAGATTTGGGGATTGATAAAAAAATGAAAAATTTATTACTCACAGGAGCCAATGGATTTGTAGGAAGCTATTTTAAAAAGCATTATAACGAGGCATTCAAGATAAAAACCTTTAGCTTTTTAAGCGATGATTTTGAAGCCTTGTGTTTAAATGGCATTGAGGTAGTGGTACATTTGTCTGCTTTGGTGCATCAGATGGATGGGGTAGAGAATGAGTCGGAGTATGAAAGAGTGAATGTCACCCAAACACTACAACTTGCCCAAAAAGCTAAAAAGAGTGGAGTAGGTCATGTCATCTTTATGAGTAGTGTAAAAGTCTATGGTGAAGAGAGTGATACTGCCTATCATGAAGATACAGCCTGTTACCCTCTTGATGCCTATGGTAAAAGTAAATTAAAAGCAGAGAAAGCACTTCAAAATATAGAAGATGATAGTTTTAAAGTAAGTATCATCCGTACCCCTATTGTGTATGGATATGGTGTGAAAGCAAATATGCATAATCTCATTACACTTATTGATAAAATACCAATTTTACCCTTGGGAGGGATTAAAAATAGTCGTAGTATGGTATATATAGGTAACCTTTGTGCTATAATATCTGCGATTATAAATACTGAAAAATCGGGAATATTCTTGTGTAAAGATGAAGAGACTCTCTCTACTACAGAATTGATTTTACATATTGCTTCGGCAAGTGATAAAAAGATATTTTTAGTTTCTTTGCCTTTTTTTGCCTTTTTACTTCAAAAATTCAAGCCCTCTTTTTATAAACGCTTGTATTTAAGTTTAGAGATTGAAAATAGTAAAAGTAAAAAAACACTACAGTTTTCTGTACCCTATAGTGCAGAAGAGGGCATAAAATTAATGATACATGGAGAGAAATAGATGCAAGTAAATCGTACAACACACATAATAATTTTGATAGCGATAGCCTATGCTTTAAGTATAGCAGTGAGATTGATATGGGTCTATCAATTTGCTGGGAATGATAGCTTTATTTGGGATGGACAGCTAATGATTAATACTAATGATGGGTATTATTTTGCTGAAAGTGCTAGAGATATACTTAATGGGACAACAGTATATAAGCCTGATGCTAATGGTGCATTGGCTATTATGACCGTTTTCTTTGCTAAGATTCTCCCTTTTAGCTTTGAGACCATTATCCTCTATATGCCTGCTTTTTTAGGTGCATTACTCGTGGTGCCTATTGTACTCATAGGATATAGTCTAAATCGTCCTTATCTTGGATTTATTGCAGGGTTGTTTGCTTCTATTGTCTGGAGTTATTATAACCGTACGATGACAGGATATTATGATTCTGATATGCTCAATATTGTGACACCTGCTTTTGTCTTGTGGAGTATTATCCATGCATTGACCACACAAAAGAATAGATATCTTATCTTGATGATTATGATGATGGTTGCCTCTCAATTTTGGTATAGTAAAAATATTTCTTTAAATACAGCCATGGTATTTATGGCTGTGATATATGTGATGGTAAAGGATAGACATAATATCTTTAATCTAAAACTTATCGCTTTTGCATTTATCGGCTTGGCATTTATTCCTCTTGCACTTAAAGCTATTTTAGCACTTATCCTCTTTGGACTTTTTCATTATAAAGATACACTCACCAATAAATATATCTATCCCATAGCAGGTATAATGTTTGTACTTTATCTCTATAGTGGGGCATTTTATTCTATAGTAAGTTCACTCAACCTTTATGTTTTTAATAGATTCTTTCCCACAGAAGTGCTTCAAGGTGTATCAGGATTACAATTTTTTGATGTCATTGGTACAGTAAGAGAAGCAGGGGCTATTCCTTTTGAAACTTTTGCCAATCGTATTAGTGGACATACCATTACTTTTTTATTTTCTACAATAGGTGTGATTATGCTTATAATTAGATATCCTATACTTATTGTATCTTTGCCTATGGTTGCCATGGGCTTTATGGCATACAAGTCTGGACTTAGATTTACGGTGTATGCTGTGCCTATCTATGCTTTGGGTTTTGGATACATAACTCTGTATCTTAGCGAAAAGCTCAAACTTATTATTTTGGATAAGAAAAAGCTACAAATAGCTCAAATAATCATGCCGATTTTGATAGTATCTTTGGCACTGTATCCCAATATTATGCATATCATTGGCTATAAAGTACCTACTGTACTCAATAAAACAGAAGTACAAGACCTGGATAAGCTCAAAGCCATCTCTTCACCGAAGGACTACACTTTGTCATGGTGGGATTATGGGTATCCTATTCGTTATTACTCAGAGACGCAAACACTGATAGATGGAGGAAAGCATCAAAATGATAATTTTATTATTTCTCAAATGATGTTTAGTACTTCTGCTCAACAAGTTGCAAATTTAAGTCGTCTAGCAGTAGAGACATACGTAGATGACAATTGTTCAGTTGTAGCAAATACTTTATTTCAACAAGGAAAAGAAAATCAACTTGACCCTACACTATTTTTAGAAGAGTTAGACGATGCACACTATGTCTTACCTGCTAAAACACGTGATGTGTATCTTTACTTACCGTATAGAATGCTCAATATATTTCCTACAGTAGCTAAGTTTGGTAACTTAGATTTGACTACAGGGTTAGCGTTACGTAAAATGGTGTTTTACCCGACAGGTATGGCGAGTAATAACAAAGGGGTTATTCAATTTAGCAATGGTATTATCTTTGATGGACAAAAAGGTGAACTCACTATTGGTAGGCAAAAAACAAAGGTAAAATATTTTATCTCTACACAAAATACAGTAAAAGGTCAAATAAGCCTAGACGCAAAAATCTTTCATATAGATGGAGACTATGCCGTAGTGTATATGAAAAGTTATGGACGTTTTGTGGTTATGGACTTAGAGACTTTTCACTCTACTTATGTACAAATGTTTATACTTGGGAAATATGATAAGAATCTTTTTGAATTGGTTGTTTCCTCACCCTATAGTAAAATTTATAAATTGAAGATTTAAATGTTTTATCTGATACTCTTTCTCTTATCTATATGTTTAACATATACTATCAAAGTGATAGCAGAGCAAAAATCTATCATGGATATCCCCAATGATAGAAGTGCCCATACTAGACCTACCCCTAGAGGGGGAGGGTTAGCAATTATTATCATTTTTTATATAGGTCTTTTTTATCTTAGAGATTCTGTAGAGCCTAGACTCTTTTATGCTCTTTTATTTGCCCTTCCTGTGGCTATTATCGGTATATTAGATGACTTCTTTACGCTTAGCTCTAAGGTACGACTTCTTGTACAAAGTATCTCTGCTATTTTAGCTCTTTATTTTTTGGGTGGGGTCAATGAGATTGATTTTGGTATTTTTGTCTTTCAAGGGGCATGGGTCAATATATTGGCATTTATCTCCATCTTGTGGGTAACAAATCTCTATAATTTTATCGATGGTATCGATGGTTACGCAGGATCACAAGCTTTGATTATAGGTCTTGCTCTCTTTCTTCTCTTTTCTAATCCTTTAGGATTGGTCATCGTGGCTTCATCTTTAGGGTTTTTGGTCTTCAATTGGAATAGGGCTTCTATCTTTATGGGCGATGTCGGTTCAGCAACCCTAGGCTTTATCTTTGCTATATTTATCTTTTATGATACAAGTCATGGTAATATCTTTATCTGGCTTATCTTACTCTCTTTATTATGGGTAGATACAACGGTCACACTTATCCGTAGATGGCGTAATGGTGAAGCGATTACACAAGGACATAACAAACATGCCTATCAGCGTCTCGTCCAAAGTGGATGGTCTCATAGTAAAGTATCTCTTTATGCCCTTATTTTCAATATGTTTTTTCTCATACTATTGTTGATACAAGAACATCGGTCTATTACTCTTGGTGTTAACTTATGTATACTTACACTTATTTATATAGGCATCGAACATAAAAAAAGATTTATCTAGCAAATCTTAGATATACTAATAAAATTATACTAAACTATAATAAAATATTAATATACAGAAAGAGGGATTATGTTCAAAAAAATAATAGCCACAGTATTAATCTGTGCTACGACTACACTATTTGGGATGAGTTTAAGTGAGGTAAACGCTGCAACAAAAGCAGAGCTTATGGAAATCAAGGGGATTGGTGAAACGAAAGCCTCTGCCATTATCAAAGAGCGTGAGAATGGTGAGTTCAAATCTTTTGACGATTTACAACGCGTAAAAGGTGTAGGAGAAAAAATGGCTCAAAATATCAAAGATGATGTGAAATAAAGCACAAAAAAGACTACAAAAAAAGAAACGAAGTAAAATAGTAAGAGAAGCAGTGCCTCACTGTCTCTTTCTTACAAATTCCCTTAACCACATTTACGCTACAATCCTACCTATAAATTATTTACTAAGGTAACAGTATGACAGTCACACGTTTCGCACCTTCTCCGACAGGGTATTTACACATTGGTGGGCTAAGAACAGCTCTTTTTTCTTGGCTTACGGCACAGCATGATAAGGGAGAATTTTTACTCCGTATCGAAGACACAGATATGGCTCGTAACTCAGAAGAAGCCAAAGACGCTATCCTCAAAGCATTTGAATGGGTAGGCATGAGTCATGATGGAGAAGTAGTCTATCAGTCAAAGCGTTTTTCGCTTTATACCAAATACATCAACCAACTCTTAGCAGAGGGTAAAGCATATAAATGCTATATGTCTAAAGAAGAGCTAAGTATCTTACGAGAAGAGCAGATGGCAAAGAAAGAGCGTACACGGTATGATGGGCGTTATCGTGACTTTGAGGGGACAGCACAAGAGGGGGTAGAGCCAGTGATTCGTATCAAAGCCCCTCAAGAAGGCACTATCTCTTTTAAGGATGGTGTCAAAGGGGAGATAAATATCGCTTCAAGTGAAGTAGATGATTTTGTGATTGCCCGTGCTGATGGTAGCCCTACTTATAATTTTGTTGTGGCTATTGATGATGCACTTATGGGACTCACACAAGTGATACGTGGCGATGACCATCTTTACAATACACCCAAACAAATTGTAGTCTATGAAGCCTTAGGTCTCAATATACCTGATTTTTATCATGTCGCCATGATAAACAATGAACAAGGCAAAAAACTCTCCAAAAGAGATGGGGCAACCGATGTGATGGACTATAAGACTATGGGGTATTTACCCGAAGCACTTCTGAATTTTTTGGTACGTTTGGGTTGGTCTCATGGGGATCAAGAGATTTTTTCTCTAGCCGAGATGATAGCCCTTTTTGAACCACAAAATATCAATAAGTCTTCTTCTAATTATAATCTTGATAAGCTTTTATGGCTAAATGCATACTATATTAAAAATAGTAGCGATGAAGCACTTATTTCTCTACTCAAAGATTTTGGTGTTGATTTAACAGCCAATCCTAAAGCATCCGTCCTTCTTAATGCCACAAAAGAAAGAGCCAAAACCCTTGTAGAATTATCAGCGCAGATTAAACTTATTGCTATCGCTCCCACAGCGTATGATGAGAAATCTACTAAAAAAGCTTTTAAAGGGGAAGCCAAAGCTATCCTTTCTACCTTTGCTGATATGCTTATGTTGGCAAGTCCTACAAGCAAAGAAGCCTATCATTCTGTGATGGAAAAAATCGTTGCCGAAAAAGAGATAGGTTTTGGAAAGATAGGTATGCCTCTAAGGGTGAGCCTATTAGGAAGTATGACAGGTTCAGGACTAGATGAGATTATGTTTATCTTGGGTGTAGAGGAAACCATAGCACGGATAGATAAAGCCATAGCATCTATAGGTTAAATATTTTAGCTATAATAGAGATATAAAAGGATTGTTTATGAAAAAGTTACTGTATATTACAGACCAAGATGAATATATCGACCATAGTTTCATCGCCCCATTGTTTGAAATTTATCTCAAAGCGTATATGGATATTGATATTATTTATTTTACAGATTTTAAATCTGATTTTGAACGTAAAGATACCCATAGATTTACAGTACCGTCTCGCTACAAAAATGTACTCATTGATGAACTTAAAAGAAATGATATTCACATAGAAAGTTATGATTTTGTTATGGTAAGAAATGATATAAATATGATGAAATATATCTTAAAACATAGAGAGACGTATGGCTATAAAGCGTTGTATAGATTTTCGTCTCCTAAGGCGAGTATGCAACTTCATTGTGATAAAGTAGACAATAAAAGTAACCTTTTTGCACCCATGACACATCATTTTAAAATTATTAATGATACCAAAATTATCAATCAATGTGACGCATTTTTACCTACATCTAAGAGTATGCAAAAGGCATTTAGACCCAATGTGCATATTAAAACTATTCTCTGTCCTCCTGCTATTAATCCGCAAATGCTGTATGAAAATAAACAACATACAGAGGATGAAAAACGATTTTTTTATGCAGGGACACTAGATAAGACAAGAGAATTTGAGACAGTTTTGGATGCATTTTCAAAAGTAAAAAGTAGCAAATGGAAGCTCTTTATTTCTACACAAGATAGTGATCATATCGATACTATGATAGAAAAATATCCTCAAATATCCTCACAAATAGAAGTCCATCATGCCAAGACAAAAGAAGATTTACTCAAACGCATAGCCCTCACCGATATAGGAGTGGCACTTTTACCTGATATACCTATCTATAACTCTTCTACACCTGTTAAAGTATTTGATTATTATGCTTCTGCTGTGCCTTGTCTTATGACCCATTCACTTCATAATAATACCCTCTTTACCAACAGACACGATGCATGGTTTTGTGACTTCAACACAGAAGACATTAGCAAAAAGATAGCCTATCTATTGACACTAAGTAAAGAAGAAGTGATGCATGTAGGGGCTGTAGGTCAAGCACGATTACTTAGCATCAAAAACTATGAAACACTCGCTCAACATATCGCAACACAATTAGAAGGACTCTCATGAAAAACAAGCACTATGAAGTACTCATCGTTGGAGGTAGTATCTCTGGGACTGCTTTATTTTATGAATTGGCACACTATACCAATGTCAAGTCTCTTTGCCTACTAGAAAAATACGAAGCACTCTCTACGCTCAATAGTAAAGCATCTAGTAACTCACAAACGATTCACATTGGCGATATAGAAACCAACTATACCCTAGAAAAAGCCAAAATTACCAAGCGTACAGCCAAAATGATAGAAAAGTTTTGTTTAAAATATCACCTAGAAGAGAAAATTATGTTTTCACATCAAAAAATGGCACTAGGTGTAGGAGAAAAAGAAGTACGTTTTATAGAAAATAGATACCATGAATTTAAAGAAGTGTTTCCATATCTTGAACTATGGGATGTAGAAAAGCTCAAAGAGCTTGAACCCAAAGTAGTCTACTCAGACAAAGCCCAAACCAAAGTACGCCCTGAACCTATTGTAGCGATGGGAACATCAACACAATATACCACTGTAGACTATGGAGCAATGTCAGAAGCATTGGTCAAAGAAGCCAAAGCCTCTAGCGATATAGTAAGTGATGTATTTTTCAATGCACAAGTAGATGAGATTAACCAAAGAGAAGATAAAGTCTTTGAAGTCCGTACCGTAGATGGTACGCTTTATACGGCTGATTTTGTGGTAGTCAATGCAGGTGCTCACTCACTCTTTTTGGCACACAAGATGGGCTATGGTAAGCAGATGAGTACCCTGCCTATGGCTGGAAGTTTCTATATGACAAGTGAGCATTTCCTCAATGGTAAAGTCTATATGGTACAAAACAATAAACTCCCATTTGCAGCACTCCATGGTGACCCCGATATCCTGCTCGATGGCAAAACCCGTTTTGGGCCTACAGCCCTCATGATGCCTAAGCTTGAACGTTTTAAACCAGGGACATATTTGGACTTTTTTAAGACACTTAATTTTGATTTACATATCATCAAAATATTTTGGGATTTACTCAAAGATTCAGATATAAGAAATTATATCTTTAGAAACTTCCTTTTTGAGATACCTATCATCAACAAACCTCTCTTCGTGAAAGATGCTAGAAAGATTGTCCCCTCATTGAGCGTAGATGACATTACGTATGCCAAAGGTTTTGGAGGTGTACGTCCACAAGTCTTAGACAAAGAAAAAGAAAAACTCATGCTAGGAGAAGCTTCTATCAATTCAGGCATAGGCGTGATATTTAACATGACCCCAAGCCCAGGGGCTACCTCTTGTCTAGGGAATGCTGAACGAGATATGAATATTATCGTAGAACATTTAGGATTAGAGTATGACCAAAAGAGATTTTTAGAAGATATGACAGAATAGCTAAAACAAGATGTTATTTAAACCGATACCCTAAGCCTTCTAAATGCTGACGTAACGGTGAAGATAACTCTCCTTGAAACTCTAAAGTATTGTCTTTGATAGTGCCTCCTGTACCTAATCTTTTTTTAAGTATTTTGAGGAGTGATTGTAGACTTTTTTTATCTAGGTAAAAAGGTTTGACGATACTCACTACTTTACCTCTACGTTTTTCTTTTGCAAAATGGAGTTGATGCTTTTGTGGGGATTTTATCTCTATAGAAGAAGGGTGGGACTTTATTTTATTGTCCGATGTCCACCCCTTATTTACTTGACTCTCAAAATTCACTCCCATTTCAAATAGGTTTTTTTTCATGATTTCCTCTATTTACTATCACCATTCCACGCGATATGAGGTTTGCCTGTATCATCAAATTTGACAGCAGGCATACCCATAATGTTGTACCCAGCATCTACATAATGTACCTCTCCTGTCACACCAGAACTAAGGTCTGAAAGTAGGTACATTCCAGAGTTTCCTACCTGAGAGATAGTGACATTTTCTTTCAGTGGTGCGTGTGCTTTGTTCCATTTGAGCATAAATGAAAAGTCGCCTATCCCTGCAGCTGCCAAGGTCTTGATAGGTCCTGCTGAGATTGCATTGACTCTAATGCCATCTTTACCGAGGTCTTCTGCTAGATACTTAGTCGTCATCTCTAGTGCTGCTTTAGCCACACCCATGAGATTGTAGTTAGGGATATATTTTACCCCACCATAATAAGAGAGTGTCAATACAGATGAACGCTTAGAAAGAATAGGCTTCAATTCTCTCACGATTTCTATGAGAGAATAGACAGATATATCCATTGCCACATCAAAGGCTTCTTTGGAGATGTCATAAAAGCGTCCAGAGAGTCCTTCTTTAGGAGCAAAGGCGATAGAGTGTACGATAAAGTCTATCTCTCCCATATCTTTTTGGAGTGAGTCTTTGAGTGCTTTTATCTCTTCTGCTTTGCTCACATCACAAGGATAAAGCCTAGCCCCACACTCTAAATCTTCGGCAATAGGTGTTAACTTTTGTTCAAAGCGTTCATTGAGAAATGTGATAGCCATCGTAGCACCCTGTTCTTGACAGGCTTTGGCTATACCATAAGCAATAGATTTTTTATTTGCGATGCCTAAGATGACACCTTTTTTACCTTGCATTATCATTCATCTTCTCCTATATATTATTATGCTATTTTACCATTACAATACAAAAATGAAAGCGTAATAATGAAAAAAATAATGATTATTAGTACCGGTGGTACATTTAACAAGGTATATAATCCCCAAAATGGAGAACTTCAAATAGACAAAGATGCCCATGCCGTGTATAGTATCGCCAAAGAGTGGCTCTATACCTTTGATATATCCACTATCATAGGCAAAGACAGTTTAGAGATAACCCAAGACGATAGAACGTTACTATTGGAGCATATCGTAGCACTAAACTATCAACATATCATCATCATCCATGGTACAGACACCATGGACATCACAGCCCACTATCTAGCGAAGAAAAACCTAGATAAAACCATTGTACTCACAGGTGCAATGACACCCTACAGCATCCACCCCACCGAAGCCACAGCCAATCTAAGTGCTGCCTATGGCTACCTCTCAGCCATAGAAGAAAAAGGCATTTTCATTGCAATGAATGGAAGCATGGGAAGATATGATACAGTTATCAAAGATAGGGGATTGGGTCGCTTTAGACGCAAGGAAGTTATAGCAAACCCAAATAAATCTAAGTTATAGTTGTTACTAGACCACGGTATGTTATATTACGTTAGATTGTATAAGATAATAGATATGCTTTAAAGCTCGTTGTATGAGTATGTAAGATGGTGCGGATGAGAGGACTCGAACTTTAAAAGCTACCTTTCTTATAGCCCTCTTTTAGTACCAAACCCCCTTATATACGGCGTTTACTGTTTCTCTTAATTCCTTTTAATGTATAATAATTCCATAGACTTGTGTAACCCTTTGTGTAACCCATTTCTAAATCAACTTTAACGGTGTGTAGGGCAATATGAAACAATTTGATAAGTGGAATGAAGTTAAAAAAAGTACCGATAGTGTAACCTTTCACTATAAAATAAAACCAAGAGAAGTTTTTTGGTTTAAAATAGGGCAAAATATCGGACATGAAGAGTTTGGTAAGGGTAAGGAGTTTGTACGCCCAGTTATCGTGATACGACAGCTTACAAGTGATTTATTTGTAGGTGTACCTACGACTACAAGTAAAAAACAAGATAACGATTATTTTCATAACATTAACTACCTCAACAAGAAAAAAGAAGAGGTGCATAGTGTAGCTATGTTATTGCAGATGAAAACATTTAGTAAAAAGCGTTTACTCTCAAAAATGGGAACAATAAGTAAAGATGAATTTGATGTGATTGTGGAGAAATTAAAACAAGTAATTGACCCTACTCACAAGCCGTCGCTTTAGTGTGAATAGGTCTGCCTTACGGCTAATAGTGGGAAGCTATCCCTTACAATCATTATAACAAAAGAATACAAATAAATCAAGAGGTATCAAATGGCTATTAAATTGAGTGAGTTTAAGAAATCTACCTATAAAGCAGGTGGTAAGGTGATAGAAGTACCTAGCCTTTATGAGAGTATCAAGATAGATAAGCTCAAAGGGCGTAAGTATTTGGCTAGATTTAGGCTTGATGATAAAATACATACCAAAGTATTAGGCTATTCTAAAAAGAACGGTACAAGCCATATAAGCCCCAAAGAAGCAGGTAAGCTACTAGAAGCCTATAAAGAAGATTTAGAAGCAGGTTACACCTCATCAAGTGATATAAACCTAGATAAACTTTTTGAGTTTTATTTTGAAACCCTAGATACTTCTAAGCAATGGACGCATAAAAAGAAATACATTTATAATCTCTATGTTCACAAAGGCTTAGGCTCAAAGAAGATAGAAAAGATAAGAGAGATGGACATACAAAAGATATTAAATGCCATGAACAAAAGAGGATTAAGCCCTAGAACGCGTAAGAGCGTTATGGAAGTTCTAAACCCTCTTTTTAGATTTGCTACTATCAATAAGTATCTAAGAGATAATCCTACCATAGGTATCACGGTCAAAGTACCAAGCCAAAAGAAGATAGTTACCAACGCTACAGAGCTATTTAAAAAGGTCTATGCAGGAATAAATGCCTATTATCATGATAACCCCTATTATAAGGCGTTGTTTCTCTTTGGCTTTACTGGACGACGCAAAGGTGAGATACTTTCTCTCAAATGGGAAAACATAGATTTTATACATCACTACTATTGGATAGAAGACACCAAAACCGATGACCAACAAAAGTATCAATTACCCCCCTACCTCATAGAACCATTACAGCAAATCAAAGACAATCACAAAGGCTTAGTATTTAAAAGTCCTATTACTGGTGGTAAGGTAACAAACATAGATAGGCAAATGAGACAGCTCAAAAAGTTTTTAGAGATAGATACCCTCTCTATGCACTACATGAGAAATATTTTGGTATCTGCTTTAGCAGAACAAGGGATTGAAGCCATTACCCTAAGTGGGATATTAGGGCATAAAGACCCAAACACTATAAACAAGTATCTAAGTATTAATCATTATAAAAGTAGTATGATAAATGCTATTGGGTAATTTCTATTGATTGATTATTATTTTCTGTTGTACTTTCAATGATAATACTAGATTTTTTCTCGTGTATAGTCTTTTCTTTAGAATCAAAGACACCTAACCTTACACTAAGAAGAACTGTTATACCAAGTATTGATACTACAAGGGTTGTAATAAAACGCCTTGTTTCACTTTTCTTTTTAGTGTTATTATCTTCAACAAGAACCTCTATTTGTGGTTTTGCTAATTCAAACTTTTGTGAAAGTGCTTTTAATTCATCGTGATTAATACCAATGGCTTCATAATATTCTTCACGAGTCTCATATTTCCAAGAAACTATCTCTTGTAATTCATCTGCTATTCTCTGTACATTTGCTAAATTATCTACATAATTACTAAGAACATCTTGTGTCTCTTTAATATGACTATATGTATCATGAAATTTTTTTATTCTTTCTAATATAAGAGTTGTAGATGCTTCATATGTATCAAATTTTGCTCTTTTACAATGATTTAATGCTTTTTGTATATTAGTCCGAATTGCAGTATCACTTGTATCTAGTGATGCTTCAGCAAAGTGATAACCAACATATCTTAATTCGTTAATTGAGGGTATTGATAATTCGCCATGTTCTTTTTCAAATTGTTTAATTTTATGTTCTGTATCCTTAAAGCATTCAAATACTTCTCCAATACTTTTTTTATATTTATCATTTACGAGAGACACTGAAAACCTTTTTGAAAATTAATTTTATTGAAAAGAAAGGAGTAATTAAAAACTATGCTTATAAAGAGAATTTATATGAGAATACTTCGTTTTGTTTTTTCTTGATACTAGAACTTGTAATGTAATTCCCTTTTTGCAAGTTCACATTACCTTTACTTAATAACTTTACTATATTTTTTACTATACTGCTATCAGCTTGATTACTTTTAATAACAGTAATATCTGATTTGAATAGATTTAAAAATTTTTTTAACATAGTAATTCCTTTTTTTCTAATGAAGTTATTGTTATTAATACTTTTGATAATAAACAATAGCAATCTTTACACTAAAATTATTCAATAAAAGTTATATACAGCATTACAATAAATTAGATAAAATGTCAATTATTTTATCTAAAATACTCTTAAGTTAAGATGAAGTTATAGATAATTAGCACGGTTATCTTTGGATTGAAGCAGTACCACAAAGAAGCACCACCAAGAGAAATCACCTCTACACCACTGGAGATTATGAAAGATGTATCAAATATTGATATTTGCATAGACTTACCCTATAAGCCAAACCTTGAAGCGTTGGGGCATTCCTTTCTGCTTACTCCTTATATTCATCATGGTGTAGCTACTGATACGCATTATATCAATACCCCTCATATTTTGATGATGGATAAGATTGTAATTTATAACAAAGCATTCAAAAATAGCTTAGAGGGCATACTTTGGAGGATTGAAGCTAAGATAAACATACCAAACTTTAAAGCTTTGGCTTTGCCATTGTATGAATTTAAAGAGGTAATAGATATGTTGCGTATTTCACAGCAACATAAAAAGGAAAATTAACAAAATGAAGAGACAGCTAAAACAAGCATTAAGTAAAGAAGAAATCTATCAAAAGCTTAAAGAAATATTAGCCAAAGATAAATAGTTTCAAGGGGTAAAGTTAAAAATTGATTTTTCTGAAAAAAAACTATCATCTAAATGAAAGTCCAAAACCTCACTAAAGCCTTTATACTCAATGGTTAACTTATCCAAAACCTACATACAAAAACAAACACTTAAAGGCTGTGTATAGCGTACATAGTAAGTAAAATCAAACCCTAATAATCCCTATCAAATATTTGAAACATTTATATAAAGTGAAGAATGATTAATTAAAATATACTTTAATTCATTTATAAAAGTTAATGGTAAAAATGTAAGAGTGTTTTGAAAGTTTGGTGAGTCTGTGGATAGAAGAGTAATTTAACCTTACCTAAAAAGAATAATAATAGTAAATTAGAGAGATTTAAAAAAAGTTGTGTAACCCATGTGTTTAAAAAGTTGATTAAACGCCGTGTGTACGGGCTTTGTAGATGGTGCGGATGAGAGGACTCGAACCTCCACGCCGTAAAGCACCAGATCCTAAGTCTGGCGTGTATACCAATTTCACCACATCCGCATGTGATAGTTTTCTAACAATAAAAAGTAGTGGTACACCCATTAGGATTCGAACCTAAGACCCTCGCCTTAGAAGGGCGATGCTCTATCCAGCTGAGCTATGGGTGCACAAAAATATAATAATAAATAAGATGAATTTCTATTAAATGGTACACCTGAGAGGACTCGAACCTCTAACCCTCAGATCCGAAGTCTGATGCTCTATCCAATTGAGCCACAGGTGCTTCTTCTTTGGGTGGTTACCCTGATTAATGATTAATTATGGGGTAGGCGACGGGACTCGAACCCGCGACAACCAGTACCACAAACTGGCGCTCTACCAACTGAACTACGCCTACCATAGTTAAAAAATTACTTATTATTACAATGTTAAATATCTAAATGGTCGGAGTGAAAGGACTCGAACCTTCGACCCCCTGGTCCCAAACCAGGTGCGCTACCAGACTGCGCTACACTCCGTTTTCCGTCTTTCAAAAATATAAAACTCTTTGAAATTGGAGTGCAATTATAGTCAAAAGTGTTCCCTTTGTCAATAGTAAGTAGCGTTTTTTTTAAAAAAGATTAAAAATAATCTCATAAAAGCATAAAAGAGAGGATTTTTAACTACAATTAAAAGAAAAAAGGGAAAAAATGAATGATTTTTTTATAGCAATAAACCACTTCTTTGAAAGTATCTTACTATTTGATATTTTTTTTGGAGCCATAGAGGGTACAAAGATGCCATTTATCGTCGCATGGCTCATTGTAGGAGGCGTGTATCTCACCGTTAAGATGGGTTTTATCAATTTCAAAATGCTAGGACATGCATTTAAGATAGTCCAAGGTAAATACTCTACCAAAGACGATGTAGGGCAAATCACTCCTTTTCAATCCTTAGCCACGGCACTTTCTGCTACTGTAGGTATAGGAAATATTGCTATGGTTTCTATCGCCATCACCGTAGGAGGGCCAGGGGCGGCATTTTGGATGATTATCGCAGGTTTTTTAGGAATGACACTCAAATTTACCGAAGTGACACTCTCACTCAAACATAGAGAATTTTTACCCGATGGCTCTATTATGGGTGGAGGGATGGAATATCTTTCCAAAGGTCTTGCCAAAAAAGGCTATGCTACCTTAGGAAAATACCTTGCCATTGTCTTTGCATTTTTTCTTATCATGGGAGCTATTGGAGCTGGAAACACCTTTCAAGTCTCTCAAGCCTTAGGTGTGATGCAACTGCATCTACCTATCCTCAATGATATGCCTTACCTCTTTGGACTTGCCTTGGCAGGTATTACAGGATTGGTTATCGTAGGAGGTATTACGCGTATTGCTCGTGTGGCTGAGAAAATTGTACCTATTATGGTTATCTTCTATCTCTTGATGGTACTATGGGTATTAGGCACACACTTTACAGACATTCCTCATGCCTTTGGCGTTATTATCTCTGAAGCATTTAATCCTACTTCAGCAGGGGTGGGTATCTTTATGGCGATGGCACAAGGCTTCCAAAGAGCTGTATTTTCCAATGAAGCAGGTATGGGTTCAGCAGGTATCGCCCATGCCCCAGCCAAGGTCAAGTACCCCGTAAGACAAGGATTGGTTTCTTTGTATGAACCATTTATTGATACCGTGGTTATCTGTACCATGACAGCACTTGTCATCGTTATCACTGGTGCATATATGGGTGGCACTCCTGAACTTGATGGATTTATCGCTCTAAATCAAGGGGCAGCTATTACTTCTTATGCCTTTGGTTCTGTCGTGTCATGGTTCCCCAATATCTTAGGTTTTGCCATCTTTATGTTTGCATTTTCTACGATGGTTACATGGTCATACTATGGTGAACGTGCATGGGTCTACCTCTTTGGTTCAAAATCTTCTATCCTTTACAAAATGATATTTTTAAGTTTTATCGTAATTGCTACAGTGGTCGAGACCAAAACAATGGTAGATTTCTCTTCTATCTTATTTTTAGCACTAGCTATCCCCAATATTTTTGGATTACTACTCTTATCAGGTGATGTAAAAATGATGCTCAATGAGTATTTAGAAAAGTTAAAATCAGGAGAACTAGACGCAGAAGTCATCAAATAAGGAAAAAAATGGAAACGTCATGGATTGTAATAAAAGAAACACTCCTCCCAATCCTCTTGGGAGACAGTGGGAGTGATGACTAAAGGTGTATCAAGACGGTTTTAAACCATCTCCACACCCTTCTCACCCTCTTCAAGATGACCAATAACATAGCCGTCTGTGTTATCTAAAACGCTTTGTAAGTTTTCTTCTTCTACGACCCATACCATGCCTACGCCCATGTTGAAGGCTCTAAACATCTCTTCTTCGTCTACATATTGCGCCATAAATTCAAAGATAGGTAAGATGCGAATATCGTCTTTTTTGACGATAGCACGAATACCCTCAGGCAAAACACGAGGAAGGTTCTCTACGATACCTCCTCCTGTAATATGTGCTAAAGCTGTGACTTTGTCTTGATTGGCTTTGTACTCTTTGACGTAGATACGTGTAGGCTCTAAAAGTGTGTCTACCAATGGTTTGCCTTCAAATTCGGTCTCTAGGCTCATTCCTAATTTATCAAAAAAGAGTTTTCTCACCAAAGAATAACCGTTTGAATGCACACCAGAACTAGGCATTGCCACGAGGATTTGCCCTGCTTTGACATTGGCTACCATGTCCATCTTAGAACGTTCAGCAATCCCTACAGCAAACCCAGCGAGGTCAAAATCGTCTTCGCTGTACATACCTGGCATTTCTGCTGTTTCACCACCGACCAAGGCACATTCGCTTCGTCTACAACCCTCTGCTATCCCTGCGACTACGTCTTTGGCATTTTGAGGCAAAAGTTTACCCGTGGCATAATAATCCAAGAAAAACATCGGCGTACCATTGTTACAAATAAGGTCATTAACACACATTGCTACGAGGTCAATCCCCACAGTATCAAGCCTACCACTCTCTATGGCAATACGCAATTTCGTCCCCACACCATCAGTCGCAGACAAAATCACTGGCTCTTTGTAGCCAGTAGGCAAGGCATACGCCCCAGCAAAAGACCCAATGCCACCGATAACATTTTTATCAAAAGTAGATTTAACATCTTCTTTAATGGCTTCTACAAATTCATTCCCTGCGTCTATATCGACCCCTGCGTCTTTATATGAAATATTTGACATTTAGTTTATCCTTTATTGCGTGGTTCTTCACATGATGGGAAGATTTTTTTGAGTATTAATAATCCTGGGCAAAAACCTGTAAGTCCTGCGATGACAAGCATGACCATCATTCCAAATTGTAAAAGAAAAGCCAATTGAAGCATGAGTGCTTCTCCACTTATCCCACTTGCTGTTAATCCCATGATAATTCCTAGAATACTCGCTTGTATTAAACGCTGTATTTTTTCAGCACACATGTAAAATCCTTATAAAAAATTGTGTGTATTATAGCTAAATATAACTTTTTAACTTAGGTCTATGGTACAAGATACTACTTTGGTACTTTCTTTCTCATTTTCACACGTTGTAAATGGGTTAGGGCTATCGCCATAGCATCGGTAATATCTAAGGGCTTTATCTCTTTTTTGATGCCATACAGACGTTTGACCATAAAAGCGACTTGTTCTTTGGTGGCTTTGCCATTGCCTGTCACTGCCTTTTTGACTTGTAATGCTGTGTATTCGTGAAAAAATCCTACCTCTTGGAGTATTTTGAGACAGAGTGCTCCTCTAAACTGTGCTAGTTTTATCACAGACTTAGGATTGAAGGCAAAAAATATATCTTCTATGGCGACTTCATCAATGCTATGCTTTTTCAAAATAATATCAATACCTTCTACCATTTCTACCATTTGAGCTTGTAAATCTTTCTCTTTCATTTTCACTAATCCTGCTTCCACAAGTGAAAACTTTACACCATCCCAAAATATGATGCAATAGCCTAAATTACGGCTTCCTGGGTCTATTCCTAATATATTCATTCACACCTTTGTTCACATAGTGAATAAAACTATTCAACTCTGTTTAATAACGCTATTTTAGCTTAAATAGGCTAAAATGTCATAAGTTATTCACATTTAGGTTTTAAATTGTGAAATGGTTATTTTAGCTACAAAAGCATGAAAGGCTTCATTCAGATGAATATAGGACAAAAAGTACTTTTTGAACTCAAAAAAGAGATTTCAGAAATTGAATATGAACGATATATTAAAAAACTTGTTTATGACACTAAAAATTCCCGTTCTAATATTGTCTATTATACTGCTCCAAATATGATTATTGCAAAATGGATAAAGAGTAAATACGCAGATAAAATTGCACATCTTTTTGAATTACACAATGAAGTCAAGCCTGATATTAAAATTAATGTGAATAAAGGTGAACAAGTTATTTCCAATAGAGTAGTCAAACAACATTTAGAAAAACAGAATTCAAAAAGCACCTATCTAAACCCCTCACTGACATTTGAAAGTTTTATTGTAGGCAATTCCAACCAATTTGCCTATACTACATCCAAGTCTGTAGCAGAAAAACCAGGGAAACAATACAATCCTCTTTTTATCTATGGAGGCGTAGGACTAGGAAAGACCCATTTACTTCAAGCCATTGGAAACTATCATATAGAACTAGGTAAAACCGTGATATATACCACGCTTGAACAATTTATGAACTCCTTTACCTCTCATCTACGCTCTCAAACCATGGATAGGTTTAGAGATAAATTTAGAGAGTGTGATTTGCTTCTTATTGATGATATACAGTTTTTAAGTAGAAAAGAGCAAACCCAAGAAGAGTTTTTTCACACCTTTAATGAACTCTATAATGCCAATAAACAGATAGTCATGACAGCTGATAGAGCACCCAATAAAATAGCAGGACTTGTAGACAGGCTTCGTACACGCTTTGAATGGGGACTCATGGCAGATATTCAACCTCCTGGACTTGAAACCAAAATTGCTATTATCCAAAAGAAATGTGAGCTTGATGGTATTCACTTAGACAATGAAATCGTCAATTTTATCGCTACAAATATGGGTGATAACATTAGAGAAATAGAAGGCACTATCATCAAACTCAATGCTTTGTCTTCTATGCTCAATCAACAAATTACACTAGATTTTGCACAAAATGCCATTAAAGACCAACTCAAAGAGAAAAAAGAAAATATTACTATTGATGACATACTTAAATTGGTATCTAAAGAACTCAATATCAAACCCTCTGATATACGCTCTAAAAAACGTACAAAAAATGTAGTCAATGCAAGAAGAATCTCTATCTATCTTGCTAGAAGTCTTACTCCTAATTCTATGCCCCAAATTGCTATGTATTTTGGGATGAAAGACCATACAGCTATTTCACATGCTATGAAAAAAATAAATGAAATTATAGAAAATGATGAAAATTTTAAAGTACTCCTTGAAGAACTTTCTAATAAAGTACATAGCTATACACAAAATGGTCTATAGAAACTTGAATAAAAAAAAGATATAATTTTAAAAGTGAATAAATGTGAATAGTCAAAAGTACTTTGATACACTCACAAACAATGGTAACAAAGGCAGTAGAGTAGTTTTTCACACTTTCATGAAGAACTACTACTATCTACTAATATTATTAAAATTAAGGACAAACTATGAAGATAAAAGCACAAAAGCAAATTATAGAATCTATACTAATTAATTTGCAAGCTTTTTTAGAAAAAAAAGATGCAAGTCAAATTACTTCACATATACTCTTTAATAGCCAAAATGATAAATGTATTATTAAAGCAACTGACTCAGAAATTGGTTTGGAAATTGTTACTGATAATATACTGATAGAAGAAGAAGGTTCTTTTACAGCCCATGGTAAAAAACTTTTAGATATTATACGTATTTTAAAAGAAGATGAAATTACATTAGAACTTATTAATGATATACTCATTATTAAACAAAAACACTCTAAATTTAAATTACCTATTTTTGACCCTAATTCTTTTCCAACTTTTCCAACTATAGAAAATAAACCTCAAATTTCATTGGATTCATTGAATCTTATACAAAATCTCAAAAAAATATCTCCTGCTATAGATACCAATAATCCAAAGTTTGAACTTAATGGTGCATTAATCAATATAAAGCATGATAGTACAGATTTAGTAAGTACCGATACCCGAAGATTAGCCATTGCTTCTATCGCTGGAGAAAATCAAAATGAACTTTCGTTAATCGTACCTAAAAAAGCTATTTTAGAAATACAAAAACTTTTTTTAGATGATATAAATATTTATTATGATGAAACCAATCTTATTATTACCAATCAAAATTATTTTTTCTTTACACGTTTAATTAATGGAAAATTTCCTGATTATCAACGTATTATTCCTACTAATACCAAGTATAAAATTATTTTGCCTAAAAAAGAGATGATAGATTCTATTAAAATGATTACCACTATTTCCCAAGAGATTAAAATGACTTTTAATCCTCATAGTATTCTCTTTAAATCATTAAGTGCAGACAATGTAGAAGCTAAAACAGAACTAGAAATTGATACAGGATTATCTGAAAAATTTGAAATATCATTTAACAGTAAATATATATTAGATTTTATTTCTCAAACCAATAACAATACATTTACTATTGAAATAAATGAACCTTCTTTGCCTTTTATCGTAAAAGATGATAATTTTATTACAATTATTATGCCCATTGTTGCATAAAAAAGGAAAAATATACTATGAGTCAAAATAAAACAAAATATATTTTTGTTACAGGTGGAGTACTTTCTTCTTTAGGAAAAGGTATAACAGCAGCCAGTGTAGGTACATTACTCAAACATACAGGATTAAGAGTAGGTGTTTTAAAATTAGACCCTTATATCAATGTCGATCCAGGAACAATGTCTCCTTTAGAGCATGGTGAAGTATTTGTAACCAAAGATGGTGCAGAAACAGATTTAGATTTAGGTCATTATGAACGATTTTTAGATACATCACTCACCCAAAATAATAACTTTACAACAGGATTAGTCTATAAAACTGTCATAGAAAATGAACGTAAAGGTAAATACTTAGGTAAAACCATACAAGTAGTCCCTCATATTGTTAATGAAATAAAAGAACGTATTATCAAAGCAGGGGAAAGTAAAGAAATACTTATCGTAGAGTTAGGTGGTACTACAGGAGATATAGAAGGTTTACCTTTTTTAGAAACCATTAGACAAATGAAACATGAATTAGGCAAAAAATTTGTGATGAATATCCATGTGACACTTTTACCTTATATCAAAGCAGCTGGAGAGCTAAAAACCAAACCAACACAACACTCAGTACAAGAATTAAGACGTATAGGTATCGCGCCTCATATGCTAGTATTAAGAGCTGAAGTACCTGTGACCAATGATATTAAACGTAAAATTGCCTATGCTTGTGATGTAGAAGAAGATTCTATCATCGTAGCAGAAGATGCAGCCACTATCTACAAAGTACCTCTTAACTTTTTAACACAAGATATGCTTACTCCTATTTGTAAACAATTAGAATTAAGTAACACTGTACCTAAAATGGATACATGGAATCTTTTAGTCAATAAAATTATCAATCCAAGCCATGAAATAAAAATTGCATTTGTTGGTAAATATTTGGATTTAAAAGAATCTTATAAATCTTTGACTGAGTCACTCATTCACGCAGGAGCACATTTAGATACCAAAATCAATATTTTGTGGGTAGATTCTGAAAAAGTAGAAGATGATGGTGCTGAAAAATATCTCAATAATTGTGATGGTATATTGGTTGCTGGTGGATTTGGAGAGCGTGGTGTAGAAGGTAAAATAGCATCTATTCAATATGCTAGAGAAAACAAGATACCTTTCCTTGGTATCTGTTTGGGTATGCAATTAGCAATGGTAGAATTTGCACGTAATGTACTACATTTAGAAGATGCAAACTCCATAGAATTTAATGCAAATACTTCAGCACCTATTGTCTATCTTATCGATGAGTTTATCGATGCATTGGGTTCAAAACAGATAAGAACCTCCACTACAGCAATGGGTGGAACACTAAGACTTGGTGAATATGAATGTGAAACAAAAGAAGGCTCTCATCTAAGAGAAGCTTATGATGCAACGCTTATCTTTGAGAGACACAGACATAGATATGAAGCCAATCCCAAATATAGAGCAGATTTTGAAGCCAATGGCTTAGAGATTACAGGTGAATCACATGGGCTTATTGAAGCTGTTGAAGTCAGTGACCATCCATGGTTTTTGGGCGTACAATTTCATCCAGAATTTACTTCACGCCTTCAATCAGTCAATCCTACTATTTTGGCGTTTGCTTCAGCTTCACAACAGCATAAAAAATAGATGTATCCCTCTTTAAAGCTAAAAAATTTAGAAAAGCTACTAAAAGAGCGTTTTAAAGAGGGGTTTCTCTCTCTAAAAGACCTTCCTCACCCTTCAACATTTAAAGATATGGATAAGGCTACTAAGCGTATTATCTTTGCGATAGAGCAAAAAGAAAAGATTACAATTATTGGTGATTATGATGTAGATGGTGTCACTTCTACTACCCTTATGAAACTCTTTTTTGAAGAGATAGACTACCCCATAGAGTGGATTATCCCCAATCGTTTTAAAGATGGGTATGGACTCTCGGCAAATATCATCCCACGTATTTTAGGGACAGATTTAGCCATCACAGTAGACAATGGTATCTCTGCCATTTATGCTGCAAAATTGTGTAAAGAAGAGGGCATAGAACTGATTATCACAGACCACCATCTCTTAGCTCCAGAACTACCAGAATGTTTTGCTATTATTGACCAAAAGCAAGAAGCATGTACCTTTCCCTACTCTGAAGTATGTGGGGCTCAAATAGCGTGGTATCTCATCGCTTCACTAAAAAATGCACTTAATATCAAAATCAATATGATGTCTTATATGGAACTCACAGCCATTGCTATCATCGCCGATATGATGCCACTTCAACATATCAATAGAGCCATGGTAGAAGCAGGGATAAAAGCTTTAAATAAAAGCAAAAGACCTGCCATTAGAGCTTTTTTGGAACACTCTAAAAAAGAGAGTCTCAACGCAGAAGATATAGGCTTTTTTTTAGCACCACTACTCAATGCAGCAGGACGTATGGAAGATGCTTCTTATTCGGTAGATTTTTTGGCTTCTACCAATATTTATGATGCTAGAGTAAGACTAGAACGCCTTATAGACTTCAATACACTTAGAAAATTTACAGAACAAGACATCACAAATAAAGCCCTCTTACAAGTCAATCTTGATGATGAAGTAATCGTGGTAGAGGGAAAAGATTGGCATGAAGGTGTGGTAGGTATCGTCGCTGCTAGAGTCTCTAGGCATTATGAAAAGCCATGTATCGTACTAAGTAATAATGACAAAGGCATACTCAAAGGATCAGGCAGAAGCTTTGGTTCATGTGACTTATTTGCTATCACAGATGCCTGTAGAGAGCATTTAGAGAAGTTTGGAGGACACCAAGCAGCCATTGGGCTGTCTTTAAAAGAAAATGCATTAGAAGCCTTTAAAACACAACTTCAAAAAAATTATAAACAAGGCAATTACATTAAAGAAGAAAAAGACCCAACTATCGTAGGTATCTTAGCCTTTGAGGACATCTCTTTTGAGCTTACTTCTTTAGTCAAACAGTACGAACCCTATGGACAAGGTAATCCCACCCCAAAATATCTCTCACAAAATGTAGAAATCCTCCAAGCCGATACCATGGGCAAAGAGGGCGAACATTTACGCTTTAGTTTTATGCAAAATGGCATTATCATGCAAGGTGTCAAATTTAAAACCAAAGAAGTTTTTCACATAGGCACACAAACCGACATCACCTACACCCTCAACGAAAATCATTTTAGAGGCAACGTCACCTTACAATTGATGATTGATAAGGTGATTTGTACGTAAGGGATATTTAGGAATGCCGTTTTGATTTTATGCTATCTCAGACACTTATTGATGCACTAGCAAAAAAAGTAGGAACATTGACGATAGAGAAAGAGTGGCTTGAGGGAAAGCTCGTAAGCTTGGACTTATCAATTAAAAGAGAGATGATTGATAGCCAAGCTGATAATAAAGTGTCA
>JAMOTK010000066.1 GCA_027062365.1 Sulfurovum sp.
CTCTCTTAGTGGTGGGGCTAGAGGGAGGGTCATACCCAGCTCCATTCCGAACCTGGAAGTCAAGCCTCCCATCGCCGATAATACTGCAGGCTACGTCTGTGGAAATGTAGGTCGCTGCCACTTTGAGGTTTTTAACACTACTTATATCCCCTCTTGTTTTTAACAATCTATTCACTTTTTTATTTAATCTTTTTATTTATTTTTTACTCATTATTCTTTTTTATATTTTTCTTCTCTTCTTTTTTCAAAGCTAATTAAACATACATTACGATAAAATACATCTAATACTTATTATAGGAATTTTCATGTCTCAAAAAATTGCATCAGCTAGAATCTCACAAAAAAGTTCGGCTTTACTTCAAGACCTTAACAACTCACTCCCCTTTGATAAAATACTCTATAAAGAAGATATAGAAGGTTCACAAGCACATGCGTATATGCTTTGTGAACAAGGTATTATCTCTAAAGAAGATTATGAGCAAATACAAAGAGGTTTAGCAGAGATACTTGATGAAGTAGAATCTGGTATCTTTCTTCTTGATGGTGATGATGAAGATATTCACATGGCTATAGAGGGAAGACTCACACAAAAAGTAGGCGATGCTGGTAAACGATTACATACAGCACGTAGCCGTAATGACCAAGTAGCACTTGACTTTAGACTCTATGTACAAAATAACACAAAAGCAATATCTGGGTTACTTTTAGAAAATATAGTAACGTTGATTAAAGTAGCAGAAAAAAATGCAGAAGTTATGCTTCCTGGTATGACACATTTACAACATGCACAGCCTATAAACTTCGGTTATCATATGATGGCGTATGCAAGTATGTTCAAGCGTGATTATGAGCGTTTTATGAGTTCGTATGAACGTAATAACTATTCTCCTATTGGTTGTGCTGCTTTAGCAGGTACACCTCACAATATATCTCGTCAGATTACCTCAGATAAACTAGGGTTTACAGCACCTACGCTGAATTGTCTCGACACAGTAAGTGACCGTGATTTTGCTTTGGAGATACTCTTTAACATTAGCACCATGATGATGCATATCAGCCGTCTAAGTGAAGAGCTTATCTTATGGTCTGCTAGTGAGTTTGGATGGGTGACACTTAGTGACAGACATGCTACAGGAAGCTCCATCATGCCACAAAAGAAAAATCCTGATATTCCTGAACTACTCCGTGGAAAAACAGGACGTGTCAATGGTAACCTTGTGGCACTTCTTACTGTCATGAAAGGGCTACCACTTGCGTATAATAAAGATATGCAAGAGGATAAAGAAGGTGTATTTGATTCTGTAAGAACGGCTACACTTTCTCTACAAGTATTAGAAGAAATGATAGCAGATATGACTGTAAATGTAAATCAAATGGAAAAAGCATGTATGATAGGACACTTGTCGGCAACTGATTTAGCCGACTACCTCGTAAAAGTTGCAAACCTTCCCTTCCGTGATGCCTACCATATCACAGGGGACGCAGTAAACTTAGCTGAAAAAAAAGGCTTAGACATCTCAGAACTTAGCTTAGAAGATTTACAAAGTATAGATGGACGTATAGGTGAAGGTGTAGTAGCCCTACTAGACAACCGTGCTTCTATGAATGCTCGTATATCTGAAGGTGGTACGGCTACAGTGAGGACTTTAGAGCAGGTGGAGAGTTTGAATGGGTGGTTGGATAGTAAAATAAAGATATGATATTCCACCCCAAAAGTCAAAATAATTTTAGAACATCTATGGTTTCATAATAGGTTTTGGCTATAATCTCACAAAAATTACCACATAAATGGATACTGCTATGATACAACTTACTAACCTTGCTAAAAGTTTTGGGGGTCAAGCCCTTTTTAATGATGTCAATCTCAAACTAAACCATGGACAAAAAATAGGATTTGTGGGACGTAATGGTTCTGGTAAATCGACTTTATTTAAAATTATTTTGGGTGAAGAGGGGCATGATTCTGGAGATGTGAGTATCCCTAAAAATTATATGATAGGTACGCTTAAACAGCATTTAGTCTTTACTGAACCTACTGTACGTGAAGAGTGTGCTTTGGTCTTGCCAGAAGATGAGCAATGGAACTTTTATAAGATAGAAAAATTACTTTTTGGTCTAGGCTTTAGTATGGAAGACTTGGATAAAGACCCTTTGAGCTTTTCTGGAGGGTATCAAATTCGTATTAATCTTGTGAAGCTTTTGGCTACTGAGCCTAATATGTTACTGCTTGATGAGCCTACGAACTACTTGGATATTATCTCTTTGCGTTGGTTGCGTGGGTTTATCCGTGAGTTTGATGGTGAAGTGATACTCATCACGCATGATAGAGATTTTATGGACTCGGTAACGACACATACGATGGGTGTACAGCGTAAGGCATTGCGATTGGTGGAGGGGGATAGTTATAAGTACTACTCTACTTTGGAACTAGAAGATGACACGTATGAAAAAACAAAAGCCAATCAAGATAAAAAGCGTAAAGAATTAGAAGAATTTGTGGCAAGAAACAAAGCCAGAGCTTCTACAGCAGCCTTGGCTCAATCGAAGCAAAAAGAGTTAGATAAGATGGATGATATGGAAGATTTGGCAACAGATACCAATTTGTCTTTTAAGTTTAATTATAAAGATACCCCTGCAAAAGTAGTCTTTCGTGCAGAGGGGTTGGGCTTTGGGTATGATGCTACTCAACCCTTATTCCAAGACATTACTTTTGCGATGGAAAGAGGGAAGCGTTTGGCTATTATCGGTAAAAATGGTAAGGGAAAATCAACCTTGCTTAACTACATAGCAGGGGAACTTTCTACACAACAAGGAAACTTAGAATACCATCCTTCGACAAGTTTTGCACATTTTGGTCAAACCAATATCGAAAGACTCAATACCAAGACAACCATTGTGGATGAGATAGCCTCTGTAAGCAAAGAAATAGGGATACCACAAGCCCGTAATATCGCTGGGCGTATGATGTTTTCTGGAGAGTTAGGAGACAAAAAAATAGAAGTACTTTCAGGGGGAGAGCGTAGCCGTGTGATGCTAGGTAAAATTATTGCTACGCCTTCAAATGTACTGTTTCTTGATGAGCCTACCAACCACCTTGATATGCAATCTATAGATGCTTTGGCTGATGCGATTGATAGGTTTGAGGGGTCACTTATCATGGTGACTCACTCGGAAATGCTACTTCATAGATTGGCCGATGCTTTGATTATCTTTCATAAGGGTGGGGCTGAGTACTTTGATGGGAACTATAGTGACTTTTTGGAGAAGATAGGATGGGAAGAAGAAGAGGGAAAAAAACCTAAAAAAGCCAAACCAAAGATAAACCATAAAGAGCGTAAAAAACGAAGAAAGGTAGTCACACAAGCACGTAATGAAGTACGAAAACCTTTTACCAAAGAGATAAAGCTTTGTGAAGAAAAGATAGAGATACTTGAATCTGATATGGCTCTAAAAAATGAAGATTTAGCCACAGCTTCTAGCAGTGGTGATAATGATAAAATTATGGAACTATCTCGAGAAGTGGGATTGGTACAACAAGAGATAGATAGCTTTTTTGACCGTCTTGAAATCGCTTCTGAAAAAGATGATGAGATAGTTGCTGAGTATGATTTGCAATTAGAAGCGATTGATACTTAACGAGATAATAGTGATAAAGAGAGGGGCATAGTACATCGCACTATACCCTTTTTTATGAAATAAACTTTATGAGACAAACTTTAAGACTAAATGTTTTTATGATTGTCTTCATGTGAGTGATCCCATGCGATGTGTCCTCCTCCTAGCATGTGGAAATGTAAATGTTTTACTTCTTGCGCACCATCTTCCCCATTATTGGTAATAAGTCTATAGCCTGTTTGGTCTACACCTACTTTGGTAGCCACTTCTTGGGCGAAGCTTGTGAGTCCTGCCATTGTTTGAGGGCTAACATCTTGAAAACAATCGACATGAAGTTTTGGGATGATGAGTATATGGATAGGTGCTTTAGGGTAAAGGTCATGAAAGGCTAAAAAATGTTCATTTTCTAGTACGGTATTATTGGGGATTTCTTTGTTGATTATTTTACAAAATATGCACATAGATGTGTCCTTTGGGGTAATTTATTTATTTGATTATAGCATATAAAATATGTAATAAATCACATTGTTAGTAAAATTTGGATAAAATCACAATAATTACTACAGAAATAAATGGGATGGGTATGAAAGAACTAGAAGAAAAAATTGCTCAAGCGAATAGTCTTGAAAGCTTAGAAAAAGTACGTGTAAACCTCTTTGGTAAAAAAGGTGTGGTAGCAGCACAGTTTGCCAAAATGAAAGATGTTCCTGGTCCTGAGAAAAGAGAATTTGCTCAGAAACTTAATAAAGATAAAGTAGCCCTGCAAAGTGCGTTTGATGCACGATATGAAGTGCTTAAATCAGAAGAGATAGAGCGTGTACTCAAATCTGAAGCGATAGATGTCTCTTTGTATGGTACGTTGGCACAAAAAGGTGCTTTGCATCCTGTGATGGAAACGATGGATAAAATTATTGACTACTTTGTAGCACTTAATTTTGCTGTAGAGTCTGGCCCTATGGTCGAAGATGATTTTCATAACTTTGAGGCTTTGAATCTACCTAAATATCATCCTGCACGAGATATGCAAGATACTTTTTATTTTAAGGATGGGGGGCTATTGCGTACGCATACCTCACCTGTGCAGATACGCACGATGTTAGAAACCAAGCCTCCTATTAGGATGATTGCCCCTGGTACGGTGTTTAGACGTGATTTTGATGTGACGCATACACCGATGTTTCATCAAGTAGAAGGTCTTGTGGTAGATGCCAAAGGCAAAGTGAGCTTTGCCAATCTAAAATCTATACTGATAGACTTTTTACAATACATGTTTGGCGATGTTGAAGTACGCTTTCGTCCTAGTTTCTTTCCTTTTACAGAGCCGTCAGCTGAAGTGGATATATCTTGTATCTTTTGTGAAGCAAAAGGCTGTCGTATCTGTTCTCATACAGGATGGCTAGAAGTACTAGGCTGTGGTATTGTTGACCCCAATGTCTTTAAGTCTGTGGGCTATGAAGATGTGAGTGGGTATGCCTTTGGATTAGGTGTAGAGCGTTTTGCAATGTTAATGCATAAGATACCAGACCTTAGAAGTCTCTTTGAAGGTGATATAAGATTGTTGGAGCAGTTTAGATGATAATTACAAAATCTTGGTTAAATGAATTTATAGACCTGAGTGCTGTGTCTAATGAAATACTTTATGAGACATTTAATAGTATTGGGCTTGAAGTAGACAGTATCAATGAAATACGTATTGATAAAAATGTGGTCATTGGTAAGATACTTTCTGTGAGTAAACATCCTGATGCTGATAAGCTCAATGTCTGTCAGATAGATGTAGGCTCAGGTACGAGACAAATCGTCTGTGGAGCGTCCAATGTTGTGGATGCAGAGTATGTGGCTGTAGCGATGATAGGTGCAGTTTTGCCTGGTAACTTTGAAATTAAACATGCAAAGCTTAGAGGTGTAGAGTCTGAGGGTATGGTCTGTGCTTCTTCTGAATTGGGTCTGCCTGATATGGGTAAAGGCATTATGATTTTAGATGAGAGTATTGGTACGATTGAAGTAGGACGTACATTAGATAGCTATCGAACCATTGCTGATACGATTATCGAGCTTGAACTCACTGCCAATAGAGGCGATTGTCTTTCGGTATATGGTGTGGCTAGAGATTTATCTGCTGGACTTGATATAGAAATGAAGCGTTTTGAGCCTGTCAAAGATGAAAAGATGAAAATCGGTATGGCTCGAATGGTTGAGCTTCATAATGATAAAAACATAGAGGCTGATTTATGTTATAAATTAGTCATTATTGAAAACATGAAAAAGCATTTCCTTATTAATTTACGTTTAGCCATGGTAGCTGTGGAAGCCAAAGGGTACATGGAAGATTTACTAGCGTATGCTACACACACCACAGGGGTTATACTTCGTGGATATAATAGTGAAGTATTTTTAAATACCACAGATAAAATCTCTATCCATGCAAAGGCTAAGAAAGAGGGTATCATAGAACTTGTAGGTAATGATATATCTCATTCTATGGTAGGTATTTCTCAAGACAAAGCATCTAAAGTGTATAAAGATTCTGAAAAGATTTTATTGGAAGCTAGTTATATCAATCCTGATGTATTGGTAGAAGCTGTATCTCAAAGTGATTTTAAAATAGATACTTTATACTATAAAACATCCAGAGGTTCTAATCCAGATTTGGAATTTGGATTGTTGTATTTGAGTAATTTACTATATCAATATACAGATGCTACTTGCCATGAAGGGCATTTGAGTGTTTTGGCTGAGAGAGAACATCATACTGTTATGGTTGATGCAAAAGAGATTTCTGCTATTATTGGTATGGATATATCCTTGTCTAAGATTGTTGCTATTTTGCATAAATTAGGATTTGTACTTAATAAAGGTGCAGATAAAGTAGCATCGGTAGAAGTACCCCTGTTTAGACATGACATCAAACATATTCAAGATATAGCTGAAGAGATTGTGCGTATTATTGGGATTAATAATATTGAAGCCAAGCCATTTAGTTTTGAAGAAAAACCACGTCTTAATAGGGTAAGTGATAGATATAAAACCAAAAAAGCATTTAAACACGCTGCTGTAGGTGTTGGATATTATGAAAATGTCTCGTATGTCTTCTCTGATAGAAAACTTTTAGAAAAATATCATTTTCCTGTTATAGAGGAATCTTTAGATGTAGCAAATCCTATTGCAGAAGAGTTAAATACGTTAAGAAGTACACTTTTAATCAATCTACTGAATGCTGTAAAGCATAATGTAAGTTATAGTATAAAGTCGATTCCTTTGTTTGAAATTGGTTCTATCTTTGGTAGCAAAAGAGAAGAGAGTGAAGTGATAAGTTTTGTATTTTCAGGACACAATGGAAGTGAAAATATAGCAAACGCAGGGAAACCTAGAGAGATTGATTTTGCTACATTTACGCAAAAATTAGGTGCTGTGATTGGTGCATTTGAATTAGAGCCTTGTAGTTATACCAATACTTTGATTCATCCGTATCAATCGGCAAATATTTTGATAGAGGGAAAAGTATGTGGATTTATCTCTAAGCTTCACCCTAGTGTACAAGATGATTATGGTATCCCTGTTACATTTATCGCTGAGGTTGATTTTGATACTCTTTTACCTACACATATCAATACAACGCCTATTTCTAAGTTCCAAGGGGTGTATAAAGATCTCTCCGTTGTGATAGATAAATCTATGGGTTATTTTGAAGTAGCAAAAGTACTCAATACCCTCAAATTAGAGATGCTTAAAGATGTATATCCTGTAGATATTTATGAAGATGAAAAACTAGGGGATAAAAAGTCTTTAACCATTCGATTTTTTATTCAATCGATGGATAAAACACTTGAAGAGAATGATATAGACACGGTGATGGGTCACATCATATCTACACTTGAACAAGAGTGTCAAGCCACATTAAGGTAGTCACATTATGAAAATACAACTAGCATCAAGCTATGGGTTTTGTTTTGGTGTTAAACGTGCCATAGAGATAGCAGAAGCACATAAAGGTTCCGTAACCTATGGCCCTTTGATACACAATAAAGATGAAATAAATAGATTGAAAGTGGGATTTAATATTGGTCTTGCTGAAAATATCAATGATATACAAACCGATGATGCTATTGTCATTCGTACCCATGGCATCCCCAAAGATGAATTGGCACAGCTTAATGCACAAGAACATAAAGTGATTGATGCTACCTGTCCTTATGTCACCACTCCTCAAAATATCGTCCAAAAGATGAGTGAAGAGGGTTATAGTATCATTATCTTTGGAGATGCCTCACACCCTGAAATCAAAGGTGTGGTAAGCTATGCTAAAGATTTGGATGATGCTTTTATCGTACTAGAGCTAGAAGAATTAAATGATTTACCCCTCAAAGGCAAAGTAGCTGTGGTCTCTCAAACAACTAAAAAACCTGAAGATTTTGCTAAAGTGGTCACTGCCCTCATGAGTACACGCAAAGAAATTCGTGTTTTTAATACCATTTGTAATGCCACATTTGAAAATCAAGATGCAGCATCAGAATTGGCAAAAGAAGCAGATGTCATGATAGTTATTGGAGGCAAACACTCTTCTAATACAAAGCAACTTCATAGTATTTGTATGCGTGACTGTCAAGAGAGCTATCTTATAGAAAACGAAGCAGAATTAGAATCTTCGTGGTTTGATAAAAAGACTTTTTGTGGTATCTCAGCAGGTGCATCTACCCCTGATTGGGTTGTCCAAAATGTGATTGACAAAATAGAAAAATTAAAAAAATTAAAAAAAATAGAGAAATCTTCATGCATAGTTTAACCCTAGAACCCATTCGTAAAATAGAGGGAGAGATACATCTACCAGGCTCTAAGAGTCTTTCTAATAGGGCGTTATTATTGGCTTCTTTAGCAGAGGGTACCAGTACCATTACCAATTTGTTAAAGAGTGATGATACCCGTCATATGCTCCATGCTTTAAAAGAACTAGGCATAGAATATACGCTTTCAGACGATGAAACACAATGTACCATCATAGGAAATGCAGGAGCTATCCATCAAGAAGAGCCAAAAGAGTTGTTTTTAGGTAATGCAGGTACTGCTATGCGTCCTTTAGCTGCTGTATTATGTTTGGGAGTAGGTTCGTATCTGCTTACGGGTGAACCTCGTATGAAAGAGAGACCCATAGGGCATCTTGTAGATGCCCTACGTCAATCAGGGGCAAAGATAGAGTACTTAGAAACAGAAGGCTACCCTCCTTTACAGATAGATTCTCATGGTCTACAAGGGGGTAATATTAGTATAGATGGTGCTATCTCTAGTCAATTTTTGACAGCACTACTCATGGCAACCCCTATGGCAAAGAATGATACACATATTACTATTATAGGGGAACTCGTCTCTAAACCGTATATTGATATTACCTTACACATCATGAAAAC
Organism: Sulfurovum sp.; assembly: GCA_027062365.1. GTDB lineage: Bacteria > Campylobacterota > Campylobacteria > Campylobacterales > Sulfurovaceae > Sulfurovum. The sequence goes on from JAMOTK010000066.1 coordinate 9,018, forward strand.
CTTTGGGGTAGATGTGGTGAACAATGCGTATAAAACGTTTGTAATCAAAGGTGGGCAGATGTATAAATCTGTAGATACCTTTATGGTAGAGGGTGATGCCTCTTCTGCTTCTTATTTTTTGGCAGCTGCGGCTATTAAGGGTGGTACGGTAAGGGTCAATGGTATTGGTAGAAATACAATACAAGGAGATATTGCTTTTGTCGATGTCTTAGAACAGATGGGTGCAAGAGTAGAGTGGGGGGATACCTATGTCTGTGTGACAAGAGATGCCCTTCGTCCGATTGATATGGATTTCAATCATATCCCTGATGCAGCGATGACAGTGGCAACTATGGCACTCTTTGTCAAAGGTGCAACCACCTTACGTAATATCTATAATTGGCGTGTCAAAGAGACAGATAGACTTTTTGCTATGGCTACAGAATTACGAAAAGTAGGGGCAGAAGTAGAAGAGGGTGAAGATTATCTCAAAATTACAGCACCAAAACAGTTGAAACATGCATCAATTGATACCTATGATGACCATAGAATGGCTATGACTTTTTCTCTATTAGCATTAGACCCTGTCTCTGTGACGATTAATGAACCTGAATGCACAGCCAAAACATTTCCTAGCTATTTTGATGTCTTGAAGAGTATTTCTATCAAATAAATATTTTTGATGATTTGGTTTTTGTGGTGGAGGAGAAAATAAGAGGGGGAGTTTTATCTTATTTTAAAGTTTATTGTGTAAAATCATGGAAAGGGTACATCGATATCCAAAAGAATTATCACTTCTTTTGGAATCAATGCGATTAACTTATCGTTTATCGGTGTCCTTGTGCTTCTTACAATTTCTATAATTCAACCACATAATCGTGACTTTCACTACAGAAACTATCAAAGCTAGTAATGGGGGATGTTTTTTGGTATAGAATTATCATTATCACCCGACCCCTATTGTCTATTGTTCTCACTACACTCTTGGGTTAATGCACATCGTGTAATTGCTTGATGCGTGTTTACTTCAAATCCAAAAAGGTTTGAAACTGCTAATAATATAATTATTTTTTTCATCTTTATCTCCTATTGTCCAAATTTTATACATGGTTTATTTCCACATCTTACTTTAGAAATTTTACCTTTTTCTTTACCTATATTATTTAAATATAAACTACATCCTGTATTCTCAAGTCGTAGTTTCAGAGAATAATCATAACTAGACTCTTGACTAATTATTTTAATAAAATCGTTATCAAATAAACAAACACTTCCCTCCATCACACACCCAACTTTTTCAAGCATCTTATTTCTTTCTATAGTTGTAGGAAATCGTTTATTTTTTGTATAAAAAGTTTCTAATTCTATTTGCATAGGTACGGCTATTTTTTTGATGTCACTAGAATAGTCTATATTCCCAAAATCAAAAAAGATAGAAAGGAAGAAAAAACATAAATTTAAAATCCAAAAAACACCAGCGATAAAAACAACAATAAAAAGCATTTGACTAATGAGAAAATTAGGTTTAATTAATCCTAATAGTCCTATAGTTGCAACTATTGGTAACCAAATAATCGAATAGAGAAAAATATTGCCACTATTTTGGGCGATATAACAAGGAAAACCTATAAAAAGTCCCCATAATATGAAAAGAATAATAGTGATAGCGCTACTTATAAATACATACTTTATCATAACATCCCCATCAAATTAAAGGTACATTGATTTTGTAAATACTTTAAATCATGTTTTTTATTAGAAAATTTCTCTATCTGATTTGCTGTTAATTCTTTAGATTGCAAGAGTAATACTATCATAGGTTTTACCTTTGCATAGATAGCATAGGCTTTTTTTCGTTCAGGTGTATTGAGTATAGAATGTTTAGAAAACCTAATAGTTCTATTAAAACCATTTTTAGGCTTATAACGCATCTGTCTAATAGACAAGGCACATTGTTCTGCTGATATTTCAGCTAAAGAGGCTTCAAGTAAGGCATGATTAGTGTTCTTCTCTTCTTTATAAAAATTCAAAATGAGAGTATAGGCTTTCATCATTTGAAAAGTTGATTTAATATAGATTTTATCACCTTTAAACATTTGAATGATTTTACGCTCTAAATCATCTCTAACAGAATTATTATTTGTATCAATCCCCAAGAGAGTACTGTTATTCTTGCTTATATTGGGTGCAATAGGTAGAGAATATCCATTAATTTCTTCTCCATATAAAAATAGAGAAAAAATACTCAAACAGAATAATATATTTAAATTTTTTTTCATCACAGTACTCTAATACTCCCTATAAAACGAACCACTTAATTTAGTTTTTTATTATAAATATTAGAAGGAACCATTATTTTAATTTTCGATTTCTTGCTGAAGCGATAGTGAGGATGAAAAGTCCTGCTACACCGTAGTAGACCCACATTGGGATAGGGACAGGGTCACCTGCTGCATAAGAGTGAAGACCTGATAGGTAGTAGTTTACACCAAAGTATGTCATAAGTACGGAGAAATATGCCCATGTAGATGCTACGTTATAGATAAAGTTGGACTTCAATGATGGGATGAAACGTAAATGAAGTACCACAGCATAGATGAGGATAGTGACAGCTGCCCATGTCTCTTTGCTATCCCAACCCCAGTAACGACCCCATGATTCGTTTGCCCAAATACCACCTAAAAAGTTACCAATAGTGAGTAAGAAGATTCCTATGAGAATACCCATTTCAGAGAGGTTTGTAAGCTCTTTGATAGAACGGTCGATATTTTCATCGCCATTTTTGCCTCTCATTATATAGAGAATGAGTACTAAAAGAGAGAGGATAGAGCCTAGACCCAAGAATCCATCACCAGAGATGATAGTTGCTACGTGTACCATGAGCCAATAAGATTTGAGTACGGGTACAAGGTTGGTAATTTCTGGGTTGATGAAGTTCATGTGCGCTACACCCATAGTGATACCTGCTAGTAGTGCTGTACCTGCTAAAGCAAAAGGTGAATTACGTGCGAGTATCACACCTGCTAGTACGGTAGAAGCAGCGATAAACACGATGGATTCATAGGCATTAGACCATGGAGCATGTCCTGCGATGTACCAACGTATCGCTAGTCCTATAATATGGATAGCAAAGCCAATGAGTAAGATACCCCATGCCCCACGCATAATCCATTTTAAAGAAAAGGCAGGTTTGACTACATTGATAAATGCAAAGATAAGAAGTAAAATTCCTAGTAAAATATACAAAGGTACAAGCTTAGAAAAGAGTCCAAATTTATTGTATTTTATCTCCATATCTATATGGGTTTGGCTTGGAATAACCGATGCTCCATACTTCTCTTGATAGGTACGTATGCCCTTAAGAGCTAAATCTGCATTTTCCCAGTTGCCTGTTTTAAGTCCTTGTGCTACCATTTGAAAATACGCAGAGATACTCATCTTAACAGCTTGTGCTTCTTTTTCTGGATAGTCTTTGATAGCATCCATGGGTGCCATCCATTTGTTATTGGCATCATTGGGCTTAGGATAGATACGCAAGAGTGAACCTTGGTATGCCATAAAGGCTACATTGACTCTTTCATCAATCTTGATAAGCTCTTTGTCATATTGAGATTTTTCTAGTGGTTTTTTTTGACTTGAATTTGTTACCGCATTAAAAATTTTGTAACTTCCATCTGTCGCAGAGAAAAAGTCTTCAAACTTTGCAAATTTAGTAGATGCATCTAGACCTAAATCAAGGGCTATTTTTTTATGTCCTATTTTTATCATAGGGACAGTTTGATAGATATTAGGTTGCATAATCATACCTAAAAGCATTTGTGTAGGCTCTATATTGTACAGTGATGAACGTCCTGTGATTTTGGAAATGACATCATGAGCGACTGTATCCATAGGTTTCATACGCCCTTGGTGGTCTTGTACTGCTAGTTTACCAAAATTGAGCGTATGTGCTAAGTCGTAGGACTGTACTATTTTAAGTGTCGGTGCATCAAGCGTAGGAGACGAGGCATTGGCACTTTGTGGAGCAAAAGCCAATAAGAGTATCACTGCCAATCCTGCTAGAGGTGCTTGTAATTTTCTAGCACCTTTGAGTAACTTTTGGAAACGTCCTGTAGGGCTAAAGAGTGACCAAATCATACCTATAGTAAGGAGTAAATAGCCTAGATAGGTAGGGAGTGTTCCTGGGTCATGATTGACAGAGAGTACTGTACCTTTTTCATCTTGGTCATAAGAGGATTGGAAAAAACGATAATTTCTATGGGCTAGAATATGGTTCATATAAATTTTGTAGGGCATGTTGATATTTTGTTCCTTGTCTATGAGTACTACATCAGAAGAGTAAGAAGCAGGTGTCATAGACCCTGGGTATCGCTCTAATTCAAAGTTTACAAGCTTGATGCTAAATGGTAGTTCTATACGTTTTGCACCTACTTTAAAGTCAATATGTACACCATCAAGGTCAAGCTTGATAATTTTGCCTTTTCTACCTTTAAATACACGGGTGACAAATACTTTACTTTTCTCTCCTACCGAGACTTTCCATTGCATGTATTCTGCTTGTCCTCTTTGGGTTTTTATATCATGAGAATCTGTTTTTAAGATGGCTTTTTCGTGTGTGTCTTTCCATACAATAGCATTAGACCCAAACTGATAGAGCATTCTGTTTTGAAATGTATTTTCACCAGCTGTTAACTCTCCTGAGACTTTATCATTCATATTGAGTGTTTTGAGGACAAAAGGAAAAATTACCTTTGTACCCTCGGCTGTTTCTTTGATAAGAAAGGTTGGTTTGTCTGTCTTTGGTTCGATATTGTATCCTACATAAAAACTACCAAAATCTTTGGTATCTCCTTTAGCAAGGTAATATATCTCTCCTCTTGCTCCTGTGGAAATTTTGAGTTCAATCAATTTTTTACCCTGAGGGGAAGGTATGGCTTTCTCATGTGCTGTTGGTAGATAGGTTAACAATTCTACTTCAACATCTTTATCTCCTATAGAGAGACTTTGTGTGAGTGAATTACTGGTCATTGTAGAGAAAAAGAGTTCTTTTTCTAAGGTAGCACTCTTCTCTCCTTGTGAAGCATGAAGCTGAAGTACCTTTACATCTGAGACCATTACGCTACTGCTTTTTCCCTCACGGATACTCATCACACCTTCATATCCTACATACCGTGTGACCAATGCCCCAATAGCAATCACCAAAAATGAAAAGTGAAAGATAAATACAGGCATTTTACTTTTATATGATTTGTATTTTACAATATTATAAATCAATATAGCCACAAAATAGCCTAAAAAAACCTCAAACCATAGTGCTTTATAGACCAATGCTCTTGCTGTTTGTGTGCCATAATCATTTTCTATAAATGTAGCACCTCCTGCTATAATAGCAAATAAAAACAGCATAAGCACTGCCATCTTCATAGAAAAAATATACTTCATAATTCAAAGTCCTTATAAATAATTAGAAGGATTATAGCCGATATTTGCTAATCAATTGTTAATTAAGAGTTTATCTCTCTTACTTATACCCTATTTATGTGTTAAATTATAAGTAAATAGACAAAATATTATAAGAAAAGTAAATAATCCTAGCTTTATTTGTTTATTTTAGGTATAATGCAAAACTTTTCTGCAAGAGAGTGTACTAAACTCCTTTTACGAGATATATTATCTCCTCTATTTTCACACTTTAGGTGTGACTCAAGTTTGGTATCGGTTTGCATAAAACAGGTTTTTAAACCTCTTGATACTATAAATAATAAACAAGATGAATATTACGCCGATAATTTAACATAAAGAAAACAATCTATGAAATTTACTGATTTTAACCTTAAAGATACGATACAACAAGCCGTGACAGACGCAGGATTTACAGAACCAAGCCCCGTACAAAAAGATGCTATTCCTTTAGTACTTGAAGGTCATGACCTTGTTGCTCAAGCACAAACAGGAACAGGAAAAACAGCTGCTTTTGGTCTGCCTATAATGTCTATGATGAAAGCTGATGGTTCTGTAGAAGGGCTTGTAATTGTACCTACTAGAGAACTAGCTATGCAAGTATCTGATGAACTTTTCCGTTTTGGTGCAAAATCAGGACTTAAAACAGCTACTGTTTATGGTGGAACACCTTATGGTAGACAAATTGACCGTATCAAACAAGCTTCTATCGTTGTGGCCACTCCAGGGAGACTTCAAGACTTGCTTATGTCTGGTAAGATTAAAATCAACCCTTCTTTTGTGGTTCTTGATGAAGCTGATGAGATGCTTGATATGGGTTTCTTGGACGAAATTAAAAATATTTTTACTTTCTTGCCAAAAGAGCGTCAAACATTATTATTCTCAGCAACAATGCCAAATAGTATTAGAAAACTAGCAGAGCAAATCTTAAAATCTCCAAAAACTGTTTCTATTACCAAATCTGAAAAAACGAATACCAAAATTACACAACTTTATTATGTGGTTCAAGAGAGAGAAAGAGATGATGCTTTAGTAAGACTTATTGACTATAAAAATCCTAAAAAATGTATTATCTTCTGTAGAATGAAAAAAGAAGTAGATAGACTTGTAGCACACATGACAGCCCAAGGATTTAAAGTATCTGGACTTCATGGAGATATGGAGCAAAAGCAAAGAGAAGTTACAATCAGAGCATTTAAAAGTGGTGGAATAGATATCTTTATTGCCACTGATGTTGCTGCTCGTGGTCTTGATGTCAATGATGTAACACACGTATTTAACTACCATATCCCTTTTGATTCTGAGTCTTATGTTCACCGTATTGGTCGTACAGGTCGTGCAGGTAAATCGGGTGAGGCTATTACTCTAGTAAGCCCTAATGAGTTAAGAACGATTAAACGTATCGAAAAAGATGTAGGTACAAAAATGACAACACAAGTCATTCCTACGCGTATGGAAGTACAAAATAACCGTTCAGATGAGTTAATCGCTAAAATAGCTGAGACTAAAGTCACAGATAAAGCAGTTGAACTTGTAAAAACACTTCAACATGACCTCGACATCGTAACGATTGCTCATTTACTAGCATCTATGATTCAAAGTGAAAATTCAGTCAAGGGTAAAGACACCATTGGTCTAGGACTAGAAGAGATAGAACTCCTCATCGAAAGAGCCATGCAAAACCGTGGCAATGGTGGAGGTGGACGTAACCGTGGTGGATACCGTGGTGGCAATAGAAATGGTGGAGGTGGACGAAACCGTAGCCGTAATGGAAGTGGTGGAGGAAGTGGTGGTGGAAATCGTAACAGTCGTTCAGGTGGTGGTGATCGTAATGGTCGCTCAGGTGGTGGACGTGATAGCCGTAACGGTGGACAAGGAAGTAGAGGGTAATCCTCTCGTCCTTTCCCTCTTTCTCTCCTTTTCCTCCAAAAAACTTCACTTACTTTTACAATATTTAGAATAATTCTTTTATTTTAACATCTATTATAAAGAAAAAAGGGTATAATAACGCAAAATTTGTGTTATAGATAAGGATAGGTATGAAGTTCGAAGATTTCGAAACAGAAGAAACAGAAGATTTTGCAGCGATGCTTGAGGAATCGTTTAAAAAATCAGAATCAAAGAGTGATTTGGTTTTAGGTACGATTGTAAAGATTGATGAAAAAGACAACTTAGTAGTGATTGATATTGGTGGTGGTAGAGATGCAAATCTTGAACTTACTGAGATTACAGAAGAAGACGGCACAGTTCTTTTTGCAGTGAATGACACTATTAATATTGTCACTATGGGTCGAGGTCGTATTTCATATAAAGCAGCACTTTCTCGTGTAGCACTCAATGAATTTATCGCTGAGTATGATGAGGAACAAGAGTATATTATCGAAGGTGTTGTTACTAAGAAAAATAAAGGTGGATACGTTGTTGAAGTAGATGGTTTAGAATTCTTTATGCCACGTACACTCTCTTACCTTTCTTCTAAAGTAGAAGCTGTAGGTAAAAAAGTCAAAGCCGTTATCGTTAAAGTAGATAAAGATAAAGGTTCTGTTGTTATTTCAAGAAAAGAACTCATTGAAAGAGACAAAGCCAAAACAGATGAAATTGTAGGTACTTTACTTGAAAATAAAGACCCAGTTATCGGAACTATTAAAAAGATTACTTCTTATGGTATGTTTGTAGATGTAGGTGGAATGGATGGTCTTGTTCATTATTCACAGATTTCTCACAAAGGTCCTGTGAATCCTTCTAAATATTTTGCAGAAGGTGATGAAGTGAATGTTATTGCTTTGGAGTATGATAAAAAGAAAAGACACCTTTCTCTTTCTATTAAAGATGCAAATCCTGATCCTTGGGCTGATATTGATGCAATCATTGGCGTAGGAGATACCGTTACTGCTACTGTTTCTAACATCGAACCTTATGGTGTATTTGTTGACCTTGGTGAAGACCTTGAAGCATTCCTTCACGTGTCTGAAATCTCTTGGGATAAAAATGTTAAACATCCAAAAGATTATTTAGAAAACAATACAGACATCAATGTTGAAGTGATTGAAATTGATAAAGAGGGTAGAAGACTTAGAGTAAGTCTTAAAAATCTTCTTCCAAAACCAATGGATGCATTTGTATCAGCCAATAAAGTAAATGATGTTGTCACAGGTGTGGTTACTTCTATTACTGATTTTGGTGCATTTGTAAAAGTAGGGGCTATTGAAGGTCTTTTACATAATCAAGAAGTTTCTTGGGACAAATCACAAAATGCTAAATCAGAATTTAAAGCAGGTGATGAAGTAGAAGTAAAAATTATCAAAATCGATAGAGATGCTGGTAAAGTTTCACTTTCTAAGAAAGCATTAGAACCTTCACCAATCAAAGCATTTGCTGAGACACATAAAAATGGTGCCGTGGTAACGGGTACAGTAAAAGACAAAAAAGACTTTGGTGTCTTTATCTCACTTGAAGAAAATGTAGACGCTTTGATTAGAACAGAAGACCTTCATCCAATTAAGTTTGACGAAATTGAAAAAGGTCAAGAAATTAAAGGTGTTATCTCATTCATTGATGGTAATACGGATAGAATTAGAGTTTCTGTTAAGAGACTTGAACGTCAAGAAGAAAGAGAAGCCATGGAACAATTTAATGGTGAAGAAGAAAGTATGACTTTAGGTGATGCTTTTGGTGATATGCTAAAAAAATAATCATTTTAAATGATGCTTCTTGAATCTACCTTAAGGTAGATTCATGCGACTTCGTCGTATACTCTCAAAATCAAATTATTCAAATATAAAAGGTTATTAGATGTCAAAAAAAACAATTGTTGTTTGTGACCATATCCATCAAGATGGGCTAGATATTTTAGCAAATGATAGTGAAATCGAATTGATAAACGCAGCCGATGAGCCAAAAGATATACTTATCTCAGAAATTATTCCTTTGGCTGATGTGGCTATTACACGTTCTTCTACTGATGTAGATGATGCTTTTTTGGCAGCAGTAAAGAAAATGACAGCTGTTGTTCGTGCTGGTGTTGGTGTAGATAATGTAGATATTCCTAGTGCATCAAAACAAGGTATTGTGATTATGAATGTACCTACAGCCAATACGATTGCAGCAGTGGAACTCACAATGACACACATGCTTTCTTGTGTACGTAAATTTCCTTATGCACATAATAATCTAAAGATTGAGCGTGTATGGAGAAGACAAGATTGGTATGGTACTGAGCTTAAAGACAAAAAACTTGGAATTATCGGATTTGGTAATATTGGTTCTCGTGTGGGTAAAAGAGCCAAAGCATTTGAGATGGATGTACTTGCGTATGACCCTTATATTGACTCAGCCAAAGCCACAGATTTGGACATCGAGTATAGCAAAAACTTTGAAGATATTTTAGATTGTGATATTATCACTATTCATACACCTAAAAATCCAGAAACTATTGGAATGATAGGTACAGAAGAGATTGCTAAAATGAAAGATGGTGTGATTTTGATTAACTGTGCTAGAGGAGGACTTTTTGATGAAGATGCTTTATTAGAAGGTCTTACTTCTGGTAAAATAGGCATGGCTGGTATTGATGTATTTAATAAAGAACCTGCAACAAATCATCCTTTTCTTGATTTGGATAATGTCACTGTGACACCTCACCTTGGTGCAAATACTAAAGAATCACAAAAAAATATTGCCATTCAAGCAGCAGAAAATGCTATTGCAGCAGCAAAAGGAATTTCTTATCCAAATGCTTTAAATTTACCTATCAAAGAGAATGAATTACCAAAATTTGTTAAACCTTACTTAGAACTTATTCAAAAAATAGGACATATGTCAGCACAGGTTTCAGCCAAATCTGCTATCAAATCTATCCGAATTTTAGCGTCAGGTAAAATAGCAGAGCATTTAGAATCTATGAAAACATTTGCAACGGTAGGTGTACTTTCTGAATCTTTGGGTGACCAAATTAATTATGTAAATGCTGAATTTGTGGCAAAAGAGAGAGGTATTGAGCTTGTCACAGATGAAAAGCCAAATAACTCTGGATTTACCAATAAGGTAGGTATTAAATTAACCACAGCAGAAGGAATTATCTCTATCGCTGGGACAGTATTTGATGAAAATGTTCAACGTATTATTGAGATAGATGAATATATGTTAGACATTGAACCAAAAGGTACAATGATATTCTTTAGGAATACAGACACCCCTGGTGTGATTGGGGATGTGGGTAAAATTATGGCAGAGCATGGTTTGAATATTGCTGACTTTAGATTGGGGCGTGATAGTAAAAAACAAGCCCTAGCTGTCGTGCATATAGATGGAGAAGTAAGCAAAGAAGTGATACATGATTTACAAAAATTAGATGCTTGTATTAGTGTTTCTTACGCAACGCTTTAAATTAATTTAACACTGTACTTAGGTGCCTAATAGGTATTTAAGTGCAACATATCCAATACTTCTTCTCAAAACATCTTCTTTAATAGTAAATAGATTTTAGATTTGCTATAATCGCGTATATATAAGTATTTTTTATATATAATCTAATCATTGGAGTCTTTTATGATAATAAAAAAATCACTTATATTACTACTTTTGATGTTACCTCTTGTTGCAAATACAAATAATTTAACATTAAAACAAGCCATTAAAATACTTAAAAAAAATAACCTTGAGTTAAAAATAAGTAAATTTAATGAACAAATGAGAGCCTATGAGACAGCAGAGGCAAAGAGTCATAACTATGGAAAAGCAGATATTTCTCTCACAGGAATGCGTTCTAATGATGCAGGAAATGTATTTGGATTTAAATTGCAAAGTAGAGAAGCTACTTTTGGAGACTTTGGATTTGCCGAGTTTAACTCACAAAATCCAAATATTTTAAATGTCCAGCCTTCCGCATTAAATTATCCCGATGCACAAAACTATTATCAAACAAAGTTAAGTTATATGTTACCCCTATATACGGGAGGAAAACTAGCAGAATATGGACGTATTACAAAATCTATGGAACGTATGAGCCAGTATGATACACAAAAGATATTGAATGCAAAAATATTTCAAACTAAAAAAGCGTTTTATGATATCTCATTGATAGAAAATTATATCTATAATCTTTCAAAGATGATAAAAAATATTCGACATTTAGAAAATATCATAGGAAATATGAAAAAAGAAGGCTATGCCCAAGAGATAGATAAACTCGAAGTACAAGCTAGATTGGCAGAAGCACAAAGCATGTACAATCAAGCAAGTCTCAACAAAGATTTAGCCTATCAATTTCTTTCTTTTTTACTTAATGTTGAAGTACAATCTATTCATAAAGTAAGTGAAATGGCACCTATGCCACGTGTCAATTTTGATGCTTTAGAAAGTAATAATTTAGATATTCAAAAAGCAAAATTAGGCGTAGAAATAACACAGATGGCAGTGGGCGTTGAGGAAGCAAATTATTTACCTACTGTAGGTGCTTTTGGTGAATATGCAAGTGCTGACAATACATTATGGAATGAATTTACAGACAAGGATTCTTATACTGTAGGGGTGCAGGTAAAATGGAATTTGTTTAATGGAGGTGCAGATGAAGCAAATCTTGAAAAAGCAAAGGTCAATCGTCTCAAAGTACAAAATCAATTGCTTTTAGCCAAATCTGGTGTTGCCTTACAAGTAAAAAAGCTTGAGACAGAAATACTTAGTAAAAATGCCGATGTAAAAAGTTATAAAAAGCAACTAAGATTTGCTAAAAAAGTATATGAAAATTATAGTGCACGTTATAAAGAAGGTATTGCTTCTATTACAGATGTTTTGATAAAACAGTCCAAAGAATTAGAGATACTACTTAAACTTTTAAGTGTTAAAAATACACGAAATACCAAAATATTTGAATTAAATAGTATATTAAATATAGGAGGAAAATAATGAAAATGTTGATACGATTCACACTGATTTTGCTGTGGATAACATCGCTTAATGCTGTGGAGATAAATCTAAGTGGTTCAGTTGTCTCAGACAATCAAAAGATGCTTACGAGTCGCTACATGGGATATGTAAAGCACATGGCTGTGAGTGAAGGGGATATTGTAAAAAAAGGTGATCTTATTTATGAAATTGATTCAAAAGAAATTGAATCAGCAGAGCGTCAAGTAGATTTGGCTATTTCACAAGCAAGATTGGCTTTACAAATGAATAAAAATCAATATAATAATGTATTGATTAATTTAGCACGTCATGAGAGACTTTATAAAAAGAATATGGTTTCTAAGTATGAGTTTGAACAGTTACAACTAGCAGCAAAAAACCTAAAAGATATGGTAGAAATTGCAGAGCAACAAGCTAGTCAAGCATTGGCAAAAAAAGATGAAGTGTTAAATCAGTATAATTATTTGAAAATACATGCACCAAATGATGGTGTTATTGTTGAAAAACGATTGAATGAAGGAGAAATGGCAATACCTGGTATGCCAGCAGTGGTTTTGACAGATTTGAGTCAACTCAAAGTTGTTTCTGAACTGAGTGAAACACAATTGCGTCATATCTCTATGGGAAAAATAGTTGAAATTTCTATTCCTTCTATTGGTTTTGTGACCAAAGGTAAGATTACAGCCATTGTGCCTAATTCCAATCCGATGACACATAAATTTAAAATTATTATGCGTTTAGATTCTAAAAGTAGTTCAGTATATCCTGGTATGTATGCCAAAATTCTTATTAAGTAGGTAGTATGGAAAATAAAAAAGAATATCAAGTCATTAATATTGCAGGAACACTTGCAAAAGGATTTTTAAAAAGTCCTCTTACAGCTGTTTTGGGTGCATTTTTACTTATTATGGGTTATTTAGCATTAAATACAATGCCTAGAGAAGAAGACCCTCAAATTGCTATCTCAGGAGGTGCTGTTATTGTACCATTACCTGGTGCGACACCTAAAGAGATTGAAAATATTATTGTAAAACCACTAGAACGTAAACTGCGAGAAGTCCGTGGTATTGAGCATGTATATGGTATGGCTATGGATAATGTGGGTATTGTGAATGTTATGTATTATATTGGAGAAGATAGAGAAGATTCCAATCTAAAGCTTTATGATAAAGTGATGCAAAATATGGATTCTATGCCAAAAGGGGTAATGCAACCACTGATTAAACCTTTTGATATAGATATAGATATTCCTATTCTTACTGTTGCTTTTTATCCAAAAGCAGATAAACAAGTAGATGATATTTCTCTTTTTGAAATGGTCAGAGAAGTCCAACAACATATTAATGCTGTAGAGTATGTGGCTAAGACAACGCTTAAAGGCGCAAGAAAAGCACAATACAATATTGAAGTTGATATGGGAAAACTATCAGCGTATCATCTCTCTTTGGGTCAAATTATGCAAGCCGTACAATCGGTGGCTGTTGATGTACCTGATGTTAAAGGTAAAACCAATAGTGGTAAGTTGGTTATCTTTGGTGTAAAAAATGCGATAGAGAGTGTAGAAGATGTAGGTTCTGTGATTGTTGCACAATATATGAACTCACCTATTTATCTACGTGATGTAGCAAGTGTGACACATGGTATCGATATACAAAACTTTCAAACAGCTAAGATTATGTTTAAATCAGATGTCAACGATACTCTGAGTAAAGAGGCGAATCAAATTACGATGACTGTAGCAAAATTAGCTGGAACAAATGCTGTTTTTGTAGCTGAAGATGTTGTAAAAGTATTAGAATCATATCAAAAAGATTTTGATGATTTAGGGATTGGATACCTAATTACTAGAAACTATGGTGAACGAGCCAATGAAGCCGTCAATGAATTGATGAGTCATTTGCTTATTACTATTATTATTATTGCATTGATGTTGGTATTTGCTTTAGGGTGGAGGGAATCTTTGATTGTTACTTTTTCTGTACCAGCTATTTTGGCTTTTACACTCTTTACAGCATGGATGACAGGACAAACGATGAATAGGATTACTTTATTTGCCTTACTTCTCTCCTTGGGATTACTAGTTGATGCTGCTATTATTGTGATTGAAAATATCCATAGGCATCTACATGCTCATGGTGTAGAAGACAAAAAGATGGAAGATTTACTTATTGAAGCAACGGATGAGATTGGGGCACCTACCAATATTGCGACATTGGCTATTATCTTAACGATGGTACCTATGGCATTTGTGGGTGGTATGATGGGGTCATTTATGAAGCCTATCCCTTATAACGTACCTGTAGCACTGGTGGCTTCTTTGTTTGTCGCCTATATTTTTACCCCTTATTTGAGTTTAAAGTTATTAAAAAAACCTGAACATAAACCTAATAATGAAGAAGATGAGAATCATAAAATAGAAAATAATGAAATGAAAGAAGGAAAAAAATAATGAAGGGTTTTGAAAAATTTATTTATAATATCCTAGATAGTAAATATAAAAAGAAATTAATAATATCCTTAACTGCGATAGCTTTTTTTCTCTCACTAATGATGTTTCCTACCAAAATGGTTTTGGCAAAAATGCTACCAGGGAAGAGTGCAAATACCTTTTCTATCTATGTTGATACCCCTGCGGGTTCTTCTATTGAACAGACTAAACAAGTAAGTTCTTGTGTACTCAATTATCTAAAAAAAGAAAATGAAGTCATGAATATTGAACTCTTCTTAGGGCAAGGTATTCCTCTTGATTATGCTGGACTGGTCAAAGGTGCAAGTATGAAACGTACAGAAAATGTTTCAGAAATTTCTGTAAACCTTACGGATAAACATCATCGAACGGAAGCATCTTATCTTATGGTACAACGTTTAAGACCATTGATACAAGAATCATGTCTCCCTTTAGTGAGGGGTACAAATATCAAATTTATTGAACAACCTTCAGGACCTCCTACTTTAGCATCTATTGTAGTAGAAGTACATGGAGAAAACCTATCTCAAATTAGATCTTTAGCTGTGGATGTTGCTAATACGCTTTCCAATACCGAAGGGTTGGTAGATATTGATATTATGGCAGATGAAAATTTTGAAAAATATGAATTAATTCCAGATAAAGAGAAAGTAGCTAGATCAGGATTAAGTGTAAAACAGGTCAATAATATTTTATACCTTGCATTTGAGGGTATGGTAATTGCACATAAAAATTCTCAAAATTCACCAGATCAGATTAATATGTTTTTAGTACTAGATAATGCAAGTAAACAATTACCTGAATCAAATATAGAAGCCTTAAAGAGTAAGCTCTCTTCACTTAATCTTATGAATATGAGAGGTATGATGGTACCATTGTCTGAAGTAGTAGATATTAGAGAAGCGAAATCTAATTATATGATTATGCATAAAGACCTTTCTCGTATGACCAATGTGATTGCTGAGACCGATATGGTTTCACAAGTCTATCCTCTTTTAGAAGCACGTGAGGTATTATTGGAGAAATTTGAGAATGATTATATCATCACAAAAGCAGGATTTTCTACGTATATGTTTGACTTTACTTTAGAAGATAGAAAAACACATGCTAAGTATCTGATTCGTTGGGATGGAGAAATGAAAGTGACCTTAGATACTTTTAGGGACTTAGGAGGAGCATTTATATCAGCATTGATACTTATCTTTCTTTTATTAGTAATATACTATAAAAGTTTTGCTATTTCAGGTATTGTACTTTTGGGTTCTTTTCTCTCGCTTATTGGTGTTATCGTAGGGCATTGGGTTGCCAATTGGTTTACAACGGAAACTTTCTTCCTTACATCAACTTCTTTAATTGGATTTATTGCTCTGATTGGTATCTCTTCACGTAACTCATTGCTCTTGATAGACTTTGCAAAGTCTCTCATGGAGTGTGAAGGTATCCAAAAACGTCATTCGATAGCGATAGCAGCAGCTACAAGGGCAAAACCTATTATGTTGACAGCTGTGGCAATTATCTTGGGTTCTGCCTTACTAGCAGGAGATCCTGTCTTTGGTGGTTTGGGTGTTGCCCTTATTTCGGGTACCGTAGCTGCCGTTTTTGTATCATTATTGTTTGTTCCTGTTTTGATGGACAACTCTAAAGCTATGGATTTTGATAAAAAATATTGCGATAATGAAGCGTTGAAAAATATCTCTATTACAAAATAATCTTTTATACTTCACAATGGGCTTTCCTTTGCCCATTGTATCCCTCTTTTACCACATTCACATCATCTATTTGCTATAATCACTTCATAAATTATCAAGGAGATACTATGGCTACAATAGGAATGGGTGACATCAAAAAAGGTGCAAGACTCGAAATTACAGGAAATCCATATAGAGTAACAGAATTTCAACATGTCAAACCAGGAAAAGGTGCCGCTTTTGTACGTATGAAGGTTAAGAATTTACAAACAGGTAAAGTCATTGACAAAACTGTACACGCAGGAGACAAATTTGACGTACCAGAACTAGAACAAACCACGATGCAATATCTTTATGATGATGGTGATTTTCTTCAGTTTATGGACACTACAACCTTTGAGCAAATTGGTCTAACACATGAACAAGTAGGTAAAGATACTTTTGCATATATGATTGATGGAATGGAAGCAGAGATACTCTTTCATGCAGGAAAAGCGATTTCTGTAGAGATTCCTCAAACAGTGGTACTAAAGATAGTAGAAACACCACCTAACTTCAAAGGTGATTCACAAGGGGGTAAAAAACCTGCAACACTTGAGAGTGGAGCAGTGGTTCAAGTACCTTTTCATATCCTTGAAGGTGAGATGGTAAAAGTGGATACTGTTGAGGGTAAGTACTTAGAAAAAGCAAAGTAAGTAGTTATTGACTTTATGATAAGAGGCTATAGAAAGCCTCTTAATATACAATGGCGTTATAAGAGCGATTCTTTTAGTTTCTTTGCTATCTCATCAGACTTTATCCCTAAGGGAAAGGCTTCAAAACAATCTTCAGCTTCATTACTATCACCTAATATAGCAAATGGTTTAGCACCACTATCTCTGATAATATCAGCTACCATACATTTGATTTCTCTAAAAGGCTCTATATCATAGATAACAAAAGTATATGTTTCTTCATCGACCTTATTTAAAAATAAATTTTCATCTGAAATTATATCAATAGTATATCCTAGGCTTTCTAACATACCTTTATAGATATTTGAGATTAAAGATACAGAATGGTAGAGTAATATATCATAGTTTTGAGTTACCTCTTTATTATATTCTTCTATCTTTGTATCAGAAGAAAAATATTGTTGCAAGATTAAACTTAGCTTTTCAAGATCTAAAGGTTTGGACAAGTAATTGTCCATACCAGCATCAATATATTTTTCTCTATCTCCTGCTAATGCATTGGCTGTAAGTGCAATAATAGGAATGTGACGTTTACGTTGGGTCTCTTCATAATGCAAAATTTCTTTGGTCGCTTCTATCCCACCCATAACAGGCATTTGTATATCCATGAATATAAGGTTGTATTGATTCATCTGACGAAGATTTAACGCTTCTTCTCCATTGTTAGCCAATGTAACATTGAGTCCAAAACCATGAAGGACATGCATAATTAGTTTTTGGTTGATACTATTATCTTCTGCCACTAAAACATGCTTATTCTCAAAAGTAAGCTTAGGTGCTTTTAATGCTACTTTTACTTTTTTTGTACTTTGTAATACTTCTAATGATTTTAATGTTTTAGTAAGATTGACTGGTTTGTAGAGTATTTTATCTATTTTATCTTCCAAGCCTTCAATACGTCTTTTTTTATCATTTGTAAGCATGACAATAATTTTTGTATCAAGATCTAGATATTTTTCTAATTCACCTTCTCTTTGGTAATATTTTTGATCAATAAAGAGTACAGAAGGGAGTACTGTAGGTAAGTTATCTGCAAGGATAATATCACTTTTTGCATCTGTGTATTCTATATAGTTCATAAGGTTACTATTTGTTTCTGTATCTACTATGGTATTAGGAAGTAGTAGTCCTATGCTATATTTGGACATGTCTATCTCTTCTCTAGGGACACTACTTTTATCCTTTTCAAGATTTATAGTAAAATAAAAAGTAGCACCTTTCCCTTCGATACTTTCTATTTTAAGTTTTCCACCCATAATAGCAGTGAGTTTGGAAGAAATAGCTAAACCTAGTCCTGTACCACCAAATTTTCTACTAGTACTTACATCAGCTTGAGAAAAGGCTTCAAATATTTTGTCTTGTTGTTCCATAGTGATACCAATACCTGAATCATGTACAGAAAATCTAATAGTAGTATATTTCGTACTTTCTGCAATCTTAACTATTTGTACATTGACGGAACCTTTTTCAGCAGTAAATTTAATTGCATTGGAGATAAGATTAACAAGAATTTGAGAAATTTTAGTAGGGTCACCGACAATAGTTTTTGGCAATTCTGGGTCAATAAAAATACCAAATTCAACATTTTTTTCTGCTGCTCTTGCTGCATAAGATTCAATCGCTGATTCAAATTTTTCAACAGGGTCAAACGCTATATGTTCTAGTTCTATTTTCTCTGCTTTAATTTTGGAAAGGTCTAAAATATCATTTACAATAGTCAATAAATTATCAGAGCTATTTTCTATTACCGTAATAAACTCTTCTTGTTCTTCTGTGGTTGCTGTAGATTTAAGTAATTGAGTAAACCCCACAATACCATTGAGAGGTGTTCTGATTTCGTGAGACATATTGGCTAAAAATAAATCTTTGGCTTGATTGGCATCTTTGATTGTGGTTGTTAAAAATCTATATATATTATTAATCTCTTGTTTCTCTATCAGTAATTTTAATTCTGTTTGTTGTTCTGGGCTTAATACTAATTCGATATCTTTGAGTGTATTTTCAAAAAGTTTTTTCTCTCTACTGATATTATAATAGATAATCCATAAAATAAATAGTAATATAAATGCCAAAAATACCATGATAGCATAACGTATCATAGTAGTTTTTATCTCTGCTTCACTTTTTGTAATATATATTTGTACTTCAGTACTTAGTAAAGATTGCGATGCTTCATAAAAAATTATTTTTTTCTCTACTTGTGTAAACCATTCTTTAAGTGTAATTGTATACTTACCATCTAAACTGCCATAGAGCAATTGAACACGTTCTTTTTCACTTAGTGTATAAAATAATTCTGAAGACATAAGTGCTATAATCCCACGTTGTGTTTTTTGGTTTAAGTTCTGATAAGAAGGTAAAATATCAGAGACCACTAGAGTATTCCATAACGTTAAATCTTCATCTGTCATTTTTTTTGAAGCACTTAATACAAAAGTAATAATTGTGTTTTCTGCTGCTGTATATTCTTTTAGTTTAGAAAATTTTTGAAAGATAGATAATGAAGATTTTATATGAGGTGTATTTTCTATTTTAATGATTTTATCCATAATATCCACTAAAGCAAGTGATATTTTTTGGTGATAAAGTGTATATAAAATATTACGATAATCTATACTCATAGAGTCAATTTTACTTCGTACATCTTTTAAATGTATTTGAATTTCTTCAAGTAGTTTAGTATATGTATTGAAATTTGATTTAAGTTGAAGTAATGTTTCCACATCTTTGATTGCTTTATCGGCTACTTCTCTAGACTTTTTGACTTTTTTAAATCCAATTTTACCTTCTGTTCCTAAATATAGTGAAGCATTTAGACTCTCATTATGTATGGCATTTAAAGCTGTATTTAGTTTTTTGCTTATATAAAGACTGTCTTCACTTGTCTTTGTAAGGGAGTATTTTATAGAGGCTAAATATGTATAATACGAAAGTCCAGCAATGGTGCTTATGACTATTAGCATAAATAGAATCACAATATTCTTAGTATTGAAAAATTTCATTTTTATTGATCCCTTTATTGGTGTTTACTATGATAAAGTGCTAATTTATTGACTAATACTTCTATGTTCTTAACCGAAGAAAATAAAAGTATAGGAATAAAAAGTTTTTTATATTTTTTGATAAATATTTTATCTTTTTTCCAAAGGTTACTTAACTCTTTACGCTTTCCAATGAGTTGATGTGGATAGTTATAGCTCGTTAGAATACTTAAATTTTTTTCTAGTTTACTGATACTTTCTATAAGCATTTCATTGTTTATTTTATTATCAAATCCTGAGCATAATATAATGTAGTATTTAAGTGTCCTTTGAAGAAGATACTCTACTTGTTTGGTAACCATAATCATCTGTTCTTCATTGGAAAAATCATACTTAGCATCTTGGGCAATAGAGCCTATCCCTTCTAAAAGGGTCTCACTATAGTCAATCAGTAAAGAAGCATTTTCAAGTGAATATTTTTTACTAAAAATATCTGCCATTTCATTTTTATTATAAGAAAGAAATTCTAATATATCTTTTGTATCTGTCTCTTTGCTTGTTAGAGCAATAGTTCTAAAGTTTTCACTTAATGCATCTAATGCAGAAGAGAGTTTCTTTTTTACCTCTACTCTTTGAGGATAATTATAGTGTAGAAAATAATCCTTTACAATCGTTTGACTTAAGTAGCGAATATTTTCTGATGCTTCGATAATTTTGACATCACCTCTTGTAGCAGCATAAAGATTAATAGTCATGAGTGGAAGAAGAACACATAGCTGAAATAATCGGGTCATGTTGTTTCCTTATTTATACAGTTCTACATACAAATGCGTGACTGCATTCATTTTTTTAGTAATATCATCACTAGAATTAAAGACAATCAGTGGTAGACCACCTTTTTCTATATTAAGATAAAATTTGTAAACAATTTTCCAAAGTCTATTGACTTTATTAAGATTTTTATTGATTTCAGGGGTATTTGTTTGATTGGCTAAAAGTACTTTGTGTGTTTTAGAGAAGAGTGCTACAGCTGTATTCATCTGTTCGACAGTATTTTTATCTTTAATACCTGACTGGTATGCTATATAGTATTTAGCAATACGTTGTGCCAACATACGTTGTCTTCCTGCTATTTCAATAATATTTGACTCTTGTACGGTAATAGTCTCTTTGAGAGAATCTACTACATATTGGCTACCTTCTAGCATAGATTCACTCAAGTCAATAATAAGTTGAGCATTATCAAGACTGAAAGGTTCATTTGCAGTAAGTTCAAAATCTTCAGTACCCATCTCAACAAAGGCTAAAAGATTTTTTATATCTTCATCATTGATTGCAGCAACTAGTTTTTTATGTGAAGCTGTAAGTTCTAATATGGATTGTTTCAATTGTTTATTGGCTTTGGATGTGGCTACTTTTCTACCTGCATAAAGATAATCTTTTGCAATTCTTTGAGAAAGCATTCTTTGTTTGCCTGCAATATTTATAAGCTTCATTGTGTCAGTAATTACAGCAGGATTAGAAGAAGCTTCTTTTGCTCCTATGGTAGTACTTCCTAGTATGAGTGCTAAACTACAGATACTAACGATTGTTTTTAGATTATTATTCATGTTATTTCCCTTCATTTATATAAGTTTGTGTTATTTTTTCAATTTCTTGATGAATTTGTGTTGTCTTCTTGTAAATTAGTGTTGGAATAAATTTACTTTTAGAACGGTTCATCATCTCGAAAAATTTAAAAGAACGCATGACAGCTTTAATTTTTTTCTTATTACTCTTTGTGGTTTGAGAACTATTTAGCATTTTATGGAGTGAATTATTAAAAAATGTGATACTCTCTTTCATTTTGAAATTAAATTTAGGATCAGATATCCCCCATGTCTTCATCATGTAAAGTGCAGCCATTCTCTCAATAATTACACCTTGATATCCTGCAATACTTACAATGTCATGTTTTGATTCTTTATCTTTTGACAAAAGTACATTCATGAGTATACTCATCTCTTGAAGTATTTTATCAGTCTCTTTTTGTAATACTAAAGTTTTGTCTTTTGCAGGCTTATTATGAAAGTCTTTTTCAATCGTATTCCATATCATCTGAGCATTTTCTAATGCTTCTTTAGACTTACTGTCTTCAAATGTACCTTTTAGTGATGTAAAACTTTTTGTGTACGCTGTAAGATATCTTTTTAGTTTACCCTTAGAGTCTTTAAAATTATTACCCATACCTAAAAAAGAGTATTCTTTAAGTATTTGTTGGAGTAAAACTTTTTGTTGATTGACGGCATTGATCATGGATTTATCTACTTTTGCATTCACTGTAGAAGCCAAAACAATTGTTATTAGTATCGTCTTTAGTATATGTATCATTGCTTCTCCTTTACTTTGGTATATTTGGTTGTTTAATATCTGGTTTTCTACCTTCTAAGGCTTTGAAAAAAGCAATAAGGTTGTTGATGTCATCTTCATCAATTTCTGTTACCGAGAGTTGAATACGTGACATTTCTTTGATAGCATCTTTTAACTTTGGAACTGTTCCGTTGTGAAAATAAGGTGCATTTAATGTAACATTTCGTAAAGAAGGTACTTTTACTAATCCATTTTTGTCTCCTGTAAAATCACCTACATCTTTAAACTTAAATTCATTGGCTATGGCAAAGGGTTGCATAGACCCACCTATGGCTACCCCTGTATGACAGTTGATACATCCTCTATCTATAAAGATAGAAAGACCTTTTTTCTCTTGTGCATTGAGGGCATTATTTTTACCATTGAGAAAATCATCAAAACGTGATGGTGTAATTAATGTACGTTCAAAAGCTGCAATGGCTATAGCTATTTGTTTAAAAGTGATTTTGACATTCTTTCCATACGCTTTTTTAAATGCTTTGACATAGACAGGTACCTTTGTGATACGCTCAACAGCAAGTTCAGGTGTCATACCCATTTCAAATGGAGCTAACATTGGACCTTGGGCTTGGTCTTCTAGGTCGGGGCTTCTCCCATCCCAAAATTGATGTTCAAACAAAGATGCATTATAAACAGTAGGTGAGTTTAGATGGTGAGGATTTTTTGCTCCACCTATCCCTATAGCAACACTTAGTCCATCAGCCCCACCTTGGGTCAAATCATGACAACTTGCACAGCTAATTGTCTGGTCTTTTGAGAGCCTTGTATCAAAAAAAAGTTGTTTCCCTAAAGCTATTCTATCTTTGGTTAAAACTTTTTTAGGGTCAATGAGTTTATAAAGTTCTTTTTTACTGCTAGGAATTGGTTTAAGTCCTGCTCTTTTTACACTTTGTTCTAAATTTTCTTCTGCTACTAGTATCCATGGCATCAGAAGTAGTAACGTAAGATATGGTACTTTTTTCATTTATATCCTTCTTTTAATATTATTATTTAAGTATATCGCATTCTTATACTAAAATTCCTAAATATAGGCTATTTATTCTCTTCTTTAACATAAAGACCTGTAACTGTATTCATATCTTTCAAAATATCATTTGATTTTTTATAGATTAACGTAGGTATAAACTTTGTTGTAGATTTATTCATCATTTCAAAAAACATAAATGACTTTTTAGATTTGAGAAGTAAAATGCGAATTTTATCTGTATTCATACTAGAAGCGAGTAGTTTTTCTTGAGAGGTTTTAAACAGTGCTAATGCTTTTGTCATCTTATCCTTAAATTGAAGGTCATTAATACCCCATACTTTGAACATATAAAGACTAGCCATTCTCTGAGAGAGCATTCTTTGTCTCCCTGAGATATTGATAATCTCACCAGAAGCTTTACCTGTTTGTTTTGCAAAAAGTTGTGTGGCATCATTGGCTTGTTTGAGTAAGGTTTCTAAGTCTTCTTGCATTTTACCTGCATTGGCTTTAGTAGGTGTCTTGCTTAAGGATAGTTTGATGGGTATCCACAGTGTTTGAACCTTGAGGAGGCTCTCATCTGTGAGGGTGTCTTTATTAAAAACAATAAGAGCATTTAAATGCTCTTCAAATAAATATATAATCTTTTTTAAGTCTTCTTCAGGGGTTCCAAAAGCATTTCCTAATCCTACCATGGCATAATCTTTTAACATATGTTGTGTAAACATTCTTTGTTTTCCTGCTACATCAACTGCATGTGCTATATCTTTTACCTCAAAGGCATGAGTAGAGCTAAAAAATATAGTAAAGATAAAAAGTAGTGGTATAGATTTGATACGTATTATTTGCATAATTTTCCTTTAGAATATATTATTCTATTCTAAAGTATATTAATCATAGGTTAGAATGTATCAGATAAGTCATTTTAATGATTATTTTTTCTTCTTTTTCCTAAAGACACGCTTGGCATCTTTGACTATTGCATCAGGTATGGTTGCAATAGTCATGAACTCAGACATTTGAAGTAGAGGATACATATAAGAGATATAAAATTTAGGGTCAAGGATTTTTGCTTTGCCATTTTGGATAACGACAGGGTAGGGTAACATTGCCGCATTGTTTCTACCAATCTTTTTTATAAATTTACGTGTTCTTTTCCCTAATTTGATACCAATAAGCGTTGCACCATTTTCTAATGTTTGTGTAAAGAGTACTTTTTTATTCTTTTTTATTCTTTCTAGTAAATCATCAGCAGATGCAATCTCAATCATATCTTGGTACTGAGGCATACTCTTCATAAATTGGTAGCTAGGAAGTAATTGAAACTTCAAACTGTCTTTAGAGTTTTTTAAGTTAGGAAAGAGTGTTGTGATTTGTATCAAAAGTTCTGTTGCTTCTTTTTTATTAAAATCATTTTGTAAAAACCCTTTTGCCATATAGAGTGGATTGGTAATACTAATGATTTTTTCTTTTGTATCCACTAAAATACGTAGATTAGCCATAAACGCTCTGTTAGGCTTACTAGATAACGTTATCAGTGCTTTATTTGTAAAAACAATAGAGATAAGTGTAGATTTTTTATTGATAGGGGTAGAGGTGAGGAGTGTAAATCCAGCAGATTTTAGTTTGCTTTCTATCTCAGATACTTCCATATACGCACCACGTAAATAAGCAGAAATTATACTACCATTTACTTCTCCAACAAGAGCAGTTTTTGATGTTTTTTCTTTTTTGATATTGTCAAATGGATGGGCAACATAATTAGGTGGGGTACGTTTTGCAAACTTAATAGCTCGGTTATTATTATGTATACTATCTTTAAAATGTATCGCTTTAGGTGGAGTTGGTACGGTAGGTATCTTTATTTCAACGATATGATTGAGTATTTTAAATTTCTGTACATTTTGTTCGGGCTTAATACTGGATTCTAAAGTCTTAGAAACTACTTCTACTTTTTTATTGGATTTAGATATTTTAGATATCGAAGGAGAATCTTTTTTTGTTAACTTTTCTTTAGCCAAGGCAGTATAGCCTTTTTGAATATCACTATCTATGTTATGAAGTATAGCTAATGAAGGCTCATCTGAAAGGTTTGAATCTACTTTTTGTGCTTCTATAAAGTTCGTAAATAATACGAATGTAAGGGAAGTGACCGATAGAAATTTTATAATTGTTTGCAATATATATCCTTTAAAACTAGTAATAAAACCATAGATTAACATACTAATGATATATACAATAAATACAAATGATAATTTTTGTTCATTAAAAATGAAAAGCTACTAAAAGTTACGGACAGTTTATGAGAAGAAAAAAAGTTTTATAAGAAGGAGAGTTCCTTCTTATAGTTAAAGATAAATAATATTTTAGTCTGAGATAGTTTTTACAGAGTCATTTGTATTATCAGAAACTGATTTTACAGATGCTGCTGAATCAGTTGAAATAGTTTTAACTGTATCACTTACATTTGTATTTGTAGATTCTACAGAAGCTCTACTATCAGTTGAAACAGTTTTAACTGTATCATTAGCATTTGTTGCTACAGAGTTTACAGAATCTTTTGAATCAGTTGAGATTGATTTTGTTGTACTATTCATATCATTAGCAATAGTTTTTACAGAATCTGAACTATCATTAGAAACAGTTTTCATAGTATCGTTAGCATTTGTAGAAACAGTTTTTACAGAACCTGTAGAGTCATTAGAAATAGTTTTTACAGAAGCTGTTGCATCCGTTGAGATTGTTTTAAGAGAATCTTTAACATCTGTACTAATTACTGTACCACTATCTTTTAAATCAGCAGTTGTTGTCTTAAGAGAATCTTTGGCATCTGTTGAAATTTTGCTTGTACTTGTAGAGATGTCTTTTGTTGTATTTACTTCCATTGTTTTGATGTCATCGGAAACTTTGATAGAAGTATCTTTTGCATCAGCACTTACAGAAGTTACTGTTCTCTCAGCAGACTTAGAAGTCTCAACTGCACCATCTTTAATAGCTGAAACACTATCTTTAGCATCTTTACTCATAGAAACAGCAGCATCTTTCATATCTGTAAACATATCTCCGAAGCTAAAGTCAGCTTGGACTGTTGTGAGTAATGTAGCTGATGCTACAGTTGCCATAATTATTTTTTTCATTTTGAAACCCTTGTTGTAATTTTTATATTCTAAGTATAGACTAAATTATCTTAATGATAACTTATATTAATCATAACTTATACTCTAATTTATGTTTTACAAAATAGTTATTTATTTTGTGCTTGTCGTTGTCGTTGTTGTTGCTTTTTCTTTTGCTTTCATGTGTGCGGCATATTCATCAGAAGAGATAGTCTTCGTAGAATCATTTACATTTTCTGAAACAGTTTTAACAGAAGCAGAAGCATCTGTAGAGACAGTTTTAGCAGTTGCAGAAGCATTTGTATTTGTAGATTCTACTGATGCTCTTGAATCATTAGAAATAGTTTTAGCAGAGTCATTTGCATTAGTAGATACTGAATTTACAGAATCTTTAGTATCAGCTGAAACAGTTTTAACAGAAGCAGAAGTATCGTTAGAAACAGTTTTAACAGAAGAAGAAGTATCATTAGATACAGTCTTAGCAGTATCACTTACAGAATCACTTACACTCTTAACAGAAGCAGTTGAATCGTTAGAAACAGTTTTAACAGCGTCAGTTGTATCTTTAGAAACAGCAATTGCAGAATCTTTCATCTCTTTAGAAGCAACAGTTGCAGAATCTTTAAGGTCTTTTGTTGTATTTGTCATAGCATCTTTAGTATCTGTAGATACAGAAACTACAGTATCTCTAGTGTCCGTTGATGTTGCTACTTCAGCAGTTTTAAGGTCATCTGAAACTTTAACAGAAGTGTCTTTTGCATCAGCACTTACAGAAGTAACTGTTCTTTCAGCAGACTTAGTTGTCTCAACAGCACCATCTTTAAGACTTACTACAGAATCTTTTGCATCTTTACTCATAGAAACAGCAGCATCTTTCATATCTTTGAACATATCGCCAAAGTCGAAGTCAGCTTGTACACTTGTAAGTAATGCTGCTACTGCAACAGAAGTTTTAATTATTTTTTTCATTTTTTATCCCTTTTTGGATGAATTTTATTTGATAAACGGAGTATAACAAATTTTTTATTAGGTATAACTTGAATCATAAGGTAACATATAGTAAATACTTAAGTATTAATATAATTAGTTTAAGAATAATTTAAGAAATTGTGTATAATTGATAAAAATAAATGAGGGTAATAAAAAAGATAGTAAAGAGTAAGATAAGGAAGAAATCCTTATCTTAGCTAACTAATATTAGAAAAATTAGTCGTTGATAGTTTTAGCAGAGTCATTTGCATTTTCTGAAACAGTTTTAACAGAAGCAGAAGCATCTGTAGAGACAGTTTTAGCAGTTGCAGAAGCATTTGTATTTGTAGATTCTACTGATGCTCTTGAATCATTAGAAATAGTTTTAGCAGAGTCATTTGCATTAGTAGATACTGAATTTACAGAATCTTTAGTATCAGCTGAAACAGTTTTAACAGAAGCAGAAGTATCGTTAGAAACAGTTTTAACAGAAGAAGAAGTATCATTAGATACAGTCTTAGCAGTATCACTTACAGAATCACTTACACTCTTAACAGAAGCAGTTGAATCGTTAGAAACAGTTTTAACAGCGTCAGTTGTATCTTTAGAAACAGCAATTGCAGAATCTTTCATCTCTTTAGAAGCAACAGTTGCAGAATCTTTAAGGTCTTTTGTTGTATTTGTCATAGCATCTTTAGTATCTGTAGATACAGAAACTACAGTATCTCTAGTGTCCGTTGATGTTGCTACTTCAGCAGTTTTAAGGTCATCTGAAACTTTAACAGAAGTGTCTTTTGCATCAGCACTTACAGAAGTAACTGTTCTTTCAGCAGACTTAGTTGTCTCAACAGCACCATCTTTAAGACTTACTACAGAATCTTTTGCATCTTTACTCATAGAAACAGCAGCATCTTTCATATCTTTGAACATATCGCCAAAGTCGAAGTCAGCTTGTACACTTGTAAGTAATGCTGCTACTGCAACAGAAGTTTTAATTATTTTTTTCATTTTTTATCCCTTTTTGGATGAATTTTATTTGATAAACGGAGTATAACAAATTTTTTATTAGGTATAACTTATATTTCTAATAATATAATCTTATATAAATTAATATTAATTAAATATTTTTGAATTTTATCTTTAAAAAATTAATTATGACTTAAAAGTTGATAGTGTTATGCAATACTATTATAATATTACAAGGGATATAAAAGACAAATCATACTTTATAGATAATTTGATACAATACTAAACGTTAAATTTAAAGGGGAATAAAATAGTATGAAAAAGATTTTTATAAGTTGTATAACTCTAGTGACTATCACTCTAGCAGATGATTATACCCAAGCTAATAGAATACTAGATATGCAAAAAATGGCACAAGCGATGCAAGATATACAATCTGGATTTTTTTATAATAATCCAGATATAGTCAAGGCAGGGGCTGAAGACCTTAAAAAAGCAGTACTCACCATACGTGCTACAACTGAAGAAACCAATGATAAAGATGTCTATGAAAGATGGCTCAATAATAATACAGCCATGACAAAACGGGTACAGAGAAATATAGCAAGAAAAACAGATGTTATTATAAAGCGTTTTGCAGATGGTGATCCTACACAAGCACTACAAGAATATAGCAAAATTACAAAAGAATGTATGAAATGTCATATTAGTTTAAGAAAATGGTAAGGATAAGCATGAAAAAAATAATAATTGTAGCATTATTACTCAATGTATGGGTACAAGCGAGTGATATTACACTTACAGGAACCGTTGTCTCTGATGGTCAAAAGATGATTGGTAGCCGTTATATGGGATATGTTAAAAAAGTATTTGTACGTATAGGTGATAAGGTAGAGCGTGAAGATGACCTCTATGAAATGGAATCAGCTGAGTTTGATATGATGAAGTCTCAAGCAGATTTAATGCTAGAACAATCTAAAATTATTTTAGAGTATTGGCGTGAAAAACTACGTAAAATAAATATAAGAAGAGCAAAATCTAAAAATAAAGATGTCAAAGAGATAGATATTGCAGATATGGTAGACTTAGATGCACAAGCAGCCAATATGGAAACGATGCTAGAATCTATGCAAATCATGGTAAAAGAAGCCAATATCAAAGCTAAGCAAATGTCTAGTACCTATAACTATATTAAAATGAAAGCACCCTCAGCTGGTGTGGTTGTCCAAAAAAATATTAAAGTAGGTGATATGATTATGCCTGGTATGCTTACTATTATGATAGTAGATACAGAAAATTTAGAAATTCAAGTTTCTATTTCTGAGAGTATTATCTCTAAAGTAAAAGTAGGCAAAAAAGTACCTGTGCATATTCCATCTATTGGGTATAAGACAATGGGTATCATTCATGCTATTGTCCCTGATGCAAATCCTATGACGCATAAGATTAAAATGCGTATCCGTTTTGATAGAGGTCAAGACAATATATTCCCAGGGATGTATGCTAAAGTGACTATTAAAGATTAATTATATATTCTCTTTAGTTATTTTTGATATTTATCAATAAATACTAGAGTGATTATGATATAATTTAAGTATTAAAATATACAGGAGCGTTATTAATGAAAAAAGTTTTATTATCAGTGGTACTTTTAAGTGGAGTACTTTTTGCACAAGAACATATCCAACCAGATAGAATGAAAAATATGCAAGAGATGGAAACAGCATTATCAACCATACAAAAAGGTTTTTTATTTAACAATCTTAATGTGGTAAAAAATGGTGTCAAAGACCTTAAAGTAACAGCAATGCATACAGAATCTTTTATTAAAGAGGGTGTCAATAAAGAGGGATTTAATACTTTAGTGTACGCTAAAAAACAAGCCAAAGATATTACAGCACTTTCATCCAAAATTTTGAGTAGTTTTGAAAAAGGTGATAGATATGGCGCGGCCAATCATTATCTACAAATTCTTAGTAAATGTCTTTCATGTCACCAAACAGTGAGATCTTGGTAATTTTTTAGAAGAGGGATATTCTCCTTCTTCTATCACACATTGTAACAATTTTTCTCTTCTTCTTTTTACCTTTATTTAATTTATCATCATAATAGCTTATATCTATTACAATGTATTAGCATATAATACTAAAAAAGGGTAATAATGAATAAAATACTACATACAGCATTGGCTTTATCTATGGGTGTGACAGGGCTATTGGCTACAGTTCAAAATAGCACGACCACTTATACCATGAAAGGCAATGTAGAATCTGCATATAATACTATGATGGATAAACCTATCAAAGCATTAGGTTATCGTCTTCCTGACCCACGTAAAGGAGTCAATGCTGTCTATAAAAAGCAATATGGTTCAACAACATTAGAATTATTGAGTTTTATGACCATTGTGAATGATAAAAAAATCAAACCATTGTTAGAAATAGACCCTAGATTAGCAGGATTTAATCCATTTAATTTAGTTATTTATAAACATCAAAATAAAGATGAAACGGTAGTATCACATCTTACTGCTTCTGCTATACTTGATATGTTAAATATCACAGATAAAACAGTCATTTCTGAATATACAAAACTTATGAGTAATTTAGATGCTTTAGTGACCCAAACTTTCCCTACAGCAAAGATAAGTCATCATACCTATAGTGATGAGATAAAAGATTCTATGATGCACTTTGAGATTGTATTTGATAGACCAGAAGATTTGGATGACTATATAGATGAGATTCAAGAAAAGGTAGAAGAGACCTTTACTAAAAAGGGTTATGTTATGGCAGGTTTCTTTGATTATAAGCAGGGAAAAGAAAATTTACTTCCATCGTATGATGCTTTTTGGACATTTTCACTCTGTCATTTTCCTTATTCATACGCCATTTTTGACAATGAAGGAGCGATGCCAGAAGCTTCTGTCTTTGCACCATGTACGATGTATATGTATATCAAAAAAGGGAGCAATACTCTAGTCATTGGTATGCCAAGATTATCAAATTGGAATGTCCTATTCCCAATGAAAGATAAAAAACGTTTAGATTTTCTTAAAAAATTAGATAAAGATATTCCTGCTACATTTATAGAACTCGGTGCCAAAGTCAAAATATAAAGTGAAGGATAAAAAATGATTTTAATGTATATACCAGTATTACTAGCAATAGTATCCTGTGGACGGCAAGACTATAGCAATCAAGCCGTGCCTGTATATAATCAAGCCTACCAAGAAACATTTGAAGCAGATACCATAGCAGAGATACTCGTATCTGCTAAAGATGCGTATGTACTTGTAGACCCTTTTAGTGACAATGTTGTGCAACATATCAAAACGATTAAATCCAAGTGCAACCAAGTAGGGGGATATATTTCTGCTGGAACAGGAGAAGTATGGCGTGATGATTTTGAACAATTAAAACCTTATCTTACAAGCAAAGAATGGCCCGATTGGCCTGGAGAATTTTATGTGTCTTATACAAAAACAGGTATTGTAGATGTGATGAAAGCACGTATCGATAAGATGGCATTATGGGGATTAGATTGGGTAGAATATGACAATATGGATTGGATAGATGCTCAATCTATCGCAAGATTTGGACTTCATACTACAAAAGAAGAATCAAAAGTATATATTAATACGCTTTGTGACTATACACGTCAAAAAGGTATGAAATGTATGGCAAAAAACACCGTTAAAGGGTTTGAGCATTTTGATGGGGTAGTGTATGAATCAAATACTCATCAAAAAAACTCATGGGATACACAAGGAACTCAGAGTTTTATAGATAATGGAAAATTAGTTATTATCAATCACTACAATGAATCAGATTGTGATGGAGTCTACGCAGAGTATAAACAATTTTATAATAGTGATAATATTTCGTTTATTTGTGAAGATACAAATACACAAAAGTATAAGCACTATAATTAAATAAAAAAATAAAAATAGGATACCATTATGATTTTTGTACTTATTAAAACGATTCATCTCTTTTCAGCATTTATTTATGGAGGATTTCTTATCGTAGATAATCTTTTTTTGGTCAAAATCAAAAAATCATTTGACACAGAAGAACACGCAAAGATTAGAGAATCTTTTATGAAGTATGTACGTAAAGTTGTGCCTCCTAGCCTTATCATCGCCGTCATTACGGGGCTTTATCTCATTAGCCAAGTCTATGGTACGATAGGAGCAGATGGATTAACCCAGTTTCAGATACTTCTCTCACTCAAAGCATTTTTAGGTATTTGGCTAGGAATCAGAGGATTTTTACAAGTCTATCTCAAAATCCAACCTCTTGTATTTAAAAGCCATGTATTGCCTTTTTCTTTTGTGATTACGATTATTTTCTTATCTCAGTTTATGTATATTTAACTTCAATTAACCTCATTGGAGTAGAATTTTGCTACTTAAACATTGAGGAGATACCTTGAGTCAAATTATAGAAAATATCAAAACAGAAATTGCAAAAGTGCTTGTCGGGCAAGATAAGATGGTGGAGGGATTACTCGCTGGACTTCTTTGTCGTGGGCATATACTTTTAGAAGGTGTCCCTGGACTTGCCAAAACTACAGCCGTAAATGCTTTGGCAAAAACACTAGGGCTGGACTTTAAACGTGTACAGTTTACACCTGATTTATTGCCTTCGGATATTATAGGGACAGAGATTTATGACCCTTCTAATAATTCCTTTAAAATCAAACAAGGTCCTATTTTTACCAATTTACTTTTGGCTGATGAAATTAACCGAGCCCCTGCAAAAGTACAATCTGCACTATTGGAAGTGATGCAAGAGAGACAAGTGACTATTGGTGATGAAACTTTTAAAATTGATTTGCCATTTTTGGTGATGGCAACACAAAATCCTGTAGAACAAGAGGGTGCGTATGAACTACCTGAAGCACAATTAGATAGATTTATGATGAAGATAGTCGTGGGCTATAATACCAAAGAAGAAGAGCTAGAAATTGCTCGACGTGTAGCCAACAATAGCTTTGAGAAGATAGAACAAGTCGCTACGCTTGATGACCTTGATACGATTCGTAAAGAAGCCTTAGCCGTGCATATTGACGAAGAGGTAGAACAGTATATTATAGAACTCGTCTCTGCCACACGTGACCCTAAATCGTATGGACTAGAAGAGCTAGCAGCGTATATTGAGTTTGGTGCAAGTCCTAGGGCTAGTATTGATATGTACAAAGCCTCACGGGCGATGGCATACCTAAAAGGGCAAGATTTTGTCTCGCCTATGGAGATAGCATAT
This sequence comes from Sulfurovum sp., assembly GCA_027062365.1. Taxonomy (GTDB): domain Bacteria; phylum Campylobacterota; class Campylobacteria; order Campylobacterales; family Sulfurovaceae; genus Sulfurovum. The sequence continues at coordinate 42,921 of JAMOTK010000066.1, forward strand.
ATTGCCAAAGAGATACTACGTCACCGTATTATTTTGTCTTATGAAGCACAAGCAGAAGAAGTGACTACAGATGAGATTATCGAGAAAATTTTATCTGCCGTTCCTATTCCTTAGGGTATTGATATGATAAAACAATCTGTAAAAAAGATCGTTCTTAAGACCAAAAAGCAAGTGTATGGCGATATGCTAGGTAATAATGCTTCACTTTTTCAAGGGGAGGGCTTTGAGTTTGCCGAACTTCGTGAGTATATCTATGGGGATGATGTCCGTAAGATAGATTGGAAAACCACAGCAAAATTGGGTAAACCTTTTATCAAAGTCTATAAAGAAGAGCGTGAACTCAATGTAGTAGTAGTCTCGATGCTTTCTGGTTCTACCTATTTTGGTACAGTAAGACAAAAATCCGATGTTATCGCTGAGATTACGGCTACTTTGGGATTTTCGTCTATCAAAAGTTCGGATTTGTTTTCTCATATTGTTTTTGCAGACAAGATGTATCATATCTCTAAGCCTAGTAAAAAACTTTTTTCTGTACATCGGGCTATAGAAGAGGTCATGGCCTTTGATGCTTTGGGTAAAGAAGCCAATTATCAAGCCTTGGTAGAGACCTTGATTAAACGTCTAAAAAAGAAAGCCCTTTTATTTATCATTTCTGATTTTGTGGGGGATATAGACTTAAAGCTTTTGAGTAAAAAACATGATATTTTTGCTGTGATAGTACGTGATAGGTTTGAAGAAAACCCTAGTGAGTTGGGCTATCTACGTTTGATTGATATGGAAAGTAAACAAAGTTTTGAGGGCGATGTGAATGCTAGTACAATGAAGCACTATAAAAAGGCTTTGCATGAGAATGATGAACGCCTTTATCAACAGTTCAAAAAACAAGGGGTGCGTTTTACGAAAGTCTATACGCATGAAGAAGCAAGTTTAAAATTGATGAAAAAAATGAGATAAGTCATGAATGAAAACAATATAACAGCACAACTACGTGATATAAAACCACTTTTAGAGATACCTGATAGTTCGTATGCACTCTATTGGGGGTTGATACTATCTGTCTCTTTGCTCATCGTGGGTTTGGTACTTTTCTTTGCTATAAAGATATGGAAAAACCGTAAAATCAACCTTGAAAAAGGCTACTTAGAAGTGATAAAACAGATAGATTGGCTAGACAGCAAAAAATCTGCGTATGAGGCAACACACTATGCAAGACTCTTAGCCAATGACGAAAAAAGAAAAGAGCTTTTTACGCAGTTATCGCCCATGCTAGAACAGTATAAATACAAAAAAGAAGTAGAAAATATAGATGAAGAGACACAAAAATTATTTAATCTATATGTGCAGGTAGCCGATGAATCAATTTAATTTTGAATATCCATTTTTATTGCTTGTCATTATTCTTTTTATCTTCTGTGCAAAGTTTTGTAAAGAGCGAAGCAGGGCGATTTTTTTTCCTCATGTCAAAGCCTTGATGTTAGAAGGAAAAAAGGGTACATCTTTACTTCCTATACTCAAATGGGTAGGGATTGTCTCTGCTGTGATTGCCTTGGCTTCTCCTGTGATGACGAAATCTTATACAAACTCAAAAAAAGAGGGAAGAGATATTGTACTCATTGTAGATTCTAGTGATTCTATGAGACAGCCTTTTGATGCACATGGTACTTCACGATTTGAAATAGTCAAAGAGGTAGTAGGTGACTTTATCGAACAACGTACCAATGACCGTATTGGGATGATAACGTTTGCAGATATTGCATTTATATCTTCTCCTTTGACCTTTGAAAAAGAGTTTTTGACCAATATTACCAAAATGCAAAAGATGGGTGTGGCAGGACAGCGTACGGCTATCAATGATGCTGTGGTACAAAGTTATAATCTTTTGAGCAAAAGTAAAGCCAAATCCAAGATAGCTATATTGCTTACCGATGGGGTAGATAATATGTCTAAAGTCCCTTTTGAAGAGGTCAAGCATCTGATAGAACAACGTGATATTAAGCTCTATACGATTGGGATAGGAACAGCACGAGATTATAATGCTGGGTATTTACAAGCCTTGGCAAAAGCAGGGCATGGCGAAGCATTTGGGGCAAGAAATGCCAATGCCTTAAAAACAATCTATGATGAAATAGACAAACTAGAAGCCACCAATATAGACAACAAAAAAATAGTACAACATACCTATTTTTATATCTATCCACTCTCTTTGGCACTTTTGAGTTTGATATTGTTTTGGTTTTTTAGAAACCGTAGAGGGATATAAGATGAATTTTGTATATATACAATGGTTGTGGGCATTGCTTGTGCCTTTGGTACTCTTTGGATTTTTACTCTCCACCCATCACCGTAGCCTCTCTAGTATTTTTGAAGCAGACGTACTCAAACGTCTCATGGCTACGGATGAGAGTATGTCGATGAATCTTAGAAATAGTTTGTTTTTCATTGCTATTGTTTTGATGATTGTAGCGATGGCTCGTCCTGTGATGGAAAAAGGAGACAAAAAAGTAGAAGTAGAGGGGCTAACGCTTCTGTCTGCTTTGGATATATCGGGGTCTATGCGTAGTACCGATGTCTATCCTAACCGTTTGGCATTTGCAAAACAAAAGATGTCTATGTTTTTTGATGCCATGCCTAGTGATGAGATAGGGGTTTTGGCATTTGCCTATAGCCCTTTTGTCTTAGCACCTTTTTCTACAGACAAAGAGACGCTAAAGATGATAATAGATGGGGTCGATGACTCTTTTATCAATATGGGTTCAACAGATTTTTCTGCTTTGGCTAGAGAAGCCAATACCGTATTAAAAGAGAAAAGTCCCAAAGTCTTGGTCTTATTTACCGATGGAGGAGATGAAGAGGCCATATCAGGCTTTGCCTCGATACTTAAAGAGAATGAAATAGACCTCTATGTAGTACTTGTAGGTACACTCAAAGGTTCTCCTGTCTTAGATAAAAATGGCAAACCTTTTTCTCAAAAGGATGGTACAATAGCCATCACCCAACGTAATGATGCCTTAGGAGAGTTAGCCAAAGAAAGTGGAGGGGCATTTGTAGTAGCTAGTCACGGAAAAGAGGATATAAGACAACTCGTATCCGTCATACGAAGCAAATATAAGAACCAACAACAAGGCGAAGTGATGGTCAAAGAACGTATAGAGTATTTTTATTATCCTTTAGGATTGGGACTACTGTTTTTATTGATTTCATTTGCATCACTACCTAGAAGGAGAGCATCATGAAAAAATTAGCAATACTTATATGGTTTGGAGGGTCTTTTTTGTACGCAGGATTGACCGATTTTAAGACCATAGAAGAAGCCAAACAAGCCTATGAAGCAAAAGAGTATGATAAGAGTGCCACTCTTCTTCAAAGCATTGATGCTAAGAGTCCACAAAAACACTATGATATTGGCAATGCTTTGTATAAAGATAAAAAATATAAAGAAGCGTTAGATGCCTATAGCCAAGCCAAAGGAATAGACGAAGCGACAAGATTACACAATATAGGAAATAGTTATTTTCAAAAAAAAGAGCTTGATAAAGCAATTGAGCATTATGAAAAATCTTTGAGTTTGAAAGAAGATGAAGATACAAAATTTAATCTTGAATTGGCAAAGAAAGCAAAGCAAAAAAAAGAAGAAGAGAAAAAGAAGCAAGAGCAAAAAGAGAAAGAGAAGAAAGACAAAGATAAAAAAGACGACAAAAAGAAAGACGATAAGAAAAAAGACGGCGATAAAAAAGATGACAAAAAGAAAGATGGCGACAAGAAAGATGATAAGAAAAAAGATGGCGATAAAAAAGACGATAAAAAAGATGGCGACAAAAAAGACAGTGACAAAAAAGACAGTGACAAAAAAGATGACAAAAAGGGTGATAAAGAAGGTAGCCAATCTAAAGAGCAGAAGCAAAAAAGCAAAGAAGAAAAGCTACAAGAACACGAACTCAAACGTCTCATGAAAAAAATGCAAAATGGAAAAACACCTACGATGATGTATCAAATGGGTGAAGAAAAAAAAGGTCAAAGGAGTGAAAATGCGAAACCTTGGTAATATAGTATGGGGTCTAATGTTAAGTGTAAGTTTAAACTATGCTGCGAGTGTGAGGGCTATGGTCGATACCACAGAAGTGGTCAAAGGCAATGCTGTAACTTTACGGATAGAAGCCAAAGGAAGTGCTGTGGTATTTCCAAAGATAGTGATGGTCGCTGATGCACGTGTCCAAGGTACTTCCACAAGTAGTAGCCAAAACTGGTCACTCATCAATGGTGCGATGAGCAATGAATCTTCTACAACTAAAAGCATACAATTTGTACCAAATCAGACTATGACCATCCCCGCTTATACGGTCACTATCGATGGGAAAGAGTATAAAACAGACCCCATAGAGATAAAAATTGTCAAATCAACTGCACCCTCAAGCAAAGCCAATGCAGCTTTTGGATTGACATTAAAGAGTAGTAAAGACACAGTATATGTGGGTGAATCTTTTATGCTTACTGCGTATTTTTCTTTGCGTTCAGATATAGGAGCATCTCCACAAGTCAAATATACCCCACCTGTGTTGTCTGATTTTTTGGTCACAGACGCAGGAGAAAAACCTGCGTATATCAAAGGAAATTATCAAATTCAAGAGATAGACTATATCGTTACAGCCCAAAAAGAGGGTAACTTTACTGTCAATCCTGCTAGTGCTAAGGTGGGTATAGCAGACAGAAATGACCCTTTTGCTAGGATGATGTTTGCTCGTTTGAAATGGTATCAAACGGTATCAAATGCTTTGAGTATAGAAGTACTTCCACAAGCTATAGATAGTGACCTCATAGGAGACTTTCGCATAGAGTCACATATTGATGCCCAAGAAGTCAATGCCAATAAACCTGTGAACCTCACTGTGAAGATAGAAGGAAATGGTAACCTAGAAGGCGTAGAATTTCCTAAATATGAGATAGATGGTGTCACCATTTATAGCGATGAAGCGAAGATAGATACCAAAGTAGTCAATGGTAAACTGTATAGTATCTATAGTAAAAGCTTTGCCTTTATCTCTGAAGAAGATTTTACGATACCAGAGCGTACCTTTTCACTCTATGACCTCAAAACAAAATCACTCAAATCACTCAAAATAGATAGCTATACTATCAAGATAAAAGCACTTAAAAAATCTAATGCTCATACTGTAGCACCTGTAGCAAAAGGTGTGGTACAGACCAATGAAACTGTGAATGAAGTTATCAAAGAAGTCATTGTAGAAAAAAATATTGAAGTGAAGTCTGTGGCATGGTGGATATTAGTCTTGGCATTTATATTGGGTATGTTCGTGATGTATCTTTTACGTTTTATCCCTCAAAGAAAAACCAAACCTTACAAAGAGTCCCAAGCCCTAAAGATACTCTACGGACACATCAGCGAAAGCACAGAGATAGAAGAAATGGTACGAAAGCTTTACGCTAAAAAGAATGGGGATACTTCTATAAAGATAGATAAAAAAGCACTTAAAGCAATGGTGGAACGTTTTTAGGGGGGATACACTTTCCCCTAAAAGATATGTTATAATAAAGTTTTTATAGCTAAAATAGACTTCTTGCGAAACTCTTTGGAATCGGAGTGTTTACACCCGAACAAGACGAGGCTAAAGCCATCGTTTCCGATTCGTTTTGAAAGAAATCTAATATACTTCAATACTCAAATTATGGATAATAGATGTCAATAAATGAAAATACCATAGAACAAAAATTTATCAAAAAGCTAGAGGACTTAAAATATATCTATCGCCAAGATATTCGTGATAAAAGTGCATTAGAACAAAACTTTCGAGAAAAATTTGAAGCCCTAAATAGAGTCAAGCTAAGCGATAATGAATTTTCAAGGCTTTTAGATGAGATTGTCAATCCTGATGTTTTTAAAACCTCTAAACTGCTAAGAGAAATCAACTCTTTTGAGCGAGAAGATGGTACGCCTTTACACTATACACTTGTTAATATCAAAAATTGGTGTAAAAACTCTTTTGAAGTGATTAATCAGCTTCGCATGAATACCAAAGATAGCTTTCATCGTTATGATGTGATTTTGCTTCTTAATGGTTTGCCACTGGTACAAATAGAGTTAAAGACTTTACAAATTAGCCCTCGTCGTGCGATGCAACAGATTATTGACTATAAAGAAGATGCAGGAAATGGATATGGCAATACGCTTCTTTCTTTTATGCAACTTTTTATGGTCTCAAATCAAAGTAATACTTACTATTTTTCAAATAATAATGCCAAACATTTTGCTTTTGATGCTGATGAGAAATTTTTACCCATCTATCAACATGCAGACAGAAAAAACAAAAAAATTGTAAATCTTGATGAATTTTGCGATGCGTTTTTATGTAAATGTAAATTAGCTGAGATGATAAGCCGTTATATGGTTTTGGTTCAAAGTGAATCAAAGCTTATGATAATGCGACCGTATCAGATTTATGCTGTTGAGTCTATTATAGAGTGTATTGAAGACAACCGTGGAAATGGCTATATATGGCATACTACAGGAAGTGGTAAAACCCTCACTTCTTTTAAGGCTTCAACACTATTAAAAGACAACGACAGGGTCAAAAAAGTACTTTTTGTAGTAGATAGAAAAGACCTTGACCGTCAAACACGAGAAGAGTTTAATAAATTTCAAGAAAATTGTGTAGAAGAAAACACCAATACCCATACTTTAGTAGAGCGACTACTCTCCTCTGATTATGCTGATAAAGTCATAGTGACTACTATTCAAAAGTTGGGCTTAGCCTTAGATGCTACAAACAAAAACAACTATAAAGAAGCTTTAGCACCACTTGCTAATGAACGCATTGTTTTTATATTTGATGAGTGTCATAGAAGCCAATTTGGTAAAAATCATACGGCTATAAAATCGTTTTTTCCTAACTCTCAACTTTTTGGCTTTACAGGTACGCCTATTTTTGACCAAAATGCACAAAGCTTGATGATTGAAGGCGATGAGGCTTCCAAAAAGACCACCAAAGATATTTTTCAAAAAGAGCTACACAACTACACCATTACCCATGCCATAGACGATGGTAATGTGCTTCGTTTTCATATAGACTATTTTAAAGCAGAAGGTGAAAATGCTCCAAAACAAGGAGATAATCTATCAAGCAAAGCAGTAGCCGAAGCGATATTAGAAAAACATAATAAAGTCACAGCCCATAAAAAGTTTAATGCCATTCTTGCAACAAGTTCTATTAACCATGCTATAGAGTATTTTCATCATTTTAAAGAGCTTGAGCATGATTTAAATATTGCTTGTGTATTTTCTCCTCCTGCTGAGGGCAACAGAGACATCAAACAGTTACAAGAAGACTTACCCACAGAAGCCCAAGACAACAAAATAGAACCCAATCTAAAAAAAGAGGCACTCAAAGAGATTATAGATGATTATAATACGCTTTTTAATACCAATCACAACTTAAACAATTTTGATGTCTATTACCAAGATATACAAACGCGTATTAAAAATCAAAAATATGCTAATGCTGATTTGGCTCATTCTGAAAAACTAGATATTGTTATTGTTGTAGATATGCTTTTGACGGGTTTTGATTCTAAGTTTTTAAATACTCTTTATGTAGATAAAAACCTAAACTATCACGGACTCATACAAGCCTTTTCACGAACCAATAGGGTATTAAACGATACAAAACCCTATGGAAACATCTTGGACTTTCGTTCACAACAAAATGCAGTCGATGAAGCCATTGCACTTTTTTCTGGCGAAGATACAAGTACGCCCAAAGAGATATGGCTAGTTGACCCAGCTCCTCAAACCATAGAGAAGTTTAAGATTGCTACCCAAAAGTTAGAAGACTTTATGACGGCTCATCATTTAGAAAACCAACCCCATGAAATAGCCAACCTCAAAGGTGACGAAGCAAGAGCAGAGTTCATAAATACCTTCAAAGAGATACAACGCTTAAAAACACAGCTAGACCAACACAGCGATTTGAATACCCAACAGCTAGAAACCATAGAAGAGACACTCTCTACAGACAATTTAAGGGCGTTTAAATCTATGTACCTAGAAACAGCCAAAAGACTACAAAACAAAAGAGACAAAGGCGAAGAAGTCTCGCCCCAAGTAGAACAGCTTGATTTTGAGTTTGTACTTTTTGCTTCTAGTTTGATTGATTACGATTATATCATGGGGCTAATTGCTAAATATTCAGGAGCAGAAACCACAAAGCAAAAGATGAGCAAAGCACAGCTCATAAGCCTACTAAAATCCAATGCAAACATGATGGAAGAACAAGAAGATATGATAAACTATATCAATAGCCTTCAAATGGATATAGCGTTAAATGAAGACAGTATCAAAAACGGCTATGAAGCCTTTAAATCTAGTCAAAACAACGAAGAGCTAGAAGAGATGGCAAAAAATCATGGCTTAGAATACTCAAAACTTAAAGACTTTGTAGATAAAGTATTAAACAGACACATCTTTGACGGCGAAGACCTCACCGACCTACTAGAACCTCTAGGGCTTGGATGGAAAGCAAGAAGACTCAAAGAGTTAGCACTCATGGAAGAGCTGAGTCCACTACTTAAAAAGATGGCAAAGGGTAGAGCGTTGTCAGGATTGGAGGCTTATGATGAGTAGATTAGTACCTAAACTTAGGTTTGAGGAGTTTAGTGGGGAGTGGGAGGAGAAACAAATTGGTGATTTTTTTACTGCTTTCAGTGGTGGAACTCCATCAAGTACTAATAAGAATTATTATGGTGGTAATATTCCTTTTATCCGTTCAGCAGAAATTAATAAAGAAAAAACAGAATTATTTTTAACAAAAAAAGGACTTGATAATTCATCAGCAAAATATGTAAATAAAGGAGATGTTTTATATGCACTTTATGGTGCAAATAGTGGTGATGTAGGAGTTTCTAGGATAAAAGGAGCAATAAATCAAGCTATTTTATGTTTACATTCAAAAGAATCTAATCATAAATTTTTATTTTATTATTTAACAAAAGAAAAGAAAAATATAATTGATAAATATATTCAAGGAGGACAAGGAAACTTGTCTGGAAATATTGTTAAATCTATTTCTATTTATCTTCCAACCCCAAAAGAACAAAAAAAAATCGCCAACACCCTAAGCTCTCTTGACAATCTCATAGAAGCACAAAGCAAAAAAGTAGAAGTTCTTAAAAAGCATAAAAAAGGCTTGATGCAAAAGCTTTTTCCTAAAGATGGGGAGAGATTGCCTGAATTTAGATTTGAGGGGTTTTTGGGGGATTGGGAGGAAATAAAGCTTGGAAGCATAGGTAAAGTATCTATGTGTAAAAGAATTTTGAAAGACCAAACGACTATATATGGAGATATACCTTTCTATAAAATAGGTACTTTTGGAAAAGAAGCAGATGCTTATATTAGTAAAGAAATTTATGAAAAATATAAAAATAAATATTCGTTTCCTAAAAAAGGTGATATTTTAATATCAGCATCTGGAACAATAGGAAGGTTAGTAGTTTATAATGGAATAAATGCATATTTTCAAGATTCTAATATAGTTTGGATTGATAATAATGAAATAATTATAAAAAATTCTTTTCTTTATTTTTGTTATAAAAATGTTAAATGGAATACAGATAATAATACTATTGCAAGATTATATAATGATAATCTAAGAAGTATGAAAATAAAAATTCCAAAATTAACCGAACAAAAAAAAATAGCCCAAACACTAAGCTCTCTTGACAATCTAATAGAAGCACAAAGCAAAAAAATAGAAACACTTAAAGCACATAAAAAAGGCTTGATGCAACAGATGTTTGTGAGTGGGGAGGGTTAGATGAGGTTGACATTTTTTGAAATAGAGGCGATTACAACAAGTTTTAAAGAGGTTTTTGGAAGTGAGAAGATTTATCTTTTTGGTTCTCGTGTGGATGATAGTGTAAAAGGTGGAGATATAGACCTTTATATTGTCACCCAAAACAAAGAAAATCTAAACAGCAAAAAGATAGACTTTTTAGTGAAGCTAAAAGAAAAAATAGGCAATCAAAAAATAGATGTCGTTATCTCACGAGATACAAATAGGACGATAGAACAAGATGCTATACATAATGGAGTAGAATTGGATACTAAAATATTAAAAATGCAGAAATATTTAAATGAGTGTAATAAACATAAAATTAGAATAGAAAAATCTTATGCAAAAGTGAAAGAAATCTTTCCATTATCTGCACCAAGATACGAGAGCTTAAATGATGATGAGATTGAAGCAATAGACCAATACCTTTTTAGATTTTCTAAACTTCAAGATATTTTAGGTAAAAGAGTGTTTAGAATGATTGTATCTGAGTATGAAGATAATATAAATGAATTGACTTTTTTGGATATATTGAATAGACTAGAAAAGATAGGTGTGTTAGACGATGGAAATATATGGAAAAAATTAAGAGATGTTAGAAATGATATTTCACATCAATACGATGATGAAGCAGAAGAGATGGCAGAGGCTTTAAATAATATTTTTGCATACAAAACTGAGTTGATTGCAATTTTTGATAAAATAGAGATTTTTGTAAACAAAGGGTATAGCAATGAGCGATGAACAAGAAAAAGAGTTAGGTACGATACTTTGGGCTATAGCCGATGATTTGCGAGGGGCGATGAATGCTGATGATTTTAGAGATTATATGCTCTCATTTTTGTTTTTGCGATACCTTTGTGACAACTATGAAGAAGCAGTCAAAAAAGAGTTAGGGTCTGATTATCCGATAGTGAGCGAAGAAGATAATCGTACGCCTTTGGCTGTTTGGTATGAAGAGAATGAAGAAGACATAAAACCTTTTGAAGAGCAGATGCGTAAAAAAGTGCATTATGTTATAGAGCCTAAGTTTTTATGGACTGCTATAGCAGAACTAGCAAGAACACAAAACTCTGCATTACTTAAGACTTTGGAAGAGGGATTTACCTATATAGAAAACGAATCGTTTTCAACGGCGTTTGATGGACTGTTTTCAGAGATTAATTTGAGTTCTGAAAAGTTGGGAAAAGACTATGCCAAACGCAATGAAAAGCTTTGTAAGATTATCACTAAAATCGCCGAGGGTATTGCAAAGTTTTCAAATGATGCTGATGTATTGGGTGATGCTTATGAGTATCTCATCGGTAAGTTTGCATCAGGTGCTGGAAAAAGTGCAGGAGAGTTTTATACCCCTCAACCCATCTCTACTATACTCTCTCGTATTGTCTCTCTTGATAGTCAAGACCCTAGCACAGGGTTGAAGAAAAAGCTCAATTGCGTGTTTGACTTTGCTTGTGGTTCGGGTTCGCTTTTGTTGAATGTGCGAAATCAGATGGGTAGTCATGGCATAGGTAAAATATACGGTCAAGAGAAAAACATAACAACCTATAACCTCGCACGAATGAATATGCTTTTGCATGGGGTTAAAGACAGTGAATTTGAGATACATCATGGTGATTCTTTGCTCAATGAATGGGATGTCTTAGCAGAAGAAAACCCTGCTAAAAAGATGCACTTTGATGCTATTGTAGCAAATCCTCCTTTTTCTCTTCGTTATGACCCTAGCGATGAATTGGCAAAAGACTTTAGATTTAAAAATCACGGCTTAGCACCCAAATCGGCAGCTGATTTTGCCTTTTTGTTGCATGGCTTTCACTTTTTGGACAAAGAGGGGACGATGGCTATTATATTACCTCATGGTGTATTATTTCGTGGTGGGGCAGAAGCTCGTATCAGAACCAAGCTACTACAAGATGGGCATATTGATACGGTGATAGGATTACCTGCTAAACTCTTTTTTTCTACGGGTATTCCTGTGTGTATATTGGTACTCAAAAAGTGTAAAAAGTCTGATGATGTGCTTTTTGTCAATGCCAGTGAGCATTTTACTAAAGGGAAGAAACAAAATCATTTAAGCCGTGATGATATAGATAAAATTGTAGATACTTATAGCCACAGAAAAGAAGAGATACGATATTCTCGTGCTGTGTCACTTGAAGAGATAGAGAAAAATGACTTTAATTTGAATATCTCTCGTTATGTTAGCACGGCAAAGCCTGAAGCTATTATTGATTTAGAGGAAGTGAATAGTAAATTAGGGAAGCTTGAAAAGGATATTAAGAAGTTTAGAGATGAGCATAATGTGTATTTAGCAGCGTTGGGATTAGATATTTTAGCATAGATATTAAAGGATATGAGATTGTAATAATAACATGGCTATAATACTTTCATGATTTATTATATTTACACCCAAAAAGAGTTGGTATTTGTTGAGAAAGTAAAAGAGTATTTACAAGAGCATCTAAAAGAAAAAGAGGTGGTGTATCTTTCTTTTGATGACTTGGATACTTTGGATATTAGCAAGGTTTCGCATCTGTTGGTTACAGGGTGCTTGGAGAAAATCAAGCGTCTTTTGACGATAGCTCATAAAAATACTTTGAGTGTGGGTATCATCCCTCTTTTGGCACAAAAGGAGCTGATACGTACCTTTGATTTACCTACAAAGACCAAAGAGGCTGTCGTCCTTGCACTTACACCGACACAAAAGCATATAGACTTACTTTATGCCAATGATATGATGGTACTTCAAGAAGTGGTCGTAGGAGATGCACCTCCTCTTGATAGTTTTGATTCAGCACTCAATGGCAAAACATATCTTGATAGAATCAAAATATTTTGGAAGACCCTTAGAAAAGTACAAACCCTCAGACATACCAAAATGAAAATCACCGATGCCAAAGAAAATGAGATAAAGTTTTCGGCTGTAGGGGTAGTAGGGGTAGAGTATCATAACCATACATTTGCATCTAAGCTACTGGCTTCTGGACTCTCTTCTAATGATGGTAAACTCTCTATCGTGATACTCTCTCCTACGTCTATACTCCAATATATGGGGTATCTATTTAAGGCGTTGGTGTCTCATCTTACCCCTAAGGTTCTGCCTGATTCTGTAGGGGTTATGCGTTCTAGTCAGCTGTATATTGAGACCCAAAAGCCATTAGAAGTGCTAGTAGATTCGAGTACTTTGGGGCAAACACCTGTGCTACTAAAGGTCAAAGAAAAGGCATTGGCTTTGAGTGTGGGTACAGTATTTTGGGAACAACAAAACCAAAAAAATACACTCAAAGATAGTATAAAAGTAGATAATCTACCCTCTGATGAAGAGAGAGTCTCTTATTTGAGTGAGGCGATACCACTCTTTGCACATGCAAGTAAAGCACAGTATGCGTCACTCTTTAGTAATCTTAGAGAAGAGAGCCGAGTGACACAAAATTTTATGGTATTGCTCATCTTATCTACGATGTTGGCTACTTTTGGACTTTTTATTAACTCTTCTTCTATTATCATTGGGGCGATGATTTTAGCACCCTTGATGCAACCTATCGTGAGCCTTAGCATGGGAGTGCTTCGTCAAGACAGCACTTTGGAGATACATGGTGCGAAGAGTATCATGGTAGGGGTGTTGGTGGTACTAGCTACGTCAGCACTTTTGGCACTTTTTACCCCTATAGAGCGTCTTACTACAGAGATGATAGGACGTTTAAGCCCTACTATTTTAGACCTTTTTGTGGCGATTGTTTCAGGGGCTGCTGCTGCGTATGTAAAATCAAATGAAAAGATATTGGGTAGTCTAGCAGGGGTAGCCATAGCCGTGGCATTGGTCCCTCCTATCGCTGTGGCTGGTATAGGCTTGGGTTGGGGTGATTGGAGTATGTTTTCTATGGCTTTTTTACTCTTTATTACCAACCTTGTGGGCATTGTCCTCTCGGCTGCGTTTACCTTTGCTATCTTGGGCTTTTCTCCTTTGCACCTTGCCAAAAAAGGAATACTCACATGGATGATTATCGTCACTATCGTCTCTATCCCACTCTATAGCTCTTTTGTAAAAATGGAAGAAAAAGTAGCCATCCAAACGACACTTTCCAATATGGAGTTTAGTATAGGAAGACATGAGATTATACTAACTAACATAGAAATTTGGCACCGTCAACCCCTCGATGAGATACACTGTGAAGTTATTAGTACAGGTATTCTTAATAGCGAAGAAAAAAAGATGCTCAAAGAAGCCATACTCAACAGTATAGGCAAAGAGTTTGTGTTGATTGTTACTTTTATGTATCGATTGTAAAATAAATATAATGCTCTTAGATTAGTATGCTATACTCTTTGCAAAGGAGTAGCCATGTCTACATTATTTAAATTTTTATTGATTACGTTATTTACACTTTCTCTATCTACATTTTCTCTCAATGCAGGAGCATCTATGCAACACTTTTATGACTTTGAAGCCAATGATATTACAGGTAAAGCCGTCTCTATGTCTACGTATAAAGGCAAAGTTGTTTTGGTGGTCAATGTGGCAAGTGAGTGTGGATTTACGCCACAATATAAAGGCTTAGAAAAACTTTATCAAACCTACCGTAAACAAGGCTTAGAAGTCATCGGCTTTCCTTGTAATCAATTTGGAGGACAAGAACCTGCTTCAGAAAAAGAGATACAAAACTTTTGTATGGTCAACTTTGGTGTGACCTTTCCCCTTTTTGAAAAGATAGAAGTCAACGGTAAGCATACCCATCCTCTGTATCGTTTTCTCAAAAAAGAAGCCACAGGGTTTTTGGGAACAGAAGGGATTAAATGGAATTTTACTAAGTTTTTGATAGACAAATCAGGTAAGGTTATCAAACGCTATGGCTCATCTACTGAACCAAAAGAAATGGCTTCCGATATTGAAAAGTACTTGAGTCGCTAAACCTTGGATTACTAGAGTTCTTGCAAAACTAGGAAACGATGGCTTTAGCCTCGTCTTGTTCGGGTGTAAACACTCCGATTCCAAAGAGTTTTGCAAGAAATCTACTAAAAAAAGACTTTCATAAAAGAAGCACCTACATCGGTGGCTATGTCTTTGGCTACGTTGCCCATGGGCATATTTTCCATGATTTTTCTATTATTTTTACCTATCATTTTATCCACTTGTTTGTCCATTTGGTAGCGTATGAGTTTTTGCATGTTGAGGTTGACTTTGGGTTTGTCTAATGCTCCATAGACCTTGCCTGAAAACTCTTGTTTTTGCATTTTAAAATCAAAGTAGGCATTGATAGTCTCTTTTTTGGTATTTATTTTGGCATTGCTCAGATAGATATGGCTATGGTCGTTGGCTAGTTTTAATTCACTTACAATCATATTGTTATGATAGGTTATATCTAACGTAGAGTTATCAAAGGTTTCATTGAGCATATTCACCCCTGATTTTTTTCGGATTACATCAGCAAGTTTACAGTGTAGAAATTTGGCATTATGTAGTCGAGTATTGACCACAAGGGTATCTTGTATGAAGTTATAATAGATATGCCCTGTAGCATTGGCTACCAACATAGAAGGAAAAGGAAAAAGAGCCACCATCTCATGCAAGAGTACATTATCTAATTTAACTTTGAGTCCATCATTCTCAAAGGTAAAATCAGTCATCCCTCCATAACTTTTAGAAAGACCTGTTACTTTAAAGTATTTGGCATAAGACATTTCACCAATAGCATAGAAAGCTCCATTGTACTTATATCCTAATAATTGTTCTAATTTACTAAGCTCTTTTATATCAAGTACATAGTGAGCATGGGCTGTTTTTTTTTCTTGTTGATAGACACCTTTACTAAGATTGAGCGTAAGGTAAGGAGAGGTAATATCCATGATAAAGGTATGTATATCATTATTGATAGTAACTTTAGTATGTAAAGATAGAGGAATACCTTTAAAGTGATTGTCTTTAACATCATAGGTAATCACTCCTTGTTTGTGCTTTTTACTCATGAGTGAAAAATATACCGTAGCGTTGGCTTTTCCTTTGATAATGGCTGTCTGTCCTAGTAGTCGGAGTAATTTACTAGAATTAATATCATCCATTTGGATATGTATATCTTCTACTTTATCGGTATATTTTATCGCGTTATAGTTGACATAACCATCTAGTGCTACGCCTTCTCCTGAGAGTATAAGTTTTGTAAAAAACCCTTTTATCTTACCATGTATAGCAATAGTATCATCTATCTTACACTCTTCTGTAGCGATACATTCACTAGAGAGGGTGTAGAGCATATCCATACGTGTATCATCTAAGTATCCATTGAGTGTAAGCTTTGCTTTTTTATGTATATTAAGTATCAGTTTTACCTGAGGATAAGACCATATATCTATAGATTTTATCTCTATATCTAAATCTGTTTTTTTACTTAACTCTTGACTGAGTATAGCGTATAGGCTATTATTGCCCAAAGGTGTAAAGAGAAAATAAAAAACAAATAAAGAAGCAAGGATAAGAAAATAGACAAAATATTTGAACACTCTAAACATTAAAAGAATATTCCCATAAATGCACCACCCATACCACTTGCCATATCTTTGGCTGCATCCCCCATAGGCATACTTTCCATCATTTTTCTATTGCCTTCTCCTACAAAGGTATCGAGTTGCTTATCCATCTCATGTCGGATAAGTTTTTGCATATTTAGATTGAGTTTGGGGTCATCAAGTGAGCCATATACCTTACCTGTAAAGGCTTGTTGTTGCATATTTATATCAAAAAAGCCATTGATAGTGTTGAGATTGGTATCTATCCTTGCATTGGTTAGTGATAAGTGACTTTCATCATTGTCTAAGATGAGATTACCGTTTATGATTTTATCATGGTATTTTAAATCTAAAGTAGAACGGTCAAACGTTTCTTTGAGTAGATTGATACCAGATTTTTGATAAATATCTTCTATGGTGTCACTATAGATAAATTTGGCATCAATGAGGTCAGCCTTTATCCTGATGTCTTCTGTGTTCAAATCATAGTGTATCTTCGCAGTGGTAGTGGCATCGAGTAAAAGAGGATAGGAAAATATATTCATTACATTTTTAAAAGAAACTTGTGATAAGTTTATATCTATCTTGTCGTTCTCATAGTTAAATTCGGTCAATCCATCAAAGGTTTTAGAAAGACCATGTATGATAAATTGATTATGATAATTGACTGTACCTACAGCATAAAAAGGACCTTTTACTTTTGTACCCAAGAGTGATTTGAGGGTTCGTATGTCTTCTATTTTTAGCGTATAAAATGCTTGGGCTTCATTGCTCTTTAGATAGAAAAATCCTTTGTCTAATGTAAGTTTGGCATCAGCTAAGGATATATTGGCTGTAAAGTCATGTCTATCATCATTGAGTACGATGTGACTATCTAAGGTAAAAGGCAAATCATAAAGGGTGGCATTTTTAAGTGTGTAGTGTAATTTTCCTTTTTTACTACCCTCAGAAAATAGTCTAAAGTCAGCTTCTAAATCAACCTTACCAGCAGGTAAATCAGGATGTCCTAGAAGTGTAGAGAGTTTTTTGGCATGGATATTGTGCATTTTGATATTGATGTCTTCAAAGGTATGGCTACGTTTGACAGCCCTATACTGTACACGACCATCAAGGGCAATACCTTTACCTTCTATATTGAGACGTTTTAAGGGTCCACTGACATGACCTGTGAGATTGACATCATCTATGATAGTACAGATATGGCTAGGCAGTCTAGCAGCAGAAAGAGCATAATCTACACTTGCCCATTTATTGTTGATAAGACCATTGAGTTTGAGTGCATAATGCTTTTGAACTATGCCATCATATCGGATGTAGGTATCATTAGCAGAGGTATATTTATCTATCTTTACAAAGAGGTCACCTTTGAGAGCATATTTAGCCAATTTCAAATCAACTGTACTTTGTACCGAGTGGTTTTTACTATTTATTATTGTATTGGCAAATTTTAAATGATTGTTTGTATTGTTTAAGCTTAACGTGCTTGAGAGTGTCTCTTCTATGGTTCTTAGTTTAAAGGTATTGTGTGTGAAGACTTCTGTTGCCAAATTAATATGTGATTTTTCATAAATACTTTGGGTTAGGCTACTTTTCTTAAAGCGAACATCAGAAAGGTTTGCATCAAATTGGACATTTTTAGTTAAAAAATTATAGATACCTTTTCCTGTGAGATTACTATCCAATACACTGGTCGTAGAGAATTTTTCAAAAAGAGGAGACAATGGAACATTATCAAGATAAAAGTGTAATTTCCTTTCTTTGTAGACCAAATCAAGTACCCCTCCAAAACTTTTGGAGAAGCCTCGTATGAGGACACCTTCTTTTTTGCTATAGTCTATCTCTCCTGTACTATAAACAGCACCTTGGTAACTTAGATGTAATAGCTCTTCAAGGTCTGAAGCTTCTTTTATATCTACGATATACGTACCATGGGCTATTTGTGTCTCTCGGTTATAGATACCGTCTACTAAGGAGACTTCAGCTGTAGGGCTTTTGACATGTATAAAAAAATTGTGTATAGTATCTTGGGTACTGATATGTATCTTTACTTCTGTATCCAAACCATGATAGTCTTTATCATGTACGCTATAGCTTAGTGTGCCTCTTCTTTGTTTTTTGTTGAGGTGACTTATATTGAGTTGGGCATTGGCTTTTCCCTTAAAAATAGGGTTTTGACCTAGTAATCTAAAGAGTTTACTAGCATTTATATCTGCAAATGATGCGTTGACATCTCTCACACCATGTCGTTGCTTAATCCCTTGATAACGTATGTGACCATCAAGGGCATGACCCTCACCTAAGATAGTAGCATGATGTACTTTGCCTTTTATAGTCCCTGTGATATTGACATCATCTTTAATACTACAGATATTACTCTCTAAGCAGTTGCTTGTAATACTATAGTGCATATCAAGCTTTTTATCTTCATACACACCTGCTATTTTGAGTGTATATTTTTTTTCTATCAAAATCTCTGTACTCATCTTAGGATAAGATTTTAGATTAAGGTCGATAAGTTTTATATGTAAATGGTTCTTTTCTGAAAGTACAAAACTAATGATAGAGTACCCTTGTTGCTTTCCTGAAGGGGTATAGACAAAATAATAGAGTGCTATAACGATAAGAAGAAATAAAAAAAGAATAATTTTAAAAGTTTTTTTTAACATGGGATACAATGACCTTACTAATGATAATTTACAATTTTTATAGTATAGCATAATCATCTAGTATAAATGACTTTGTGGTTATAATATTTGTCATAAACAATAGAGGAATGTAACGATGCAAGACGTAGTACAATGGCTCAAAGAGCATGGAAATTTAAAAATCATAGATGAGCCTCTTGATGTGGAGCTTGAAATCCCTCATGTGGCATACATAGAAGTCAAAAAAGAAGACTCACGACCACTTCTTTTTACCCATCCTATCAACAAAGCCAAGGGGATAGAATATACGATGCCTGTGCTTATGAATATCTTTGCATCTAAGGCATTGACACAAAAGATTTTTGGTAAACATCCTGATGAACTGGCAGACGGTATTGATGCTTTGCTCAAACTCAAACCACCCAAAGGACTTAAAGCCACACTTCAAATGCTTCCTAAAGCACTCTCTTTAAAAAATGTATTTCCCAAACGTCTTACAAAAAGAGGACGCTGTCAAGAAGTGATAGTCCCCAAAGCACAGGTAGATTTGGATACCTTACCCATACTTAAAACATGGGAAGAAGATGGAGGAGCATTTATCACGATGGGGCAGGTCTATACCCAAAGCCTCGATGGGCAGATGCAAAATCTAGGGATGTACCGACTTCAACAGTATGATAAAAATAGACTAGGTATGCACTGGCAGATACACAAAGATGCCTCTCACTTCTTTGACCAATACCAAAAAGCAGGTAAAAAGATGCCTATCACGGTAGCCATCGGAGGAGACCCCCTCTATATCTGGTGTGGTCAAGCCCCTATGCCTTATGGGATGTTTGAGCTTCTACTTTATGGCTATGCACGTAATGCCAATGCAAAGCTAGTGAAATCTATCTCCAATGACATCTATATCCCTCATGATGTTGATGTGGTTATAGAAGGGTTTGTTGACCCCACGCTTACAGAGATAGAAGGTCCTTTTGGTGACCATACAGGCTACTATACCCTAAAAGAGCCTTTTCCTGTGATGGAAGTAGAGACGATTACAATGAAAAAAAATCCTGTTTTCCAAGCAACCGTAGTAGGCAAACCACCTTTAGAAGACAAGTACATGGGATGGGCTACAGAACGTGTGTTTTTACCCATGCTCAAACCTATGGCTCCTGACCTTATCGACTATAATATGCCTGAAAATGGTGTATTTCACAATCTTATCTTAGCCAAAATGAAAACCCTATACAAGGGTCATGCTCTGCAATTTATGCACGCATTTTGGGGTGTAGGGCAGATGAGTTTTGTCAAACATGCACTCTTTGTAGGAGAAGATGCCCCAGAACTAGAAGAGAGCCAAGCCCTTACCTTGCATATCCTCAATCGCTTAGACAAAGATAAAATCCTCATCACTAAAGGTATCGTAGACCACTTAGACCACTCCTCTGATGAGCAGTTTGTAGGAGGAAAACTAGGCATTGACGCTACAGGAGATGAAGTAGCCCAAGGGTTAGACTCTTTGCTAAGTGATAAAGCATTAGAAGCCAAAATAAAAGCCATACTCCCTGATGTCACAGCCATAAAACAATACTTTACCCAAAGTAAAAACCCACTTTGTGTCATACAAATAGACAAACAAACAAGCATGAAAGAAGAGATACCCAAACTAGCATCTCTTGCACCTCACATCAAAGTCCTTATCATCATAGACCAAGCCAATAATGACATAGAAGATGCCTATATGCTAGTATGGCGTGTAGTCAACAACATAGACGCTTCAAGAGATGTACAATTAGAACCATTTATTAGCATAGATGCCACCAGTAAAAGCACCCTAGACGGCTTCACAAGAGAATGGCCAAAAGACACCCTATGTACCAAATCAGTCTTAGATAGCCTCCAAGAAAAAGGCATTATAGATATAGATGAAGCATTTATTAAAAAGTTTGGACTGTTGGATTTTTAGGGAGTTTGTTGAATGGGGTTAAATGATAAAATATATAATTACTATAGCAAACTTGTTTTGCTATAACTAGGGGGAAAGTAATGCAAAATTTAAATAATTTATCACTAAAACAAAGAGAAGAACTTTTTAGACAACTTCGTATCTCTATAACCCATCATTCAAATGCGATGGAAGGGACAACTCTCTCTTTTGGAGAGACCAAAGAGTTATTAGAACATGGAAATACGGCAGGAGATAAACCTTTACATGAACAACTTGTTATCTTGGGCTTTGCAAAAGCTTATGATGTCATAGTGCGTGAGGCTACCAATCCATATACTATTATAGACAGTAGTTTTATAAAAGATATTCATGCGATTATGTTTGAAGATGCTTTAAAAGTAGTACCTCAATTTATTTCTAAACCTATTGGAGCATATAGACTAGATGAAAGGTATATAAAAGGTGTAGATATAAAACTCTCAGTACCTAATAAAATCTCAAATGATATTGAAAATTTATTGTATAGATTTAATAGTAACCGTATGAGTTTAGAAGATATTGCAGAGTTTCATATATTATTTGAAAGAATCCATCCATTTGCCGATGGCAATGGAAGAGTAGGCAGATTAATCATGGCTTTTCAAGCTATCCAAAATAATATAGTTCCCCCATTAATTGAGAATGAGCATAGAAGTGAATATCTGACAGCTATCAATGATAAAAATGAACTTTTTAAATTTATAGATGAGAGTATTCAAAACAGTATGGATTTACTTGACTAAAAAGTATAAAAAATTGGATAATATATAGTATGAATCAAGTTTTAGCTTTTTATTCAATTTATAAAATTATTATCAATGAAGTATCAAGATATAATCATTGTACTTTAAAAGCATTAGGTAGTCATACAGCAAGTGATAGAACATCTAAAAGTGCTGGAGATATTGAAATATTTAATAAGCATGAATTGTTTGAAGCAATAGAGATAAAACTAGATAAGCCTATTGATGCAAATATAGTAAGAATAGCAAAAGAGAAAATAATAAAATACAATCCTAAAAGATATTATATCTTATCATATTATGAAGTTAAGATAGAAGATGAAGAAGAGATAAATAAAATAATTCAAGAAGCAAAAGAAGAGCATGGGTGTCAAATAATCGTAAATGGAATTATGGCAACATTAAAATACTATATGAGACTCATCAGTGATTTAGAAGTTTTTTATACTATTTACTCTGAATTAATAAATAATGATACTGAGTTAAAAGCTATTCATAAGCAAAAATGGAATGAATTAACTTTAGGATTAAATCATGAGTTATAAGTTTATTGATCTATTTGCAGGTATTGGTGGATTTAGAACAGGTTTTGAAAAAAATGAATGTAAATGTGTATTTAGTTCAGAAATAGATGAACATGCAGGTGAAATGTATCAAGCTAATTATAATGAAACAGTCTTTAAAGATATAACAACGATAAATGAAAAAGAGATACCAAATCATGATGTTTTATTGGCAGGTTTTCCATGTCAACCTTTTAGTATTGCAGGAGAGAAAAAAGGTTTTAATGATACTAGGGGAACTTTATTTTTTGATATTGAAAGAATATTAAAAGAAAAAAAGCCAAAGGCTATTGTCTTAGAAAATGTAAAACATTTTAAAAGTCATGATAATGGAAATACTCTGAAAGTTGTTTTAAATGCTTTAAATAAATTAGGCTATACAACTAATTGGAAAGTACTCAATGCTAAAGATTTTGGTGTACCACAAAATAGAGAAAGAACAATAATAATAGGCTCTTTAAATGGAATTAAATTTGATTTCAACAGCTTAAAGACGAAACAAGTTATTAGTATTAAAGATATTCTTGAAGAAGATAATGGACAAATAGAATACTTAGATAAAAATGAATATACACTTATAGAAAATCCTAAGAAACAACCATCTGGACTAATTTTTGTAGGGTATAGAAATAAAAAAATACGAACAAAAGGAACAAGACCAGATACAATACATTTATCAAGAGTGCATAAGCAACCAAATAGGATATACTCATCAGAGGGAACACACCCCACATTATCATCACAAGAATCAGCAGGAAGATATTTTGTATATCACAATGGAAAAGTAAGAAAACTAACTTTAAAAGAGTGTTATAGATTAATGGGATTTAAAGATGATTTTAAATTACTTGGCTCAAAAGCTAAACTTTATAATCGAATTGGAAATTCTATAGTGATACCCATGGTAGAAGAAATAGCAAAAGAAGTTAAAAAACAAATATTAAATAAAACAGATGAAGTGGTAAAATGTAAAAAATCTATGCAACAAATGTCATTATTTGATTTTGAAAATGAAAAAAATAAACTTGTGGGATAGTGTAACACACACAATAACACATAACAAAAAGTGTACTAAAAATCTAACAAAATAGAATACCCCATAAATTAACCCACCACCACCTTGATAAACCCAGCAGGTTTTATCTCTAGGGTGCTTTCTTGGATGGTTACTATGTCTCCATCTAGTTCTATGAGGTTGTAGTTGTTTTTTAGCTGTATGCTCATTGGTACTACTTCGCCACGGAAGCTACCTATCTTGGAGATGAATCGTGCAGGGGTAAAGATGAAAAACCTTCTAGGGCTTAGTAGCATGAATGGGGTCATGATGAGGTGTAGGGGGAGTAAGAAGAATACGGCTAAAAGGTACTTTGTGATGCCTTTTTTTAGGATACCAAAGCGTAAGGTTTCTGCTAGGAAGATATGTTGTAAATCACCCATATTTCCTGCTGAAAATAAAAATATTTCTTGATTGAGACTAAAATAGTGATGTTTTTCATCTATGAGAGGTGTATTATTACTTAGTTTATCAAGTATATTTTTTAGTTTTGGTACTTTATGTAGTTTGGCAATAACATTAAATGAGCCAGTGGGATTGAGTATAAATTTTGCTTTTATGACGATGCCTTGGAGTGCTTTGAGTACACGGCGTATCGTGCCATCTCCACCGTGGATGATGATATAGTCATACTCTTGTATATCGTCTTGTGTAGAGAGTTGTGACTCTGTAATAGAGGTGATTTGGAGTGAGTTATGACTGATATTTTGACCAATAGAGAGTATATGCATTTTGACCCTTAGTATTATTGGATATAATTATAGCCATGAAACTTGAAAATGAAGATGTTTTAGATAGATTTGTAATCTGTCATCAATGTTATACACTCCATGAAGAGATACCTATTAAAGATGGCTCTCATGCTTGTTGTACAGGCTGTGGGGGTATCTTGTACCGATATGATACGAGGCTTGTCGATCATGGTTTGGCATTGAGTATGACGGGGCTTGTCTTTTTTGTTTTGGCAAATGCCTTTCCTTTGGTGGAGATTGAACTTTTGGGAGTGGGGCAGTTTCTTACGATACCCAAGACAATTTTTTCTCTTTTTGCGAGTGGTTTTTACATTGTAGGGATTATTTGTGCCTTTCTTATCTTTATCTTTCCTTTGATGATTTTTCTTATCAATACACTTCTTTTTACCTTGCTTAAGTTTAGGGTTGGTACAAAACTTTCTAAAGAACTTTTGGTACTTTTAGCCTATATCACGCCATGGAGTATGAGCGATATATTTTTAGTCTCAATACTCGTCTCCTTAGTTAAGCTTATCGGCTATGCTCAGATACATATGGGAGTGGCTTTTTGGGCGTTAATGGTCTTTGTCTTGATTGATTTGTATCTCGTAAAATATATTCATCTCTCTGAGATATGGATGCTACGCAAGAGAATTATACTCAAGGAAGCAATAAAATGATAGAAGTAGATGAAAATGATTTGATGCGTTGTCCTATCTGTGGGGCTGTGAACATAGACAAAGGCAATAAAAATATATGCCGTCGTTGTGGGTCAAATATCTATAAACATAGAAATTTTAGTACAGAAAAATCATGGGCATATTTGATAACAGCGATTATTATGTATATTCCTGCGAACCTCTATCCTATTCTTATTACCAATCAATTTGGACAAGCAGAGGGCAGTACTATCTTAGGAGGGGTGGTGCTTTTATGGGAGCATGGCTCGTATCCTATCGCGTTGGTTATCTTTTTTGCCTCTATTATGATACCTGTGTTAAAGTTTCTCATTTTGTTTTATCTGTTAATTAGTGTAAAATACCCTTTAGGAAACGATAAGAAAGTATCTAAACATAAATTATACTACATGACAGAGGTTATTGGCCCTTGGTCTATGATAGATGTTTTTGTCGTAGCCATTTTAGCAGGGTTGATACACTTGTCCAATATTTCTATCGTGGCAGGTACTGCTGCTACGGCATTTGCTATCTCGGTATTTTTTACACTCTTAGCAGCACATGCTTTTGATGAACGTCTTATAAAGGAAAAACTATAAATGTCACAGCCTATACCCAAAATCAAAGAATCTAGTAAATTTAATTTTTTGACTTCTATTTGGATTGTCCCTTTTATCGCACTGATGATAGCAGGATGGTTAGCGTATCAATACTTTGAAGATTTAGGACCAGAAATAGAGATAATATTTCCCAAAAATGAAGGCTTGGTAGCAGGGCAAAGTGTGGTTAAATTCAAAAATGTACCTATTGGGAAGATTACTAAAATTTATATACAAGATGATATCGAAGGGGTAGTGGTGCGTATCCGTATGAATTCTAAAGCATCTAAACCGTATATGACAGAGTATGCAAAGTTTTGGATTGTCAAGCCTGAAGTGGGCTTTTCTGGAGTAAGTGGGTTAGATACGATTCTTTCAGGGACATATATTGATATTTACTCCAAAAAAGGTGGAACATTTCGCAAGAGACATATAGGGCTTGTAGAACCTTACCATGACACAAGTACGGGTAAATATTTTCATCTTATTTCAAAAAATGCTAGTAATATTACCGTAGGTATGCCTGTTTTTTATAAAAGTATACAAGTAGGTACAGTACAGTATAAATATCTCTCGTTAGATGACAAAAATATTGAAGTTATTCTTTTTATTGATAACGAATATACCCCTTATATTCATATAGACTCTAAATTTTGGATTAAAAATACGATGAATTTGGATTTATCTAAAGGCAAATTTGATTTAGATATAGCACCTTTGAACTTTTTGTTAACAGGGGGAATAGTCTTTTCTTCTTCGGGGGTGTATCAAGGTAGAGAGATACCAAAAGATGCTATCTTTCCATTGTATAAAAATAAAACAGAAGCACAAAATCATGTCCTAGGCTCTGGATTGAAAAAAAATCTTTTATTTATGCTACTGACTAGAGAATCTATTTCTGGACTGTCTGAGGGTTCTGTGGTGCGTTTTGAAGGATTTGATATAGGAAAAGTGGTAGATATAAAACTCTCCTATAGTAGAAATAGCCATCAAATGAAAGGAGAAGTATTGATTAAGATTGATACTTCTGTCTTTGAAGATAAAAATGACATCAATATCACAGGTGAAGAAAACCTCTATATGGCAGTAGAAGAGGGCTTACGTGCAAAGATAACAGCCATAGACCCACTTTCAGGTGCTCAGTATGTAGACCTTACCTTTAGGCACTCAGACAAAGAGGGTACGATGATAAAAGGAGATAGATATGTCATGTTACCTATGACAAGCCAAAGTGCTACAGGTATCATGACCTCTGTGACACAGATACTCAATAAGCTCAATCACTTACGCTTAGAAGAACTACTAGAATCGGTGACTACGGTGATAGAATCTACCTCTGAACCTATAGGCAATGCCAATACTTTGTTACTCTCTTTACAAGACACGGTAAAAGATATTAATAGACTCACAAGTAAAAAGTCTTTTAATGTCATGCCAGATGAACTCAACCGAGCATTAAAAGAGATGACAAAGACACTCAAAGAAACATCTACCGTGGTCAAAGGCTATGACAGTGACTCTTTAGTAAAAGAACAATTGGCTCAAACTTTAGAGATACTCTCTCGTACCTCAGAAGAAATGCAAGTCTTTTTACGTATGCTCAACCGTAACCCTAATTCACTGATATTTGGAGACAATTAATGAAAAAATTTAATGTAATATGGGGAATCTTAGCACTGCTTCTCCTCAATGGATGTATCATGCTCTCTAATAATCAGTATTATATTCTTTCTGTGGCTTCTACACCGACACAGAGTTATACGCTATCTAAGGGTATCATAGGGGTAGAAAAGATTACGATACCTGCGTATTTGTATAAAAGAGATATAGCCATTGCTCAGTCATCAAGTCAAATCACACTACTTTCCAATGCACAATGGGGTGAAGATTTAGATACGGGACTTACCAATAGACTCATAGGCTACTTACAAAAGAAATTTAATCAGCCAGATGTCTATCCTTACCCATGGGGTGTAAGTAGACAAGCCCATATCAAAATATCGGTACAAATCAGTCGCTTTATCGCCCAAGGTAAGCACGTCTACTTAGATGCTACATGGCGTATCGAAGAGATACAAAGCAAAAAAATAAAGTCAAAACTCTTTAGTGGTATTATCCCTATCCAAAGTGAGAACAAAGAGGATGCTACAAGTATCGTAGATGCGATGGATAAAGCATTTATAGCGTTAGAAGAACAGATAGCCAATGGTGTAAAACATTTTAAATAAAGGAACAATAGTGAAATTTTTAGGTTTTGGAAATACAGAGGAAAAAGAAGTATTAGAACAAAAAAGAGCAGGGTGGGATTTAGTGAGTGCCAAGGTAAAGACATCGATGTTTCTCTTAGCCATCGTAGCAGAGGTCGCTTTATTGCTCTTTTTGGCAAAGTCTTATGGCTTATTGGGGGAGAGTGTCCCTCTAGGTGATAAGATAGCTGTAGTGGATTTTAACGAACCCGTCACGCAAAAATTTGTCAATAAAGTAATAAAAAGTATGGACAAAGTCAAAAAAGACAAAGAGTACAATGAAATACTCTTTATTATGAACTCTCCTGGAGGCTCACCTACAGCATCTGAAGAGCTAAGTGAATACCTAAAAGACTATAGTAAAGAAAAAAATATTACCATGTACGTACAGTCTGTAGCAGCTAGTGGTGGATACTACATAGCCTCAGCTATCAAACCTCTCATCGCCAATAAAAACGCCATGTTAGGCTCTATAGGGGTCATATTACCTCACTACAATATAGGTAAACTAGCAGATACGATAGGGATAGAAGAAGATGATGTAAGTTCAGGTAAATACAAAAAGCCAATTAGTCTTTTTAAGAAAATAGGTGAAGAAGATAAAAAATACCTCAAAGAACAGTTACTCACACCTACGTATAACAACTTTATAGACTCCGTAGCCAACAATAGAGGCATGAAAAGAGAAGCACTCCTCCCTTATACCGAAGGCAAAATATTTGTAGCCAATGCCCCCGATATCCAAGGGATACTCGTAGATAAAATATCAGTCTTACATAGACTCAAATCCAATATCAAAAAGAGATTAGACAAAGAAGTAAAGTTTGTCAATATCATGCCTTCTGATCAAGTAGGCTTCCTCAAAGATAAAGTAGAATTTAAAATCTCTTTAGACTCAAAATTTGATGAGGGGTTGAGGTAGGTTTTTTGGGGAGAGACTAGATGCGAAATATCTAGTAAAATCCTCTCAAATGACGTAAAATAGGACATTTTTTATATTTTTAAACTTTTATTAATCCTTTCTTGTGCTATAATGTGGGATATTTAAAACTAAGGATAATACATGACAAAATCTGATTTTGTAGAATTGATACAAAAAAATGGCGAATTTGAAACGAAAGCAGCAGCAGAGAAAGCACTCAAAGCATTTACCGATTCAGTAACAGAATTATTGGTAGCTAAAGACAGTATTTCTTTGGTAGGTTTTGGTACATTTTCTACAGCAGAAGTGGCTGAAAAATCTGGTAAAGTACCAGGGACTGACAAAACATATACAAAAGCAGCACATACAGCACCTAAGTTTAAAATAGGTAAAACACTCAAAGACGCTGTAGCAGGAAACTAATCCTCTTGTGGCTCTTTGATAACTTTACTCTCTTTTAGGTAGTAAAGTTATCTTCTCAAATCTTTTCTTTTTACATTTTTCTTCTTTACACTTTTCTCTTTATCCCTTTCAAAACACATACTAATCATCTCTAAGCTATACTACGGTAAATATATCAAAGGATAGTTATGTCATTAAAAAATACAATATGTTTTGGTGTTGCAGGAAATTTTGCACATCATTTAGAACAAGCTGGAGAACTTAAAGATTTTGAAAATGTCCTTACCGAATCAGTCGATGCACCTAAAGGGATATTTCCTTTTTATCTACCTCATTCTACAAGCTTTTTGGGTCTTTATGCTATCGGTACAGACACCTTAGAACTTCCTAGCTATGAAGCCAATGCACAAGTAGAACCCGAAATCGCTGTATTGTTTGATATTGTCTATAATGATAGGCATGAAGTAGTAGATTTAAAAGCCAAAAAATTTACAACTTTTAACGACTGTACCATTAGAAAAGAGGGTGCTAAAAAAATTTCCGAAAAGAAATCATGGGGCGTAAACTCCAAAGGCATAGGCAATAAATGGATAGCAATAGATACATTTAAAGAGGGTGGAATTATGGATAATTACCATCTATGCTCTTTTGTCAAACGTGATGGGGTATTGCATCCTTATGGTGTGGATGCACCACTTTTGGGCTACTCCTACTTCTATACCAAGCTACAATTATGGCTAGTAAACAAGATGAACACCCAAAAAGACTTTGGCCCTCTTGAAGATATAGCCCAACATTTAAAAGCGTGTAACTATCCCAAAGAAGCACTCATCTCCATAGGTGCTACAGCGTATGCAGACTTTGGCGAACACCATTACCTAGAAAGTGGCGATGAAATTTATGTAATGGCGTATGACAAAAGAAGTGATGACACAAGTTTTGAAGACTCAGAAACTAAGATACTATTACACCAAAAGGTGCAGTAAGGGGGACTGTAAATAATTCTATGTTTAGTATTTTATCTAATTGACACAGAAGGATTTACAGTCCCTATTATTATATTTTTCATCATACCCTCCTTACTGTAATAGATCGATGTTTTCATCACAATTATTGAAATTAATCAAATCGTCAGATGTTAATGTATATACTTTAATTTCTCCTAATCCATAATTATAATTCATATAGGTTTTTAATCTTTCTTTTGTATTAAAGTATTTATCTTGAAATAGTAAATTAAAAGAAAGAGGTCTTCCCCCTTTGCCCAAAGGAATATTTCGTGATTTTTCATAATATCTTTTACAATCAATAACTCTCATTAAAGCATCGTCAACTTTATTATCCGTATTATTTGGATTTACTAATGTCATCTGATAAAATTTAGCCTCTTGCATTGCAATCACCTTATTAATTTGACTATGGGTATAATATTCTGTTTTATAAATCCATCTTTCCACTTCATCTCTCACCCCATTCTTATTCACATCTACACCCAAAAGCGTAGCATCAGGATTTTTGGGTTCTGGAGGGAGTGTATGTCCTTCTATTGTTTCGGCTAGAGATAAACTTAATCCTAAGATGAAGATAACGATGGGGTTATAGATATTTTTCATAGGTGTACTCCTATATTTTAATTTATTTCATTAATATTGACATCACAATCATCAATAGTTTCTATTGAACTTGTAAAAACACGACCACTTAAACTATAATCATATTTTAAATAAGTCTTTAGACGCTCTCTTGTATTAAAACTTTTATCCGTTATTTTTATACTAAACATTGGAGTAGAAGCTATATTCTTGATACGACGATAATAATACCAACAATCACTACCTCTCTCCATTGCATCAAGTACTTTATCATCCTTATTTGTAGGGTCAACCAATGCCATTTGGTCTGCTTTAGCTTGTTGCATAGCAATCACTCTCTCAATTTTAGGATGATGATAAGTAGGCATCTCTTTATAAATCCATCTTTCCACTTCATCCCTCACTCCATTATCATTCGTATCTACACCCAAAAGCGTAGCATCAGGATTTTTAGGTTCAGGGGGGAGTGTATGACCTTCTATCGTTTCGGCTAGAGATAAACTTAATCCTAAGATGAAGATAACGATGCTTTTATAGATATTTTTCATAGTTGTATTCCTGTTAATTTTAAATTTACTTTATAAGTATATCTAAATATAGAGGGGGGTATGTCAATATAAATTGGATATTCATGCAAATTAAAGAGAAATTGACTCTGTGCAATACGATAAATGTAAGGTAGAGGTCTCCACTTTTGCATCAATTTGATTAGGGTTGGTTGCTTTTTTAGCTAAACCTCATGCACAATACATCAATGACCTTAGCTTGAACATTCTCTTCTAAAGCACTTATTTTACCCTCTATTCTATTTTTAGAGATGCTTCGGATTTGATGACAGAGCAAAATTACTTCTTTATCATTGAGGACGATTAACACTTCATTGGGATATATCTTTCTTTTTGCTTTACGAGAAGTAAGAGGAATGACGCTAACGATGTCCATTTGATTTTCAATATCATTAGAGACAACAAGTACAGGTCTATGTCCTGCTTGTTCTCTCCCTATACTTGGATTGAGATTTGCCCAATAGATATTAAACTGCATCGTGTTCATTGTCTGCATATCGAAAGTCTTTTTGTATCTCTGCTATATCAGCCAAAACCATAGGGTCATGTGACATCGCTTCTATTTGCTTTCTATAATTTTCTTTTTTCATAGAGACAATAGTTTTTTCTAAAGAAGAGGAAACCAATTCTGAAAAACTTTTAAAATGTTTAAGTACACCTTCTTGTTCTAATGCCAAATAGAGATGTTCATCTATGGATATAGTTTTTCTAAGCATCATTGTATCCTTGAGTATGATAATTTATCATATATAGTATCATACTTTTGATTACAGTTAGTAACTGGGGGGTATGTCAATATAAATTGGATATTCATGCAAATTAAAGAGAAATTGATTCTGTGCAATACAATGGACTTCTTGCATAACCCATCGTATCCGATAGGTTTTGCAAGATGGCTATTTTAGGGTATTTAACCCTTAAACCAAGATTTCACTCTATCAAATGCTGAGTCAAAGGTAGAGTTGTGAGGATGGCTTTCTACGCCGTAGCTTTCTTGTAGTTTTTCAAGCAATGCTTTTTGCTCTTCATTGATTTTTTTAGGTAAAGTCATTTGTACTTGTGCGACAAGGCGACCTTTTCTTCCTCCGTGTACATCGGCTACACCCTCTCCCTCAAAGATAAACTGTTCTTTGTCTTTGGTGCTTTGTTTGAGTTCTAGTTTTAACTCGCCTTCTAAGGCAGGGATAGAGAGTGTCTCACCTAGTATGGCTTGGGTAAAGAATACAGGTACTTCTATATAAATGTCATTACCATTACGGATAAAGTGTGCATCTTCTTCTACGATAAATGTGAGGTAGAGGTCTCCACGTTGACCGTTTTTACCCTCATTTCCATATCCTTGGGCACGTAAACGATTGCCCGAATCTACACCAGCAGGGATGTTTACTGTGACGCTATCTTCTTCTTCATGGTAGCCTTTGCCTTTACAGCCACCACACGCTTCTTTGATGCTTTGTCCTTGTCCTTGACATTGTGGACAGGTCTGTGCAAATTGCATCGCCCCTTGACGCATGAGGACTTGCCCTTGCCCCTTACAGTAGTTACAGGTATCAAGTTTTGCATCTTTTGCCCCTGTACCTTTACAGTCATTACATGAGGACTTGTAGCGAATATCTACCTTTTTTTCACAGCCAAAGACAGCTTCATGAAACTTTAGTGGAAGTTCTATCTCAAAATCTAGTGCATATTTTTGGCTAGGGTCTCTACGAGATTGTCTGCCAAAGCCTCCACCACCACCCCCACCAAACATAGAGTTAAACATATCCATAACATCATCCATGTTACCACCCCCAAAGCCACTGCTTCTACTACCTTGACCTTCTAATCCTGCTCTTCCATAACGGTCATAAATGCTTCTTTTACTCTCATCACTTAAGATTTGGTAGGCTTCATTGACGGTTTTAAATTGCTCTTCTGCTTCTTTGTCATCAGGGTTTCTATCGGGATGAAATTTCATAGCGAGTTTTCTATACGCTTTTTTGAGTTCTCCACCAGAACAGCTTTTACTTACTTGTAGTATTTCATAATAACATATTTCGCTCATTGCTTTGCCTTTATTTGTCAATCATTTTTGCGAAATTCTACCATAATTTAGCTATAATGCCCAAAACATTTCAGAGGGACTTTCTATGGTTGTACATATCGTGACGTTTGCATTTAAAAAAGAGAACAAAAAAGCCAATATTATCCAAGCCAAACAGATGCTTGAAAACCTCATGGGTGCTGTGCCTAGTTTACGCAGTATCGATGTAGGACTTAACTTTTCATCAGAAGAACGTGCGATGGATTTGAGTATCATCACAGTCTTTGAAGGCAAAGAGGGGCTTAATGCCTATGCCATACATCCTGAGCATCTAAAAGTAATAGATTTTATCAAAACAGTGGTAGAGTACTCCAAAGTCGTAGATTACGAAAGAGTATAATGAAACACAAAAAGATAGAAGCATTTGAAAACCTAGTGGATGCCTTTCAATCTTTGCCCTCTATTGGTAAAAAATCTGCTATTCGTATGGCATACCATGCTGTGATGGTAGATGGCTTTGCTGGTATGAAACTCTCTCATGCCCTAGAAACAGGTATCAACACTATCCAAAAATGCACAAAGTGTCACAATATGAGCGAAGATGAACTCTGTAGTATCTGCTCTGATGTTTACCGAGACAGCTCCAAACTCTGTATCGTGCAATCAGCAAAAGACATCTTGACCATAGAAGACAGTGGAGAGTTTAAAGGGGTCTATTATGTCATATCAGAAGTACGTGATATGGATGAAGCCCATCTCTTTTATGCCGTAGGAGGTGTAGATGAAATCATCTTTGCTTTCCCTCCTAGCATTGCTACAGATACGATGATACTCTACATAGAAGAGAAGCTCAAAGGCTTAAATATACACTTTACCAAAATAGCCCAAGGTGTACCCACAGGCGTGGAGTTAGACAATATCGACATTATGTCACTCTCTCGTGCTTTAGAGGCTAGGGTTAAGATTTAGGGGATACTTTGGTATTGCTAAATATTTGAAAATTTAATTAATCCCTAAACCTCTTAAATATAGCGTCAAAATCAAAACTAAAATCACATTTTGTATCTATGAAATCAAGTGTTTCACTGTCAAACTCTCCTAGCTTTTTAAATGTAAAATCATTATTTTTATAGACTTTTGCTACAAGCTCGTTGGGGTAGATGAGTATGTAGTATTTGACACCTTCACTGGCATAAATACTGTATTTTAGCTCTTCATCTCTTCTTGCAGTAGAAGGACTGATGACTTCAAATATTACCTCTGGAGTCTTAGATATATATTTGATATTTTTGTCATTACATACGATGGATACATCAGGTTTGAGGATATTACTAGAGTTTAGCTTCCAATCAGAATCTATAAGTACCTCACATTCCCTACAATGATAATTTTTGGAAATAATCTCTGAAAATATCAGTCCTACCAACATCTGATGACGCTTCACAGGAGCAGGAGACATTGCATAAGCGACACCTCTGATAATCTCCCAATCTCCATCCCAATGTTTATAATCCTCGTAGGTATAAGAGGGTAAATAGTGAGTATCTTCTTTTAATAGTGCCATAAACAACTCCTTTTAATTCTATTTTATCCAATTTAGCTAAAGAGTGGGCTAATTACAGGTAGATTATTGGTCAAGATTTCGGGATTGTCTATGCCATAGATTTTATAGAGTGTTGAAGCGATACTCAGTGGCTCAAAGGTATAGGTATTGGGTTTTGGTTTGAAGTATAAAAAGTATAAAAGTATAAGAAGTATAAGGGTCAGGTAACAATGACAATCTAAGTAATCTAACGCTATACTTTCACAAAGGAGAAAGTTATGGCAAGACGACCACGTATAGAGATAGCAGGATATTACCATATCATAAATAGAGGTGTAGAACAAAGAGTTATCTTTAAAGAGGCAAGTGATTATGAATACTTTGAAGAGCTTATGTGCTTCTATATGAAGAGTTTTGGGATTACCTTACATAACTACTGTCTCATGTCTAACCACTATCATCTACTTATAGAAATCACACAAGAAAATCTATCTAAGTTTATGAGACAACTCAACATGAACTACGCCATCTACTTTAATAAAAAATATAAAAGAGTAGGTCACTTATGGCAAGGACGCTTTAAGTCTTGGTATGTGACAGATGAAGCCTACCTATATACGCTTATGTGCTACATAGAACAAAACCCACTTAAAGCAAATATGGTTACAGAGTTAAAAGAATACCCTTATAGCTCTTACCACTATTTTCTTAATTACAAAGAGATACCAGAATGCTTAAAAAATGCATGGATAACACAACAGCACAAAGAAGATGCTCAAGCAATTGAAGCATTTTTAACTCACCCTGTAGATAATGGACAACTCCAAGAGCTTAAAAAAGCATCATCATTAATAGAAGCCCCAAATTTAGATAAAAAGCCAAACATACAAAAACTTGAAACTGTGTTCAAAGATATTGTAGATATAAAGGAGAGAAACAAGCAGATGCTCAAAGCCATTAAACAAGGCTATTCTCAGCACATGATTGCTAAAGTATTGGGAATATCACAACAAGCTGTGTATGGTGTGCTGAAGAGGAATAGAGTATGAGTTGTCATTGTCACCTGACCCTATTTTTCTATTTTTTTGACCCTATTTTTCTATTTTTTTAGCATATTTTGTCGTATCTGATGATATGGAGAGTGGGTTTTTTTTCATCGGAGATAATAGCTTTAGCCTCGTCAAAGGGTGACGCTAAAGCATCACTTCCGAGTTTTGCAAGACGTTTACTTGGCAGATACTTTTTTGAGTTCATCTTCTATCATTTTTTTCATCTCTGGCATGTGTGTTATCATCTTACTTTGTCCTATCTTTGCAGAAGCAGCTGCTAGTTGTGGCATGATTTGAACGGTTTTTTGACCTAGAGGGCTTTGGTAAAAGCTATTGAGTTCTTTCAATTCTGTGGTTGTATAGTTTTTGGCATACAAGGCAGCGATGTCACCACGCTGTGCTTCCCAACCCATATATTTTGTAAAAAATGCTTCTATCATAGGCTCAATAGATTTAAGTGCAGGATTAGACTGTATTTGCATTTTGGTAATACGTTTTATCATGCCCTCATAACTCTCTTTCATATTCATCGTAGCCAAAAGTGTATACGCAGCACTATTGGCTGCATGAGCAGACACGGTAGTCTTGGGTGTAACGGTAGAAGTTTCTGTAGCAGAAAGAGGCAAAGCCAGAGCGAGAGTAAGTAGTATAGTAGATGTTGTTTTAAACATTGTATTCCTTCATGGGTTATAATTAAAAAGTATTATAACCCATGAGAGTTAATAGAATTTGAATATCTTTCAAACCTAGGGTTTTGATTTTTTGGGTGTGTAAAAATAGTTTCCTAGACGAAGAAGTGATAGCTATTTACACTTCTCATCAATATACTCTTGTACAAATTGACGGACATCAGCATAAACGAATGAGTCTTTGTATCCGTCTATCTTTCCTCCACTTGCATTGGGGTGTCCTCCTCCGTTTCCTATGTGTCCTGCCATGGCTGATACATCCATTTTATTGTTGCTTCTTAGAGAGAAATTTCCTCTAAAATTGACATCCATGTAAAAATCATAATCTTCATTGGCTACCATAGACGCATTTCCTATAATGGACGCATTGCCTACGTTGTAGCCTAATATGCCTTTGTATTCTTTGTATTGTATCGTGAGACGTTGTTTGTCTGTCGTGAGTAGGTCTGTGACGTAGTAGGCTACAAGGTTGTCTTTGGTATCATTTGTGTCTTTTTTGAAGAAAGCTTTTTTGGTTTGATGTAGGGCATCATCTAGTTTGATAGGGGCATCTTCTTCTTGGATGATATTTTTGGCTGCGTCTATCATGGAGAGTTTGAAGGCTCTATCTTCAGCAGGAAATAAGATACGCCCTATCTCTCTAGCGCCTGAAATCATACCTAGCATCACTTTGCCATACTCAAACAGTGCATCATCACTCACCCAAATATCGATAGCATTAATCGCTTTGACGATAGGGGCTAACTCATTGGCTTTGTCAAAATCATAGTGTATTTGTAGCCAATCATACGTAATAAGTGTGGCACAACGAGAAGTATCTAGCTTATACCACGCAAAACGCTCTGCCGCATTGGCACCTGTAGCGTGGTGGTCAAGCAGTTGGAGTTTGGCTCCTACACGGATGGTTTCTTTTTCTATCCAATTGCCTTCTTTGGTATTGAGGTTGAGGTCTGTGATGAGTATGAGGGCTTCTATCTTGTCGCCGTTGATAAATTGGTCTTGTTCTATCTTTTTGATAATCTCTTTAAGCCTAGCAGAAACTTCTGGCCCATAGTTTGCATTGTAGCATTCGATTGTATCAAAACATTGTTGAGAAAGGTATTGGCATCCATAGCCATCGAGGTCAATATGAGAGAGGTGGTAAACATGTTGCATGAAATGAGCCTTATAAGAGGTAATATATAAAGCGTATAGTACCTAAAGCTTCCTAAAGTATATCACTTAACATCAACCCATCTAAAAAATCATCAATTTTTCCTTGAAAATTCATTAAAAAAGGTGAGATAGCACAGGTGCCTATGATACCATTGGGACAGCTATGAGAGTAGCTTGTACAATCAAAGACAGCAGGTGATTTACCCTCAGCTGCAAAGATAATGGCATTGACAGAAATCTCACTAATGTCTTTGGCTAAGATAAATCCACCATGAGCCCCTTTGCGTGATTCTAAAATATCTTGTTTAGCAAGACCTTGTAAAATCTTCGCAAGAAAGCTTTTGGGGATGGAAAGTTCTGTCGCCAACTGTTCTGCACCAATAGGATGGTTTGACTTACGAATGACATCTAAAGAGAGTAGAGCATATTCACTAGCACGTGTGAGCAACATAAAAGAGCCTTATATAGTTAATTAGGAGTATTTTACTCTAATTTAGGTTAAGATGTGATGATAGGCTCTTCAAAGAGAGTATAAGCTTATTGT
>JAMOTK010000067.1 GCA_027062365.1 Sulfurovum sp.
GGTAACTTTTCTAATATCTCTAGGGTCATCTCTATATCAATGAGTTCTTTTATTTCTATTTTCATAGCTTATTTTAAACATATTTATTCTTTGTTATTGCTTAGAATTGTATGAAAATGACCTATTCCTGCCAAAGGGGTTAAACGCCTCAAAGTCACGATAGAAGAGCTTTTAGACTCCAAAAATAAAGCATATCGTTATCATATTCCCTTTAGTAGCTCACAAAAGATAGCCCATTTCTCTTTGGAAATCAAGGTACTCTCGGAGGATATTCCTGGTATCAAAGGTATAGATGCTGATATATCTGCTTGGGAACAAGGGTATTTTATTCGCTATACCAAAGACAATATGCGTATAGAAAGCCCTTTGGAGATTGCTATCCCCAAATCTCCACTCTCAACAAGCTATATCCAAAAATCTGCAAAAAGTGACAATTTCTTTTTGGCACTTGTAGATAAAAAAGAAGAAATACCCACTTTACGCAAAAAGCCCAAACAGATAGAAATCATTATTGATAGCTCTCTCAATCTCGTCCATAAAGACTTTAGAAAAGAGTTTGCATTTATGGATACGCTCTTTAAAGATATAGAAAATTGTCAGGTTTCCTTGAAGCGTTTGGATATAGATATGCACGATGAGGGAACTTATGAGGTAAAAGATGGCAAATGGAAAGCCTTAAAACAAGTACTCATGACCATGCAATATGATGGGGCAAAAGATTTATCCAAACTCAAAACTTCTAGTACTGCCGATGAAGTGTGGTTTTTTTCCAATGGTATCAATACCTTTTCAGACAGCATTTCTGTCCAAGAAAATATGATTAGTATCAATAGTTCTGTAGGGGCAAATCATAATACACTCAAATATATTTCTCAAAAATATATCAATTTACGACAAGAAATTTTGGAAGATGCCTTTAAAAAGTACAAAGATAGCAGTGACATACGCATTGACAAAAAATCTAAGCGTATTTCAGATATTTTTATCAAAGATGTAGGCGATGCCTATCTCGTGCTAGGTCGTATAGACAAAGAAAAAGGCTTCGTCACCTTTAGCAAAGCATCACAACACTATCGCGTAAATATAGACAATCCCAAAGCCTCTACACTCATCGCTAGAGTATGGGCAAAAGAAAAAATAGATGCCCTCTCTTTGCGTTACAAAAACAACAAAGCACAAATCAATCATTTGGCTAAAAAATATACCATCGTCACAAAAGATATGTCTTTAATCGTGTTAGATAGGATTGAAGATTATGTCCGTTATGAGATTGTGCCACCGACAAAAGCCCTACAAGAGCAGTATAATGCCTTGCTCACAAAAGAGAAAAAGCATAAAAAATCTCAAAAAGAACAAGCCATACAAGAAGCTATATCCCTTTTAAAAGAGCAAAAGTATTGGTACAAAAAAGACTTTATTGCCTTGTGGAAAGAGAACAAGAGAGAGAGAAAAGAAAATAAAAGCATGACAGAAGAAGACGAGGCAGTAGGAGGAGATATTCTTCCTGCACCTGTAATGGAAGCAAGCATGTCAGTAGCACCTATGGCTGAGAAAATGAAAAGTGCAAAAAAGACTAGCATACGAATGCCCCAAGAAGCCAGTAAAACCATAAAGCTCAAAGAGTGGAAATCAGATGCTCCCTATCTCAAAAAAATTGAAAGTGTTAAGAAAAACCAACACTTAGCCACTTACCATCTACTACAAGCCAAATATATCAATAGCATTCCTTTTTACCTTGATATGAGTCAGTTTTTTTATACACAAGGCAATAAAACACAAGCCTTACTCATTTTGTCTAATATCCTAGAATTAGACTTTGAAAATACCGAATATATGAGAGCTTTTGCCTTCAAACTCTTGGAACTAGATTTTCATACTCTAGCTGTAAGATTCTTTGAAAAGATAGAAATCTTACGCCCCTTTGAAGCCCAAGCAAGTAGAGATTTGGCTCTAAGTTACGAAGGTATAAAAGCCTACCAAAAAGCCCTAGACACACATTATGCTATCCTCACAAAACAATGGGATGGTAGGTTTATAGGCTCTAAAATCGTCACGATTAACGAACTCAACCACCTCATCTCTACCCAAAAGCTAGACCTCTCCAACATAGACAAAAGGCTCATCTACGATATGCCCGTAGGAATGCGTATCGTCATTAATTGGAGTACAGACAACAGCGACATGGACTTATGGGTCATCGACCCCAATGATGAAAAAACTTACTACGCCCACAGAGAGTCCAAAATAGGTGGTAAAATCTCTAATGATATGACTAGAGGTTATGGACCAGAAGAGTTCATGATACGCAAAGCCCTACGAGGCACATACCAAATCAAAGTCAAATACTTTGCCTCATCAGCCCAAAATATCATGGGAGAAACCGTCATAAGAGCTGAAATATTCACAGACTATGCCTCAAAAAAAGAGAAAAAAGAAGAGATAGTCTTCAGGGTCAAAGAAGCAAAAGAGGTTATTGATATTGGGGAGATTGTGTATTAAAGATTGATGTGTATTTAACAATTTTATAGTAAAATATAGAAAAGGGGTTATGTATGAAAAAGATAATGATATATGTAGTGTTGGCTATGCTTTTAGTTGGGTGTAAGTTAGACCCTAAGCCTGTAGGTGATGAGGGTCGAAGTCAGAGTGTTAGTTTTGATTTAATTTGTGCAAATGAGATAAATATACTTCCCATAAGCATCAATGGTACGACAGCACCCAAAGATGCATTTGATTTTTCTATAGCAAAGCTTAAAAAATATACTACAGATAATGTAATTGTGCATAAAAATATAGCGTTGACTTTAAATGAGTCTGATATAAATCACTTCATACATGACTTTGGTGTCTCTAACAACTTAAATATGCTTCAAGAGTCTCAAAAAGAACTACTGAGAGAAAAACTTAATACGCTACCTCAAAATAGTACAACTATCGTGATGATATATACCCCAACACTCCATTTTACTAGAAGTACAGAAGGTAGGTCGCTTAGAGGTATCGCTTTTGGTAAAAGAGCAGATCAGCCACTCAATGTGGTAGCGTACAATAAAGTAAATATAGACGGTGCACCCGTTATTAGCAAAAATCAAGCATGGAAAATAGTGTTAACGCATGAGTTTGGACATAGGCTAGGTGTACCTGCAAATATATCGCACAATAAAGCAAAACATTGTACCAGTAGAGAGTGCATCATGTATTCCTCTCCAGACTGGCAATCGGTAGTTTCTGTATTGCTTTTAAATGGTATGCCTTATGATTTTTGTGACTTATGTGAAGCAGAGCTAAAAGATATGAAACAAAATTGTTTTATGCCAAATATTCTTCCCTAAAGGTAAAAGATGAAAAAAATAATTCTATGTTTTGTTATATGTATAGCCTTCATAAGCTCTTTAGATGCAAAGTGGAATGTATTAAAACCATTGAGTGAGTATGGAGCAAGTGACTATCATTTAAAAGAGGGTGTCGTCTATTTGGAATTAAGACAATACCTTACCAAAGAGGATGGTAGTCTAAGCCAAAAGCCTTATGAAAAAACTTTATCATTTTATAGAAAAGATTTAAAAGAGTTAGAGAGACAAAAAGTTAAAAAGTTTAAAAAGCTAAAGCCAATAGATGGACTTAAAAGTAATATTCATATATCTAGGCGTGAGAGCTATGGCATTGGTTGCTATTATACCTACAATGCTTTTCTCATAGACAATAAGTACAAAATGTATAAAATGAACGATATAGAAGATATTTTACTCTATCTAGGAGAGATAGACACCCCAGCAGAACTTCAAACATTTATGTTACTTAAAAATAAACCTTATGGAAACAAATATCGTAAAACATCTAAAGGGTATGATATTTTATACAACAGAGATACGATTTTGGGTGAAGATGAGTTTTGTGAAGACAATGTATATATATTAGCGATAGATAAGCATGGCAACATACAAAAAGACACATGGATAAAAACGATAAAAACAAAAAGAAGATGTATACAGTGCATCATGCCTGCACCGTGTGATAATAACTAAAAGTAAAAAGTATTATTAATAGGTTTTAATGATATAATCGAAAAAAAGGAAGTCCTGTAAATGCGTAATAATATAGATGTTGTCAAAACCCTTTTAGATGCTTTGCCGTATATCAAGCGTTTTAGTAATGAAAAAATAGTGATTAAGTATGGAGGGTCAGCACAAACCTCTGATACACTCAAAGAACAGTTTGCACAAGATATAGTACTCTTACACTTGGTGGGTATGAAGCCTATTGTGGTGCATGGTGGGGGTAAGAGTATCACTGATATGCTTACTGCTTTGGGTGTAGAGACTACTTTTGTGGATGGGCAACGCGTGACCAGTAAAGAAGTGATGCGTATTGCTGAGATGGTACTCTCTGGGAGTATCAATAAAGAGATAGTCTCATTGCTAGACAGTCATGGTAGTAAGGCTATTGGTATCTCTGGAAAAGATGGTGGATTTTTACGAGGTATGCCTAAGGATTTTAAAAATTTTGGGTATACAGGACGTATAGAACATGTCAATCCTGATATAGTCAATAGTATTATCAATGATGGGGCAATCCCTGTAATTGCTCCTATTGCAGGAAGTAGTACGATGGGTCATCCTGGGTTTAATATCAATGCTGATTTGGCTGCTAGTAAGATAGCTGTAGCGATGGAAGCTAGAAAAGTACTCTTTTTGACAGATACCCCTGGGGTGTTGGATAAAGATATGAATCTTCTTAGTAATTTGAGTATAGAAAAAACCGAAGCTCTTAAAAAAGATGGTACGATACAAGGTGGTATGGTACCTAAAGTAGATGCCTGTATCGAAGCCTTACGTGGAGGGGTCAAAAAAGCCCATATTATCGATGGTCGTGTGGAACACTCTTTGCTATTAGAAATATTGACAAGTTCAGGGGTAGGAACTTGTATCGAATTATAATACAATAGTGATACAAGGAATAGTCTAATGAAAGATATACAAGAATTGATACACTGTACCTCCAAATTAAATCTTCTGTATGTAGAAGATGATACCTCTACTATGGAGGCATCTTTATTTTTATTGGAGAATTTTTTCGATACGATTATTACAGCAGTAGATGGAAAAGATGGATTAGAAAAATTTAAAAATAATAAAATAGACCTTATTATCACAGATATAAATATGCCATATATCAATGGTTTAGAGATGATAGATGAGATAAAAAAGAGAGATAGAGAGGTTAAGGTAATTATATTTTCTGCAAATATAGAACCTAAATTCTTTACAGAGTCTATTAAATTGGGTGTTGATGGGTATCTACTCAAACCCATAGATATGAGCCAACTTATCAAGCTTTTGAAAAATATCGTATCTTCTATGCGTCTAAGAGATGAGATAAATAAAAATACAAAACAACTACAGACAGTTGTCGATGCTTCACATGACCCCATTATGGTGATTAAACAAGACTATACGATAGATTTTATGAGTAAGAGTATCAAAGATAATATTCATACCTTAGATATAGCCGATAGAGAT
Source organism: Sulfurovum sp. (assembly GCA_027062365.1). Taxonomy (GTDB): domain Bacteria; phylum Campylobacterota; class Campylobacteria; order Campylobacterales; family Sulfurovaceae; genus Sulfurovum. The sequence continues at coordinate 5,520 of JAMOTK010000067.1, forward strand.
AATCCAAAATGTTATGAGGTCTCATACCATAGAGATACCCCTTGTGATGGAGAGAACCATAGATGCCCACTCAAAGATGTGATGGAGACTCAAAAGGCGACCACTATAGTACATAAATATAAAGATGGTCGATACATAGAAGTAGGGGCTACACCTCTATTTGATGAAGAGGATAGATGTGTTGGCATAGTGGAAGTATCCAGAGATATTACGAAACATATCACAGACAAAGAGAGGCTTGAAAGACAAAAAGAGATACTCCAATACAAAGCACAGCATGATAAACTAACAGGGTTAGCTAATAAGAGTTTATTTGAAGAGAGACTCAAAGAAGCGATAGTAGAAGCTGATAAAAACCGTACAAAATTTACACTATTTTTTATAGATTTAAATAAATTTAAGTGGGTTAATGATAATTTGGGTCACGATATAGGCGACCTTGTACTTATCAATATCGCCAAAGCAGTCGCCAAAGATATACGCAAAGAAGATACCTTTGCACGGATAGGTGGAGATGAATTTACCATTATTATGAGAGGTATCAATCAAGAAGATGAGGCGATGATACTGGCTCAAAAAGTATTAGATAGTATAGAAATACCAATGGTATGTAGGGGACATGATATAGATATATCAGCGAGTATAGGGGTAGTGATTTACCCTGATGATAGCAAAGATGAGGTAGCATTACTCAAATGTGCTGATATGGCTATGTATCGTGCAAAAGGCAGTGATACGAAGATAAAATACTACTCAAAAGAGATATAAATATGACTATAAAAGAGATTAAAAGCAGTTGGTTATTTTTGACAATAGTGATAGCTTCACTCTACTTTGTTACAGGAGAGATAAGTTTTTTATTTTCTTTGGATAACTCTATCGTGACTATCTGTATATTTTTTGCAGAGGGTATCTCCTTGACGGCTGTTATTATCTTTGGCAAGAGGGCTATTGTGGGTGTGTTTTTGGGTCAGATGATACTCGCACTCAATGGTGGACTCTCTTTGGAGACGTCACTCGCTATCTCCTCTATCAACTCTATAGAGCTTATCATCGCACTGATTGTCTTTAATAAATATGATTTTGACAAGAGTCTACTTAGAATTAGGGATTTAAATATCCTATTTTTGACGATTATCTTTGTACTACAGCCATTTAGCTCATTTTTGGGGAATATAGTCCTCCTAAGCTCTTCTGTGATAGAGTCATCTGATTTTTTGGAGAGTCTATTTTCATGGTGGTTTGGCAATTTTATGGGGCAACTATTGATTGTACCTATGCTACTCTCTATCTACCAAAATATAAAACAGATATATATATCTAAAATTCTATTAGTAGTGCTACTCTTTGTTATCATTAATTACACGTTTATAGTCTTGTTAGACATAGATAATATATTACTTCTATTTAGTTTTATGATACCTTTGGTTATTTTGCTCTCTAGGCATGATGGTCTGTATTATGCAGGTATATCTATCTTGGTGATTGCTATTACTTCACTCTATACGTCCAAGATAGGTTTGGGTATCTTTACTAGTGGAGATGTCACTGACAATCTTATCAATATAAACTTCTATATATTAGCCCATATTGTCATCATCTATACGCATGGTATTTCCATCACAGAAAAAGATATATTTGCCAAAAAGTTAGAGGACTTAAATCTCACGCTCAAAGATAAAATAACTTACGAGGTAGAAAAAAATAGGAAAAAAGATAGACTGATGATAGAACAATCAAGACATGCACAGATGGGAGAGGCTATTAGTATGATAGCACACCAATGGAGACAACCACTCAATAGCATTTCATTGCTACTTGAGGGTGCATGTCTTAAATATAGTATGGGCAAATTAGATTCTGATACTATGAGTAACTTTAGAGTATCTACGAGAAAACAGATTACTCAAATGTCTAATACCATAGATGATTTTAGAAACTTCTTTAGACCAGAAAAAGAAAAAAGTGTATTTTTAGTCGATGAGATTATCGAGCGTTCACTCAGTATATCAGAGCATAGTTTACAACAAGCCTCCATTGAAGTATCCAAAGATTTACAAAAAGAGGTCTATATCTTAGGGTATCCAAATGAGTTGACACAAGTACTCATCAATATCATAAATAATGCCAAAGATGCTCTCGTAGATAGACCTATAGAACAAAAAAGAGGTATAATAATAAAATTATTTACAGAGGATAAAAAGGTACATATATCGATAGAAGATAATGCAGGGGGCATACCTGATAATATCATAGATAATATCTTTAATCCATACTTCTCAACCAAAATAGAAAAAAATGGTACAGGTCTAGGACTCTATATGAGCAAGATGATAATAGAAGAGCATATGCAAGGCTCTTTATCTGTAAATAATACCAAAGAAAGTGCTAAGTTTATATTGTCATTTAAAAGTGAAACTAGAGGGAGTTAATGATTTTCTTTTTAACTATTCTCAAGACAATTTTGTTATAATAGTAAATATAATAAAGGAAAAATCATGCCAACTTTAGTCAGAGCAATAGAATATTATACGTATGATGACTATAAAGAATGGGAGGGTGATTGGGAGCTTATAGAGGGTGTTCCTTTAGCTATGTCTCCTGCACCTATGCGAATACACCAAAGTTTAGCCACAGAGATAATATATAATCTTAGAACACAATTAGAGGGATGTAAAGATTGTGAAGTCTTGGGAGAGATAGACTACAAAGTCAGTGATGACACTATCTTAAAGCCTGATATTTCCCTTACTTGTGGAGAAACAAACGAGCGTTACCTTACCAAATCTCCTGAAATTATCGTAGAAATCATCTCAAAATCTACAGCCAAACGAGATGAAAAATATAAATTTGAAATCTATGAAAAAGAGAAAGTAAAATATTATATCTTGGTTTATCCACAAGATTTAAGAGCCAAAATCTACAAACTCAAAGGCTCACACTATGACAAGGAGGGTGATTTTTTGTTAGAGAGTTATGATTTTGAAGAGACCACCTGTGGGATACGTTTGGATTTCGCACGGGTTTTTGCACGGTTTAGGTAGTACGTACCCAAGCAAAATAAATCATCAAAATGTTATAACTTGAGTACTTACCTACGTCTCACAGAAGCTTAATCGTCTTCAGCCGATGAGTCGGTAGTGTAAACTCCCGTGAGCCTTTTCCAGATAATAGAAGCATTGAGTCCAAACCAAATGAGAATACCCACACCTAAAGTGGCTGCCCATCCTGCTTGTTTGAACTCTGCTACATCGATGATTTTGTATTCTTGTAGTCCCCAGATAAAGGCTAAGATAATAACCACAGTGACAATAGCACCATAAAGCCCCAAACTTTGGAAGATAGATTTGATAGCCAGTAGCCAAAGTGCTAACATAATGAGAATACCAAAAGGTTTGAATCCTGAGAGAATATCATCTACATTTGATATATAGTGTATAAAATGATTGCCTGTTGGGTTCCATGTGCCAAGTGCTAGGGCTAAAGAAAGTACGAGTGTGACCCACCATGCTAGGTGGGTTACTTTTTTGCCACTTTTGGTAGTGGAAGTGTTGGTCAGTACATTTGGTATCATGAGTATATCCTTATTTATTTAGTTTAGTTGAATTATATCTAAATTTTTTAGTTATAATGTCATAGATAAAATGAAATGAAATGGAATCACACAGATGGAAACAAAATCAAAAAACTTAACGATAAAAATAGGTGAGATAAATACTTTGGAAGTAATGAGAGATACCGATTATGGATATTTCCTTGAAGCCAAAGATGCCGATGAAGTCCTTTTACCCAATGTCTATGTCATGGAAGATGAGATGCCTATGGGGTCTCTTATCGATGTCTTTGTCTATACCGATAGTGAAGACCGACCTGTGGCCACGACCAAGATGCCTTATGCAAAGTTAGGCGAATTTGGCTACTTTACCGTAGTAGATTACAAGCAATATGGAGCATTTGTCAACTGGGGATTGCCCAAAGATTTATTTGTACCCTTGTCTCAACAAAAAGAGCATTTTACCATAGGCAAAAAATATCTGCTTCGTGTCTGTTTGGATGAGCAAACCAACAGACTCTTCGCCACCCAAAAGATAGGTAAATACTTAAACCGTGATATGAAAGGCTTACACCAAAACAAAGTGTTAGAAGCCATTGTCTTAGCCACAACACCATTAGGATTTAAAGTCATAGCCGATGACCAATACGAGGGAATGCTTTTTACCAATGAGATATTTCAAAAGCTACGCATCGGTGATAAGAAAAAAGTCTATATCAAAAATGTGAGAAAAGACTTTAAATTAGACCTGTCTTTACAACCCATAGGCAAACAAGCCAAAATAGGAGAACTCGAAGGCATGGTACTCCAACTCCTCAAAGAATCAGAAGGCTCACTACCCTTTACCTACAAAAGTGATGCCAATGAAATCAAAAAAGTCTTCGGCATGAGTAAAAAAAACTTCAAAGCAACCCTCACAATACTCATTGACAATCAAGAGATAATCTTATCAGACACTTCTATTACTTTGGTGTGATATAAGCAAAGTAAGAATGATAAAAGTATAGCATGAATAAATAATCACTTAAGGACAAAAAATGATACTATACATACACGGTTTTGGTAGTTGTGGGGAGGGTGGGAAGGCTTCTTTATTTCGTGATTATTTTGCATCACAAGGGATGCCTTTTATTGCTCCGTCACTCTCTTATGTTCCTGCTTTGGCTATGGGTACTTTAGAAGAGTTGATAGGGTCTTATGATGAGGTCACTTTGATTGGTTCTTCTTTGGGTGGGTATTATTCTCTTTATTTGGCAGAGAAATATGGGCTTAACGCTGTGCTTATCAATCCTGCTGTAGCCTCGGCGAAGACACTGCAAAGGGCTGTAGATTTGGAGGGGAATGCTAAGAATTATTATGATGATAGTTCTTTTGAGTGGAACAGTGGGCATTTAGATATGTTGGCTTCGTTTGAGACTGTAGAAAATAGTGCTTCGTATCTGTTACTTTTGCAAAAGGGGGATGATGTGTTGGACTATAAAGATGCCTTAGATAAATTACCCCATGCTAGGCTTGTTTTAGAAGAAGAGGGGTCACACACTTTTGAAGATATAGCACGGCATTTTGAAATGATACGAGATTTTGTATCATGAAAATACCTTCTATCCTTGGTACTATTTCCCAAGATATTGAATGCTATAACGATAAGAGCAAGGCTATTTTGGTAGGGGGTGCTGTACGTGACTACTTTTTAAAGCTTCCTAGCAAAGATTATGATATAGAAGTCTATGGACTTGATACTATCTTAGCGCTTGAAGAGATATTGGCAGTGTATGGCTCGGTCAATCTTGTGGGCAAGAGTTTTGGTGTTTTGAAGTTTTCTTATGAGGGGGAGGAGTATGATTTCTCTTTCCCACGTAGAGAAACAAAGACAGACAAAGGGCATAAAGGTTTTGATGTGTTTGTAGATGGAACAATGCAGTATCATCAGGCATCTAAACGTAGGGATTTTACTATCAATGCCTTGGGATATGATATAGCCAAAGAGGTCTTTCTCGACCCTTTTGATGGGCGTAAGGATATGCAGAGCCTGACGCTAAGACATATTGATGATACGACCTTTGTAGAAGACCCTTTGCGTATCTATAGGGCTGTACAGTTTTGTGCTAGGTTTGGCTATACTTTGGCTAGTGATACCTTTACCCTTTGTCAGCAGATGGTAAAAGAGGGGATGTTGGATGAATTGCCAAAAGAGCGTATCTATACAGAGTGGACGAAGCTTTTACTCAAATCACCCAAGCCCTCTATAGGCTTTGGCTTGATGAGAGAACTCGGTATCTTAAAAGGCTATTTTCCAGAGCTTCATGCTCTTATTGATGTGCCTCAATCTCCTCAATGGCATCCCGAGGGAGATGTGTGGATACATACGATGATGACAGTTGATGAGATGGCTCAGTTGTGTCGTGATAGTACTGTGTATGACAAGAGACAAAAGCTCAAATTTTTGTTTGCTATCTTGTGTCATGATTTGGGTAAAGCTACACATACCACGCTAGAAGAAGATGGACGCATTCGAGCCATAGGGCATGAACTAGCAGGGGTTGCCCCGACTCAATCGTTACTCTATAGGCTCAGTGATGAGCATGATTTTATAGAGAGTATCTTGCCTCTAGTAGAACATCATCTCAAACCCTCACAGTTTTATGCAGGTAAAGCCAAAGCCTCAGCCTTTCGTAGATTGGCTACGAGAGTCAATATAGAAGAGCTAGTTGTGGTAGCTAGAGCCGACTTTTTGGGGCGTACTACGGTTGCGTCTTTGGCTAGGGTCTACCACGCAGGGGAGTGGATGCTAGAGAAGTCCAAAACACTCAACGTCCATAAAGCACCCCTAGAGTGCCTACTTCAAGGCAGAGATTTGATAGCATTGGGGTTCACACCATCGGTACAATTTAAAGAGATACTAGCCTATATCTACGAACAACAGCTTGTAGGGGCTATTGACTCAAAACAGTCTGCCTTAGATGTGGTGAAGCAAAAGTATATCGCATTGTCTAGTTGAATAGACTCTTTTGTGTTTGCACGGCGATTTCTAATTCTTCATTGGTGGGGATGACAAAGATTTTTATCTTACTTTGTTTGCTATGAATCTCTTGTGGTATCTCTGTGCTTTGGTTTGGAAGGGGGGCTATGTCTAGTCCTATGGAGTCTTGCATATTGGCACAAATTATTTCACGTACTTGTGGGGCATGTTCGCCTATGCCACCTGTAAAGATGATGGCATCTACCCGACCTAGTAGCACCGTATATGCCCCAATATATTTTTTGATTTTATGGATATACATAGTGAGTGCTAGTGTAGAGCGTGGGTCGTTTTGGGTTACTTTGCTGAGTATTTCACGCATATCATTGCTTCCACAGATACCTTTTAGTCCACTCTCTTTGTTGAGCATGGTATCAATCATATCCATACTCATACCATGATGACGTGAGAGAAAGGGAAGGATAGCAGGGTCTATATCGCCACAACGTGTCCCCATCATCAAGCCCTCTAAAGGAGTAAATCCCATAGAAGTATCGATGCTTTTTCCTCCTTGTATGGCTGTGATACTTGCACCATTGCCCAAGTGTAAGCTAATGAGATTGAGATTTTTGAGTGCTTGACCCATGAGAAGAGAGGCTTCTTTGGCAACATAGGCATGAGATGTACCATGAAAGCCATAACGCTGTATCTTAGACTCTTCATACAGTCTATAGGGGATAGGGTAGAGGGAGGCATATTGAGGGATACTTTGATGAAATGCCGTATCAAAAACAGCCACTTGAGGTATCTTTGGGTAGCGTTGTGCGATGATTTCGATACCTTTGAGATTGGCAGGGTTATGCAAAGGGGCTAGAGGGATTAAGGCACGGATTTGTGCTATGACTTTGGCTGTGATAGGGGTAGGCTCGGTAAAGATAGAGCCTCCATGTACCACACGATGACCTATGGCATCTATCTCATCGATACTAGCAATGGCATGGGATTCTTGGAGTAGATGTAGTAGTATTTCTAAGGCTTCTTGATGGTCGCAAATAGGCAATGTATGGGTAAAGGTCTTCCCTTGATACTGTACTTGGCTATAGCTACTCTCTTCGCCTATGCGTTCTACCATAGCCAAAGCCACACTTTTTTGATGGACAAAGTATTGACACTTTAGAGAAGAACTCCCTGCATTGATGACAAGGATTTTCATGATATATCCTTGTTTTGTGCTTGGATAGCTGTGATAATCACGGTATTGACAATATCATCTACAAGACAGCCACGACTCAAATCATTGACAGGTAAGCGTAAGCCTTGAAGTACAGGGCCAATGGCTAGGGCATGGCTGGAACGCTGTACGGCTTTGTAGGTATTGTTCCCTGTGTTAAGGTCAGGAAATACAAAGACTGTAGCACGTCCTGCGACTTTGCTATGGGGGAGCTTTTTCTTGGCTACTTTTTCATCGATGGCCGCATCGTATTGGATAGGGCCTTCTATGAGAAGATTGGGTCGCATGGCTTGAGCCAATTTGGTGGCTTTGCGTACTTTATCGACTTTTGGGCCTGTCCCTGAGTCTCCTGTGGAGTAAGAGAGCATTGCTACACGAGGTTCTATGCCAAATTGTATTGCCGTATCGGCTGAAGAGATAGCAATTTGAGCCAAAGTTTCAGCATCAGGGTCAAGATTGATAGCACAATCTCCATAGACCAAAACCCTAGTATCTAAACACATAAAAAACACACTAGAAACGATGTCTATATCGGCTTTGGTTTTGATGATTTGTAGGGCAGGGCGTACCGTCTCAGTGGTGGTATAACTAGCCCCTGAGACCATACCATCTGCCAAACCTTCTTGCACCATCATCGTTGCAAAATAGTTGGGATGTACCATAGCATCTCTGGCTTTGTCGAGGGTTAAGCCTTTTTCTTTTCTCATCGTATAAAATACTTGTGAAAACTTCTCTGTAAGATGGCTTTTTTGAGGGTCAATAATCTCTGCCTTTGACACATCTAACCCCATCTGTTGGCTTCGATGTTCGATGTCTATTTTATTACCAAGAAGGACAATATCTACCACATCTCTGTGTATCAAAATCTCTGTCGCTCTAAGAATACGTTCATCGCTACTTTCAGGAAGTACAATCTTTTGACGTAGCGTCCTAGCACGTTCAAAGAGTCTATACTGGAACATCATAGGTGTAATACTCTCTTTGGAAGGCTTTTTAAATTGTACGATGAGCTTCTCTTTGTCTATGGCTGTATCAAATATCCCTTTGGCAACGCTAATCTTGCGTGTACTTTTTGCTGTGATATTTGCTTTGATTTGCTCTAGTGCTAAGGCTGTTTGGTAGCTGTCACTTGCAACACTTATGATAGGTACAGAAAGGTCATAAAAATCTTTGACAAGTCTCATCATGTTTTCACTAGGGACAATATCTCCTGTGAGGATAATACCAGAAATATCAGAATGCTCTTTGCTATACGCACAGACCAATGAAGCCAAGATAATATCCAAACGGTCTCCTGCTACAATCACCAAATCACCATTATTGATATGGGAGATATAATTTTCTATACCCATGGAAGCAATTTTATGCCCATAGACAATATGTTGAAGCTGTTGGGCATCGCCTATCAAAACCTTGGCATGGAGTAGGCTAATGACTTGATTGAGCGTATGTCTATTGAGTTCTTTTATCTCAGGCAAAAGATAGATATTGCTGTTTTTTTTCTTGATAGCGATGTTTTGTTTGAGTGTGCCTAAGATGTCTTCTTTACATCGGTTGATAAAGGTAGCAAAATGGGTACACCCCTCTGTCTCTATGGCTTCGGCATTCATCTGTGCTTCATTGAGGATACTCGTAGAAGATTTACCCTTTGCATTGATAATAGGCACAAACAGCGTACTAAGATTTTTGGCAATTTTTAAATTTACATCAAAATCAAAAAGAGAAGCAAATCCATCACGTGGATACCCTTGAATCAAGACAAAATCATACGCTTCATGGAGCTGATTTACTTTTGTTATCAACGTCTCATGCAAGGTCTCTTCTTGACCGTCAGCATAGGCTTTACTATACTCACTAAACCCAAAGCCATAACATGCCTCATACGGCATATCAAGTTCAAAATGTTTGAGCATGAGGTCTATATCAGATTCTCTATCGCTACTATCATGATTGTCAGGGATAATAGGACGAAAAAAGGCAACTTTACTAAAGTTACCTTTAAGTATCTCCATAAATCCAATGGAGACAATAAGGCTTCCAGCACGTGCTTCTATGGGGGCAATATAGATACTCTTAGGATGCATCATAAACCTTTTAAATTATAATTAAAAAAGATGATAGCATAAAAATGTATTTTAATGATATAATAATTTTAAAAGAGATAAAAAATGGTTATTATGAAAAAAGATAGAGTATAATTAGTGATTTTTTACCTAATTTAAAAATTTAAAATAAAGGAAATTTTATGTTTATATTAAATTCTAAAAATAGACAAAAAGATTTTAAAAGTAGTGTAACTATCTCCACCTCTTATCTCAAAGAGGTCGTTGAGGCTATTGCTATCCCACGGCATTATATTCATGAAAGAAAAAATAACCTAAAAGTGCGTTCTTGGATAAAAAAAGAGTTTGAGAACTTGGGCTTGTATTCTGTCTATCAAGGGAAATATGATAATGTCATAGGCACTTTTGATGGGGTGCTGATGAGTGAATGCAAAGTCATTATCGGTGGACATTATGATTCTGTGCCTAACTCTTTGGGTGCAGATGACAATGCTAGTGCGATTGCAGGATTATTGGCTGTAGCGAAGGCTCTTAAAGATATTTCCCCTTCTTTACCTATACTTTTTGTTGCCTTTAACAGAGAAGAAGATGGACTCATAGGTTCGGATGAATTTGTAAAATTCCTCCCTTCCTCTATGAAACAAAATTTGACATCAGTGCATATTTTGGAGATGATAGGCTATTGCAAACATGAAAAAAATTCTCAACATATCCCCGAAGGATTACCTATTAAGGTGAGTGACATAGGAGACTTTATCGCCATTATCTCCAATAAAACCTCCAATCATCTTATCAAAAATATTCTCCAAACTACAGAACGCACACAACCCACTCTCAAAGTCAAAGCCCTAAAAGTATTCTTCGGATTTGAGAAATATTTTCCCCACCTCTCACGCAGTGACCACGCACCCTTTTGGGAAGAAAACCTCCCTGCCTTAATGTGGACAGATACTTCCGAGTTTAGAAACCCTCACTACCATCAAGCCAGTGATAGCCCTGATACTTTAGATTATGCGTTTATGTCTTCGGTGGTTTCTTTATTGGCTGAGGTAGTTTTGGAGGAAGTTCGCTAAAATGGAAAGGAAAGTAGATTATAGTGACTATGTTAAATAAAGCTATCACGAAACATATCAAACCAATTTTAACAGAAAACAACTTTAGAAGAATAAAGCCAAGAGTATTTTATAGAGTCAGAGGAGAGTTTATTGATGTTGTCCTTTTTGAAATAAGCCGACATGGGAGATTATTGAGTATGTATTATTTTACGAATTTATTATCTTATCCAAATGAAAATGAGATTTTAGGTACTTATAGATTAGGTAAAAAAGTTGGCTATAGTTCAATAGATAAGGTATGTTGGGAATCAAGTAATGCATTAGATACGGTAAAATCTATGTTAAGTATTCAACAGTATATAGAAGAAAAAATATTAAAATGGTTTGATGAAATGGATTCATTAGAAAAATATGTAGTGGAAGTGTATTTGCTAGGAAATAAAGAAATTATTGAATTTTGTGATGAAAATATGTGTGAAATACTTGCTAAAGATAGAGATGATTTAGTGGCAAATATGTATGGTATGTATAGTCCGTGTAAAGATGAAGAAGCACTTTATAGTCTTTTGAGAAAAACAAAAAATATAGAAAAGAATGAGGTTTTATTAGAGAGGATTAAAGATGATAATATACAGAAAAATAAATTAAGGAGATAAAATGGGAGCATGGGGAGTAGGAAACTTTGAAAATGATACAGCACTTGATTGGGTATATGAGTTAGAGAAATATAATGATTTAAGTTTTATTATAGAGACTTTAGAAAATGTAGATGAAGATTATATTGAGACAGATGAGGGAGAAATTCTTTTGGTAGCTATTGAAGCTATTGCTAGTCTTAAAGGTAATCCTTCAACAAATAGTTATAGTAAAAGTTTAAATAAATGGGTAGGTCTTCATCCTCTTGAAATACCAAGTGAGGTATTAGATAGAGCCAAAATCTTATTAGACTTGATGATAAGTGATAAATCTGAACTCAAAGTATTATGGCAAGAGGCAAAAGAACTTGATGAGTGGATAGAGGAGTTAAAATCATTGGCTCAAAGAATAGGGCATACTTTAGTAATCAAAAAGAAAAAAAAGCGTTCTCCTAAAACATTGCCAATAGATGAAACAATCATAAATACTCTAATTCAATGGGCTGAAGATAATAAAATACCTAAATTGTATAAAAAAGATTATTCAATAATAGGATTTCCTAGAGATAAAGAGGAGATAGTAAAGCTTAAAGAATTAGAAATAAAAGATATACAATTAAATCATATACCTCAAGAAATATTTGAATTAAAAAATTTAGAAACACTCTATTTTGAAAACTGTGGATTAGAAACTATTCCTAAAGGATTAAGTAAATTAACAAAATTAAAGCATCTTAGTTTTGAAAATAATAAACTTAACTCTTTACCCAAGGATTTAAACCAATTAAAAAAATTAACCTTGTTAGATTTATCAGAAAATAGTTTTAAAGAAATTCCATCTATTGTATTTGAATTAAAATCTTTAACTTATTTATCTATTAGTAATATTAATTTACAAAAATTATCAAAAGATATAGAGAAATTAATAAATCTTAAAACACTTTGGCTACCCTATAATCCTATCAAAAAGTTACCCTTAGAAATAGGCAATTTGACAAATTTAAAAGAGTTAGTAGCTTATAATTGTGAGTTAGAAAGTATCCCTACTACTATTGGTAAATTAAGTCAGTTAAAAGAGATTGAAATAGAAGAGAATAATTTAACAACTCTACCCAAAGAGCTAGGAGAAGTCAAAAAATTAAAATACTGTTCTGCTACGGATAATCCCATTACTTCTTTGCCTAAAGAGTGTAAGTGGTTGGTGGATAAGGATAAATTAGAACTAGATGATGATAATATAGAGTATTATTGAAAGAAAAGGGCTCTGGTAACAACTACAATCCAAACGATCTAATAGCTATCTTTTTCACGTTGGGTTCTACTTGAATTGCTTTGTGCCATTGTAAAAAACGATTGAATTAAATGGGTTATTTCAAATGCTTCTTCAACTCATCAAGTGAGATATTCAATTCTTTCGCTACATCTTCAACGGAGAGTTTAAATTTATGTATCATGGTGATAGCTGTTTTGATGATGCCTTCTGAAAGTCCTTTTTCCACACCTTTTTCTAAAACTAACTGATAACTAGGTAACTCTTCTATTTTTACAGTTCTTAACATATCTTCTGCCTCCTTTAGTTTGTTTTGTAAATCTCTATTGGTAGATAGCGTATCTAGGATAAGCATATACTTACCAAGTTTATGTGCATTGTCTTTTGTCAGTTCTTCTAGTCTTTGTAGGATAAAGGTCAATATATCTAATTCATCTTTATCTTTAAAGTCACAAAGTATAGCCAATACCAAAGCATCAGGGCTATTCATATCTAAAAACTTTTGACAATCTATCGTATGCATATCTACAATATTATAGCTAAAATTGAGTCTTTTTTCAATCATTTCATTTTTCATAGAAAGTTTGGCTTTGCCTATATAGACTATAGGTCATTTTCATACAATTCCAAGCAATAACAAAGAATAAATATGTTTAAAATAAGCTATGAAAATAGAAATAAAAGAACTCATTGATATAGAGATGACCCTAGAGATATTAGAAAAGTTACCAGATTATAGAGTAACAAAAGAGAAA
>JAMOTK010000068.1 GCA_027062365.1 Sulfurovum sp.
TAGAAAAAATTGACCATCTACATGAAGTTGTACGGATTTACTTCCTGCATAAAGGTCTATAAAAACATTGGGTTTCCCTATGTATGTGGCTGTACGTAAAGTATCTTCTAACCAATAGCCAATATGAAAAGCACCTACGCCTTCTGTACCGTTTTCTGTACGAAAAACCACTGCACCAGAGATACTAGGAGGTATGCGTCTTCCTGTAGAAGAGGTCTGTCCCAACAATGTATCATGTAGATAGAGTAGGGTTGCACCACCCCCATACCCAAGAGCAGGTTCTGTAATGATGATAGGCACAGGTAAAAATCCATACGCTTGTGACATATATTCACTCAAATCCAAGTCACCTTCTGGGCTAAAGAGAGAGATTTCTGTTTCTTTTGCAGAGAGGTTTAAGATGAAAATCATAGAGAATAGGGTGAGTAGTTTTATAAGCATGTAGTTATCTTTTTGAATGTATGATGAAATAATGATTGTAAGTACAGTAAAGTACTTACAATAAAAGGTATGAAAGAATTATCTATCTTGTCAGTTGTCTTTTTGTTCTTTGGTCACCTTTAACAATAGAAGCTTTAACGGCTTTTTGTGCTGCTGTGTCGCTAGGGTCTATTACATTATCTGCGATATTTACTTTAACGGCTTTTTTGGCTATTGAATTTGTTGGGTTACCATTGTTATCTAGTACTACGGCTTTTGCTATGGGTCCTGCTGTTAAAAATGTAGTGGCTATAAATGTAATTGTTAAGAGTATTGATGTTGTTTTCATATATGTTTCCTTTAATATTGTTTTATCATAGTCTAGCAAAATAATACCTTTTTGTCTATCTCAAAAACGAAAACTTTTAAAAAGAGATGTCCCATTGTAGACGCATACCCCATTTATGGCTATTTTCACTCTCATAATTACTCTTTTTTTGTGTGACATCAAGTGTTAATTTATCTCTGTGACCATAAAAATACCAATTAGCACCCACAGCTATTTCCCTTTCATCTAGTGCGACTAAAGAAGTATCAGGATTAACTCTTGCATAACGAACCATTAGTTCAAGGGGGTTGGGTATTTCTTCTATGAGTTCAGAAAAAAAGTACCCCATATCACAATAAAAGCCACTCAAACTGGATGTTTTTGTGTTAATAGTATCATCTATATACTTTTTATGATACTCACTTTGTATAGAAAATCCTCGATACTTTAGAGAAAATTCAATCATAGCCTGTGTCACATCATATTGTTCAACTTCTCCTACAGTTAAGCCTTCTAATGCTCCTGCTCCTGAGGTAGAAAATTTGCTAAAAGCCCCTCTATAAGATGCCGTAGCAATAGCAAGTGATGCGATGGGAGTTTGATGACGAGAGAGGTCAGAGCGTGAAAATGGCAATACTTTTTGAAAGATATTCCATTGCCATCTTGCAAAAATCATAGGTGTACCTGAAGCGTCCCATTCACCATCTCTACCCGTACCAAAAAAAATACCTGTATAATAACTTGTGTCCATCACCTCATCTTTGAAAAGCCTACCCATGACCGTAATACCTATTTGTCTATCCAAAGTAAAAGAAGGGGTGACAATAGAGCGTTCAGCAAATTGTTGTTTACCTGAAGAGTCAAACCTTTCACGGTTGTAAGGCACTTTATATTGTCCAATACGAAAATGTAGAGACTCATTGACTGTTGGTGCAATCCACATATCTAGTAAGGCAGGTTTTACAAAGTCGTACTCTGTATAGTACTTTAGCCATGTAGCACTAAGTGTTCCACCTAGCTTAAAACGCATACGATTAAATTTAAACTCTTTATCGTCTGCATTAGGATTTCCAAAGTCATTGTCATAGTCTACAGTACTAAAACGTGTTTGTACTCTTAGGTCAATATGTGCTGTACTCTTTGTATCATCTGATTTTAAATATAAACCATCTTTGAAACTAGATTCTTCTAATACTTCTATCCCATAAAGTATATTTGATAAAACTATCAAAAGTGTGAGAATACTATATTTATTGTAATTCAAGTTTGATACTCCTAAGAGGCATTAGAGTTATTTACCAAAAATAATTCAAATTAAATTGAAGCATATTTGCATCGAGTTCACCATCATTAGCATTAGGATTCAATGCGGCTGCATAACGTAATTGAAACTGTGTTTGTGCATTAAACATATATCCTACAGTTAGTCCCAATGAGTCTGAGGTATTTGCACCACTTGGGCTACCTCCATTGATACGTGAATCCCCTATACGTTGCACAAAATAATCCAAAGAGACAAAAAGAGCAGGGCTAATGTCTTGTGTAATGTGTGCTTCAAGTGTGAGCATAGGGTCTTGACTTAAGTTGAGTCCTAGCCCTGTATAGTCATCATTATCCCCATAAAACCACACAGAGGGCAGCACTTCAAAAGTGGTGATTTTTCCAGGTATCCAGTCTCCTATGGTTTGCATAAAAGGTAACCCTATACGCAGATTCCAGCGATTTGTTCCTAGGTTTAAGGCTTGATTATTGTTATATGACCCTGTTGGAACTGTCACACCCATAAGCAAAGAAAGTACCGTATCTTGTTGATAGGTAGCAAAGGCTTCGGGCGATAAAGCAGGTGCGCCAAAGATATTTACCACCCCTTGAAGATACACATCTCCTAAGCCACTAGAAGACGCAAGAGATTTACCCAACACAGAACCAGAAACCTTACCTCCTGTAATCACTGCTGTGGCTATGGCAGCATGTCCTGCGATGTCAATAATACGGTTATACCCTAACACGCCAATATTAATATCTGTATCAAAATCTATTTGAGGTTGGGTATTTTCTGGGTTGATACTGTTCCCCCTAGCTGTCCAAAAATACGCTTGTAAAATGTTTGTTCCTACAGGAGCATTCCAGTACATACGTGGACCATCATCGGAAGCAGATACGATATTTGGAATGATGCTTAGAAGAGAAGCAAGTAGTATTTTTTTGAAAGAGGGGTTCATTGGTTTTGTCCTTGTTATATGATTACAAAAACTTTTTGTGCAGAAGAAGCTTTTGTAAACATATAAGTAAGTGTATCTGCATACACTTACTTTATGAAGTTATTTAACCAATTCAATCTCGCCTGGTTTCCATGTTTTATCATAGAATGGTTTGAGTGGGCCATAAAAACGAATAACCAAAAACCATGATTTTTTTGCTACGGTTTGTATCCAATTATTTTCATGCCCTTTAGGTGCTTTTGGCCCAAAATAAACATCTACTGAACCATCTTTATTGTAGTCAAGCTTTGCGACTTTTGAGTTGATACTTGGGAACGGTTGGTCAGGGCTTTGTAACTCTGAACGCGTTTGTGTGTCATAGACCACAAGTGACCAGAAATCTTTGGCAGGAACATCTTTTGGCAAAGTCACTTTATAAGTTTTTGCACCATCTAAAATATTGCCCTCGCTGTCTTGGGTATTTCCTGCATAGTTAGAGCCTACGCCTTCGAGTTTGAGTGCCATGGCTGGAGTGTTGACTGTGGCTTGATAAAAGAAGTGAATTCTTGCATCAAGGTTTCGTCCTGCTTCTCCTGTAAGGTCAAGCCATCTATAATCTCCACCGATAAAGAAAGTCTTC
>JAMOTK010000069.1 GCA_027062365.1 Sulfurovum sp.
ATGTCTCTTAACATCTCATCTTGATTATGCATAAAAAACTCCTCTTACTATATATCCCTTACTATATCAAAAAATTACTTTTAAACTACTCTCCTTTGCTTTTTTCTTTTATGCTGAATGGTTACTATTTTTTATAGTTCATTTATGTATCCTTCGTTATTTTCATAATATTTAATATTCACAGATTAGGCATGTTGCATTTTAAGCATAACTGATCCAATTATTATTAATACAACTGCGATTACTTTTTGTATGGTCATACATTCTTTAAAAAGTAACCAACCTAAAATTACAATTGACGCAGTACCAAAACCAGCCCATATAGCATAAGCTGTACCCATATCAATTTTTTTAATTGCAAATCCAATAAGTGTAAAAGATATGATATAAAAAACAGCCACTGCTGTACCCCAATAATAACTGTTGGTTAGTGTTGTTTGCTTTATAGAAAGTGTTCCCATCACTTCAAAAAGAATCGCTCCAAATAAGTATATCCAGTGCATCATTTTTTCCTTATAATTAATTTTTCTATCTCAATTAAGTATTGAGTTAACTCATTTTTTAAATCATAACTCTCTACCATTAAAGATCTAAGATACATACCATCTGCTGTTGCAGAAATACTTTTTACCAATATAGGTGTTTGAATATCAAAATTTTCTTTTTTGGCTGTTGCATCAAAAATCTCTTTTAATTTTTGGTCTATCCATTCATATAATTCACGATTATACTGTTTAACATGAGGGTCATTGGAGTGCATATAGATATGAAACATATCTAACATCAATTTTCTAAAATTTGCTGATTCGTTATCATCACTAACATAAATTGAAAAGAGCATGGCTAATTTATCTATTAATGATTCTGTTTTGTCAATATAAATATTAGCAATTTCAATCATCTCTAAAGATTTTTGTGACATCACTTCAAAAATCAACTCCTCTTTTGTTGAAAAATAATGATAAAATTGTCCTTTAGAGATATCAATAGATGATACAAACTTATTTAAAGAAAAGTTATCAACCCCTTTCTGGAGGAGTTCTGTATATGCTTGTTCGCATAGTTTTTTTATTTTTTCTTCTTTATTAACTACAATTGGCACTTTATATTCCTTTTATAAACTAGTGGTTTATTATATAATGATAAGGCTTAAAATTTAATAAACCAATGGTTTATTATGTAAATATATAAATATAGTTTACTCGTTCCATATATCATGTTTTTGTTATTGATATAATTTGAGCTAAAAGATACTAAAGGGTGGAATAGGTATAATCAAATTAACTAAAGTTCAAAATGGATTGATATGCTCAACAAAAAAATAGATATACAAAATAGTTCCCTATCTTTTAGTGATTATTTCAAACTCAATATAGATATAGATGAACTCGTAGAAGAATTTGGTTATACCTATACGAGGGGCAAGACTTTTATCAAAGACATCAACATCACCCAAAGCTCACAAAACCTCAAAAATCAACTAGACCTAGTCTTGACCTCTATCCCTCTACAAAGTGAAATCTCCATTAGAGAATTTCTCATCGCCCCCATACTCTTAGATTTATTGGCACAATATGATTTCAAAATAAAATCTGAAAAAAGCATCTATTTCACTGAAAACCTTAGAGGGGTTTTAGACTATTACATAGACAATCAAAAAAACTCTCTCGTCATCATAGAAGCCCAAAACATGGACTTAATCTCTGGCGTAAAACAATTAGCCATAGAACTCATCGCCCTAGACAAACTCATTGACGACCAAAGCAAAGACATCTACGGCATTGTCACCATCGGCACAAATTGGATTTTTGTCATACTAGACCGAAAAAATCACATTATCCACGAAAGCACCAAAAGATACCACCTCCCTGAAGAGTTAGATGAAATTGTGTCTATTTTGGGTGAGATTTTGGGGTGAAATAGTTATTATCTTATATGATTTTTTGTAACCATTCAGCATACAACAATTTTTTCTTAAACTAATATCTATTTTAAATAAAAAGTCACTATTAATATAGAAAAAGCTTATTGTTTAAGCTAAAAAGTACATAAATATACTCTAATTAGAGGTTTTTTGGAGTGATGCTGAATGGTTACGATTTTTTTTGATGATAACAAAAACTTTACATTATCTTTAATTTAGTCTTATTTTCTTGGCTAAGGTGATTGATAAATATATTAAATTGTACTAAAAAGGCAAATTTATGATTATTTTTATTCGTATTCTAATAGTAGTTTTACTATTTTCTATATGTATTTATATTGACTCTGTATATAGAACAAGCGAGTTTATGACTCTGCTATTTACCCTTTTTGTACTTATAATTACTTTTATATTACCTAAATCATTTAAGAAATTTTCAAAATTCTTTAAGAAATTTTTAAAATTCTTATTTAAATTATTTCCATATAAAATAAAAAAATTCTTATCTACAGAAATAATTTCATATCTAATTAATAAAAAAGCAAGTGATATAGGATCAGATACTACTTGTATTAAAGAGTTATGGAGTAATAGTAAAGATATAAATAGTATTAAAGTAAATGAAACTAGTTGGAAAAAAATAATTAATATATTTTCTACAGAACATAGGAAAGAGTCATATAGCTTAGCAAAAAAAAATAATTTCATAGAAACTATGGAGTACAAACCAAAACATGATGAAATTACTTTTTCAGATATATCAAATGTCAGGCATTATATAAATCTTTTTCATACATTTCAAAGTAGCCTTTATATGTTAAATAAAGAAAAAAATAATAAAAATAAAAACAACTATTTAGAAGAAGAGAAATTATTAGCAAACATTGTATGTAAATTTAAGATGATTAATTACAATATGAATTTTACAATTGCCTTTAAAAGTTTATTTAAAACTATATATTTTCTTATTATTTTTGTTATAATTACTATGTTTATTGAATGGGTCATTCTAAATTTAAAAATTCAGTTTCCAAATTTAGATGTAAGCATCTTTAATCTTATAGAATATAATGATGTATTAATGTTTGCATTAGGTATTGCTACTTTATTTTTGATAGTACCACTAAGTTATATTTATTACACCTATGAAAAATTTGATAAGTTAAAAATATGGGTTGGTTCAAATCATACACATAGTGGTGTTTTCTCAAAAAACTTATCTTATTATACATCTACTTTTTTAGTATCTATACTATTATTAAGTATTAGTATAGCACTACTATCTAATTCAGGAATAGAGTACAATAATGCTTTTCATTTTATTGCTAGTCTCATGCTTCCTATTATGGACTTAAATACCATACCAGCACTATTGGCATATGAATTTAAAGATGATGTAATTTTTGGTATATTTTCTATAAAGATAATCTTTTTACTCTTTTTATTTTCATTAGGATTACTATTTATTCAATATGTTATAGAGTTATACATACAAGTATATGATGACCATAAAGATAATATCTACTCTATACCTCCTGAGTTTGCTAAATTTTTTAGTTACCTTATGTTATCTATTTTTACTATTATACTACTATATGGTACGCTTTTTATCAATTACCCAAATCTATCTAAGTCATATAATGAGTGTAGACCATACTTACAAGAAAAAATGAGTAAGGAAAAATCTGGAAACACCAATCATCTTAGTAAAACTTATAGATATTGCATAGACTATAATAATAGTGATACATTCAATGTACCTAGTTATATTCAAAAAGAGTGTCAAGAATTTTTAGCTTCAGATACTTATGATAAAAATGATACTAGCCTCTCTGTAACACACTGCAATATACTTATGAATTATTATGTATTTGATCAAAATAAATCTGATAAAACTCCAAAGTTTGCTACTGCTAGTCGAACTCTCTCTGACTACCTACCACTTAGTATATTTTTAGCTCTCTTTGGTACGCTAATAATGATTGCTACTAGAAATCTTTTAGAAAACTACTTTACTGGATTATCACTCAAGATAGATCCACCATTTGATGAAGGAGAGAGAGTTAGAATAGACGATGGTGAGATGCTTGCTGTAGATACAATAGGTTTTAGAGCTACTACTTTTTATGGCATATCTTCAAATGCTCATCTAGTCATACCCCATGAGACATTGAAAAAATCTATCATAACAAACTATACACAACCAACATTGGACTATAGAGAGAGAATTACCATTTATGTCCCCGATACAAATCATGATAAAAGCATACCTAGAGAAGCAGAAAAGGTTTTACTATTGGCTGCATTTACAGCTACAGGAGTAAAAAAACCTAGATTTACAGAAGATACTTTAACTGATGTAGAGATTTTTGATAAATATAAAATTGCTGACTTAAGTAAAGATTATAAAGATACTAATGATCGTATAGAAAATTATATAAAAGATCCAAGTGAAATAAATAAAGAAAATTTAAAGGATAAACTAAATAATCTAGATATAGAGAAAGAATTAAAAGATATTACTAAAAAATATATTAATAATGATGATGCTCTTAAAAATTTTATTCCAAAGTTAATAGATATTATATGGAACGATTTACCTTCTAAATCAGAGGATGAGAGTCCTGAGTGTGTAGGTATAAAATTTTTAAATGATATTCTTGATCTTAATAAATGTAATGAAAAATGTAAAAAGGATATTGATACTATAATTGAATATATTAATACCACAAAAGACAATACCATAAAGAATTATTTTATAAATGAAATCAATAGTAAATTTAATAGAGAATTTAAAAAGAATTTTGAAGATAAAGAAGATAAAAATTATTTAGATATAATAAAAAATCTAAAAAATCAGATTAATTTTGTTAAAAATGAATATAAAAATATATATAAAAATATTGAAGACTTATATAAAAAATATAAATATAATATAAATATAAATAAATTTATAAATCTTATAGAATCTAATAATTTTAAATTAAACATAGAAACATATATAAAAAATATAAAAGGAAAAGTTTTTTTAGATTCATCTATAAATAAATTAAAAGATTATGAAGAAGAAAAAGAAGTATCTAATTTAATAAACAAAATATTTGATTACATCAAGAAGCAACCAGAAAAAGAACAAAAGAAAGTATCTCTTGATAAAGTTTTTAAACTTATCAAGGAATATGACTCTACAGAATTAAATGATAAAGAGTTAGCTATTATTAAAAAATTGATAGTATCTATCTATAGTGTTCTATATCAGTATAAAAAAGAAAAGAAATTAAAATATCATATAGATAAATATCTTATTAAGCGAAAACATGAAGCATTTAAAGATATTGGAAATAAAGATATTAAAAATATGTCATCTTATTTAGTCAATATTAACTACTATTACTTTGCACTAGCTAAGCAATTGTGGGAACTCAAAGACAATGATGATTCTACACAAAGAAAGAAAGACTTTGACCATGCTTCACTAGATTTACTAGATGTACCTAGAATTACATCAGAACATAAAAGAGATATAGATGGAGCTTTTTGGGAGATAACTCTACTAGTCACTGTAGAACTAGGAGAACAATCTGATGAGATAATACAACATATCAATATGTTTATTGATACCCTTTGGGGTAAATTTAAATTACCATATCGTTGTATACTTAATAATGATAACAGTATTTCTGCAAAAGAATTTAATAATAAAGAAGAAAGAAATAAAGCAATTTTAAAAGATATTGATAATGGATTAACTATAAAAAAAGTTGCCAAAAAATATAAACTAAGTGAAAGTTGGATAAAAACAATATATAAAATAGAGAAGGCTAAATAACTAATAGCATAGTATTAGATATGAGTATCATTTTGGTACATTCTAATATATATTAGTAAAGTATAAGAGTCAGGTAAATGTACCCATATCATCTACTCATCTTCTGCACAATTCCATTTACCGTAGAATATTTTAACTTCTAATACATATAGCATACAAACAGCAAAATAAAACCTTTTATTATATATAATATCCCCTCTTAAAGGATAAAAAATGCAAGTAATTTTAGATATTGAAGCCAATCAAAAAGAGGGGATTATCAAGAGTTGTATGATTAAAAATACTTCTAGTGATAGTATTGAAAATATTTCTAGTGTTTGTAAATACTCTGTAGAGGTATAATTGTGCCTAAATCTTTAGAGATATACTATCGTAAAAAAGCCGATAAGTTTTTTCTAATAAGATGAAAATGTAAGTAAATAAAAAGAGAGTTTTCTAAAGAAATCAAGATAATAAGTATTATTTAGGTATAATCGCGTAAAATTTTCAATGTATGAAGGATAAAATATGTCAAGTTTAAATGTATATTATGATAAAGATTGTGATTTAACTATCATTAAATCAAAAACAGTAGCAATGATTGGTTTTGGTTCACAAGGTCACGCACATGCAGAAAACCTTAGAGATTCTGGTGTCAATGTAGTCATTGGTCTTAGAAAAGATGGTGCTTCATGGGACAAGGCTGTTGCTAAAGGGTTTGAAACATTGACTGTAGCAGAGGCTTCTGCTAAGGGTGATGTGGTGATGATTTTGCTTCCTGATGAGAACCAAAAAGAGATTTATGAAGAGCAAATTGAACCAAACCTCCAAGAAGGTGCAACGATTGCCTTTGGACATGGTTTTAATATCCATTATGGAAGAGTCAACCCAAGAGCTGACATCAATGTAACGATGATTGCACCAAAAGCTCCAGGGCATACTGTAAGAAGTGAATTTGTAAGAGGTGGTGGTATTCCAGACCTTATCGCTGTGGGTCAAAACCCAAGTGGCACGACCAAAGAATTGGCTCTTTCTTATGCGTCTGCTATTGGTGGTGGTAGAACTGCGATTATCGAAACTACTTTTAAAGATGAAACTGAAACAGATTTATTTGGAGAACAAGCTGTACTTTGTGGTGGTGTAACGTCACTGGTTCAAGCAGGGTTTGAAACACTTACAGAAGCTGGTTATGCTCCAGAATTGGCGTATTTTGAGTGTCTTCATGAGCTTAAACTTATCGTTGACTTGATGTTTGAGGGTGGGATTGCTGATATGCGTTATTCTATCTCAAATACGGCTGAGTATGGGGATTATGTTTCAGGTAAACGTGTCATCAATGCTGAGTCTAAACAAGCAATGAAAGATATATTAACAGAAATTCAAGATGGTAGATTTGCCAAAGACTTTATCTTAGAAGGTCAAGCAGGATACCCAAGAATGAACGCAGAAAGAACCAATGACAGAGAAAAACTGATTACAAAAACAGGGAACTCTCTAAGAGAAATGATGCCTTGGATTTCTGCTGGTAAAATAGTAGACCAAGATACTAACTAAAAACGACAGAGACTAGGCATAAGCCTTTTCTCTTCTCCTCCTACTCATGACACCCTCAAAACATGACTACAAAACCAAACTACTCTCCCTAAAGCAAGGCACATACCCCGTCTTTTACCACGGCTCAAAATATCTACTTAGTAAACACCTTTATGCCAATGATAAAATCATAAAAATATATGCCAAAGAACTCAAAGGCAAAGACATCGTCAGTGGAAACTACTTTACAAGCATCAAAAATGGACTCCTCAAACCCTGTGAAATGAGTGATAAAAAAGTGATTGATTTTATTAGGCATTTGGAGGTTGTGTGAGTGAAGTTTATGATTTAAATGAGTGAAGTTTTTATATGCTATAATCCAAGTTATTTTATATAAGGTTGAATTATGCGAGGGATATATATTGCTATTGTTATTGGGGGTATTTTCTTTGCCCTTTCTTTGATTGTTTTTACGGTACAACAGTCTGTATTGATTGGATTGGTGGCTTTTTTGGTGACGCTTTGGACGAATGAATCTTTGCCTTTAGGGGTGGTTTCGATGTTGCCTATTTTGCTTTTCCCTGCTTTTGGAATCTTGGATACTACGATGGTGACGGCAAATTATTCTAAGTCTATTATCTTCTTATTTTTGGGTGGATTTATGTTGGCGATTGCTATTGAAAAGATTGGGTTGCACAAATACTTTTCGGCAAAAATCTTGGGCTTTTTTCCTCAGACTGCTAGGGGGATTATCTATGCTTTGGCTATCACTTCTGCGTTGCTCTCTGCGATTTTGTCCAATACGACTATTACCCTTATGCTCATGCCTATCGCCTTATTTTTGTCTGATAATATCAAGCTTAAAGTTCGGTTTTTATTGGCCACGGCGTATGGTGCGAGTATCGGGGGGATTTTGACACCGATTGGTACAGCACCCAATTTGATATTATTGGGATTTTTAGAAGAGCATCAGATACCTACTTTGGCATTTGGAGAGTGGATGATGCTCATGTTACCTCTAGTAGGATTGATGTTGCTTATTGTGCCTTATCTTCTTTCTATGGGAGTGTGTGATGAGTGTGTAGAGAGTATCAGTCATGAGGCAAGGGTTTTGGATACGGCACAAAAAAAGCTTTATGGTATCTTGATAGTGTTGTCTTTGGTATTGATTTTTAATACTTTTGCTAAGCAATTACTAGGGGTGGCTTTGGATGAAAAATTGCTTTTATTGGGCTTTGGATTACTGATGTTTGTCCCCACTATTGGAGAGCTTACATGGGAAGATACACGCAATATGCCTTATGAGATTATCTTTTTGTTTGGGGCAGGGTTCTCTATTGCAGCTGCATTTATGCAAACGGGGTTGGCTTCTGAAATTGCTCTGAGACTTCATGTTGTCTCTACTTTACCTCTGTTTTGGATGTTGGTAGTGGTGGCACTTTTTGTAACTTTTTCTACGGAGGTCACGAGCAATACAGCGTTAACGTCTATCGCTATTCCTATCTTTTATGAACTCTCCAAGACCATGCCCCAAACAGAAGGGACAATACTCTTATTGGTAGCCACCGTCTCAGCTTCTTTTGCTTTCATGCTACCTATTGCCACACCTCCTAATGCTATTGTGATGAGTTCGCGTGTGATACGTATCAAGCAGATGGCAAGTATGGGATTTAAACTCAATATCATAGCCATTGCTGTGGTGTCTATCGTGGCATATTTTGTGTGGGGGTTGATGTTATGATAACCTTAACTATCCAAGAAAAAATACCAGAATTACAAGCGATGAAAAAGTATCCTAAGGCTGTCTTTTCACGAGGAAATACAGAGTTACTTATGCGTCCTAAGGTGTCTATCGTGGGGACACGAAGACCTTCTACTTATACGAAGCAGGTTACCTATACACTAGCCAAAGCATTGGCTTCTCGTGGGGTATGTGTCGTTTCTGGTGTGGCGATGGGTGTGGATGCTATCGCTCATGGAGGGGCTGGAGTAGAAAATACCATTGCTGTGGTGGCAAATGGCTTAGATATTCGCTACCCTGTGGTGAATGCCAAGCTTATAGCAGAGATAGAATCCCAAGGGTTGCTGTTGAGTCAATTTGAAGATGGGTTTAAGGCTACATCATGGAGTTTTGTGGTGCGTAATGAAGTGGTGGTGGC
Organism: Sulfurovum sp.; assembly: GCA_027062365.1. GTDB lineage: Bacteria > Campylobacterota > Campylobacteria > Campylobacterales > Sulfurovaceae > Sulfurovum. The sequence goes on from JAMOTK010000069.1 coordinate 9,425, forward strand.
ATTGGGTGATATACTTATCGTCACTGAAGCAGACTTAAAAAGTGGTTCTATGCGTTCGGTGGAGCTTGCACGTAAAATGGGAAAAGAGATATGGGTTTTGCCTCATAGATTGGGTGAGAGTGAGGGTACAAATAGCCTACTTCAAAAGGGTGAAGCCAAAGCAATACATGACATAGAAGCCTTTGCTTCACGTTTTGGACAAGTGGCAAATGAAGGGTTAGAAAGAGATGACTTTTTTTACTTTTGTCAGACTTTACCTACCCTTGACCAAACAATTGAAAGGTTTGGAGAGAGGGTTTATGAAGCTGAACTTGAAGGTATTATCACGATACAAAATGGTATCGTGTGTTTGACGTAGTGTGGTATTATTTAGCTTCACTTGTAAGTATATTACTCGTAGCTACTTCAACTTTGGCTATTTCTTTGGCTATTTTGGCTTCTATCTCTGCTTTTAATACTTCTATTTCTGTGAGATAAGAAGAGATTTTAGCAGTGGCTTCAGCTTTGATGTTTTCTATCTTCTCTTTATTTTTACTAGAGAGTGTTGGCATGATATCTTTCATAGATGATTTGGCTATTTCTATATAAGAATTGGACTTTGCCACTTCTACTTTAGCCACAGATTGAGCAATCTTTACTGCTGAAATATTTTTGGCGATACTGAGTGTCTCTTCTTCATGAGGAATACTTTGAGGATAACTTTTACTTACTTCAACACGTTGTGTGGCTTGGGTAATATGTTTTGCTGCTTTGGCTTTGGCTATTTCTACAGAGGCTATGGCTTCGATAATGCTTTTATAAGAAGAGGCTTTTACGGCTTTATGGGTTTCTTTAGTAGAAGTATCTATGGCATCCACTGCTTTAGAAATTTGGGCGATGGCATTTGTCTTGGCTATCTCTACGGTCGCTGTATTTTCTGCAATAACGGCTAGAGATTGTGTCTCTACAATTTGGGTAGAGACAGATTTTTCTGTAGTGTTATTCTCTGTAGCATTGTTTTCTGTAGCATCTACTCTTTCTATCATTGTATTGAGTGCGTCTAGGGCATCTTTTCTGGCATCTTCTACACTTTGGACAGCTTTACTAAGGTAAGTAGAAAATGCATCTTCATTGCTTGGTGTCTCTGCTAGGAGGAGTGAGCCTCCTACCAATGTAAGTAATAGTATTTTTTTCACAATAATCCCTTTATAGATAATTTTGTATTATTTTTTGACGATAGAGAGTTTAGTAATAAGCTCTTCTAATTGAGTTTCTGAAAGCATACCTGCTTGGACAAATTGTACATCACCTTTGGTATCTAATGCTACAAGAAAAGGGATACTACCTTGCCATTGGGCTCTTCGTTGTACATAGTTTACAAAGTCTGGGGCATCTTGTTGTGATACTACTGTATAGTTTATCCCTTTTTCTTTTGCAAAGTTTTGGGCTTGGGCTTGGTTATATCCTTGTACTTCTATGGCAACAATTGCTAATTTATTGGGATACTTTTTTTGTAAGTGAATCAAATGAGGAATAGAAGCCAAACAAGGAGGACATTTATGCCCAAAAAATTCTAAAAAGACAACTTTGCCTTCAAGACCTTTAATATTAAAGCCTTCTTTTGTACCTGTGACTTGGTATGTTTTCCCTGTGATATCTGTCATAGACATTTGAACAGAGGGTGCGTCTTCTGCTTGAGCGAAGGAGGTGAGTGCAACGAATAAAAGTGTAGTCAGTAGTTTTCTCATAAGTGAGCCTTTTGATTAGAGTATTAATTTGGCTTATTATACACTATGAATATGTAAATATTGTGTAATTGGAGATTATTTTATAAAAGATTTGTATAAAAGAGGATTAAAGAGCATCAGGCTAAAAAAGGGAGGGAGGGAAAAATAATAAAATAAATTTTTAGTAAAAAAGGAAGGAGACTAAAATTTACTTTAAACCTGATGCTCTTGTAAGTGTATTATAGTGTTATAAGGTTAACTGAATACTAATAGAGTGTATAATAATAGTTAAAATAATATAAAAGGAATTACGTTTATGATAAAAACATTTTTAATCACCTTAGGTTTGGCTTTGCCTATAGTAAGTATGGCGACACAGACACGCTCTTTAGAACACAAAGTAGGGCAGATGTTAATGCTAGGCTTTCATGGAACGACAGCGACACCCAAAAGTCAGATATGTAAAGATATTAAACTCTACCATGTAGGGGCGGTGATACTGTTTGATTATAACCCTGTTAATAAAAAAGAACCCAAAAATATTGCTACCAAAAGTCAATTAAAGCGATTGACAGCACAATTACAAAAGTGTTCTTCTGATGGTAAGCTGTTGATTGCTGTTGACCAAGAGGGTGGAAAAGTCCAAAGGCTCAAATCTAAATATGGGTTTTATGGTAAGTTCCCTAAATCGTCTGATGTTGTAAAAATGGATCAAAGTCAAATTAGAGCAACCTATACTAAAATGAGTGCAGAGTTAGCCTCGGTAGGGATTAACTATGATTTAGCCCCTGTGGTTGATTTGGATATTAATATAAAAAATCATGTCATTCATGGTCTAGGACGCTCATTTGGCAAAGACCCTCAACTTGTAGCATCTTATGCTTCTACGTTTATTGATGCCATGCATAGCCATGGTGTACTTACCTCTTTAAAACATTTCCCTGGGCATGGCTCTTCTGTAGGGGATACACATAAAGGTTTTGTCGATGTGACACACCTATGGAAAAAAGTAGAATTAGCACCGTACAAACTACTCAAAGATAAAGCAGATACTGTGATGGTAGCCCATGTCTTTAACAAAAAACTAGACAAAAAGTATCCTGCTAGTCTCTCTTATTCAACCATTACAAAGCTCTTGCGTGGGAAGCTTGGGTATCATGGTGTGGTGATTACGGATGATTTACAAATGGGTGCTATTAGCAAAAAATATGGATTGCGTAATACACTAAAACTGGCTATCAACGCAGGAGATGACATCTTACTCATCGGCAATCAGCTTGACCCTAAAAAAGTCAAAAGTACCAAAGTATTGGTAGAGATGATTATGGGACTTATACAAGCAGGGGAAGTCAAAGAAGAAAGCATCAACAAAGCCTATCAGCGTATCCAAAAGCTTAAAGCAAAACTTACAGCGAGATTGTAAACTTTAAGATTTTGCCAAATATCTTTCTAAGATAATTTTAGCAGCGATGGAGTCTATCTTTCCATCTTTTTTATGTCTAAAGATACCTTTGGTCAGCTCTTTGGCTTCTACGCTAGAGCTTTGCTCATCTTGATAGACTACAGGGATAGTCAGTGCAAGTAGGGAGACAAAGTGCTTGATACGTCTTTGCATCTCTTCGGAGCTTAGGGCATCTAGGGGAAGACCCACGATGAGTTGCTCTATCTCCCACTCTTTTAAAAAAGTATTGACATCACGTGCTGCTTGGTTACGATTTTTACGTAAGATAGCATTTTGAGGTATGACTATATCAGCACTTAGGCAAATAGCCACACCGATACGTTTGAGTCCTACATCGATACTTGCTCGTTTCATTATCTACCAAAACCATAGTATCTAGCATTGTCAGGCATATAGTATCTATGTTGAAACAATGATTTTCCTCTGATTCTATCTCTATAGTTGTAGTGTCTATCATAGCGATAAAAAACATCTTCAAAGTAGTATCCATGACGATTGAAATACCCATAAAAGTATCCATAAGAATCATAAAATGAGGCTCTATCATAGGTGTATGCTAGTATCCATCCTCTTTTACTTTGTCTATATCCACGTTGTCTGTTATGTGAAGGGTAATTTTCTTGATAGCTATGTTGGTTATAGTTATTTGGGCTATAATTATTTTGATTATAACTTTTATGCTTTGAAGTCTTATGCTTATCATATCCTCTTTGCTTAGTTTGTCTAAACTCTTTTTGGGAAGAAAAATGACGTTTTTTTGCTTTATGTTGGCTCATCTTACTGTCCATTTTATGAATCTGACGTTCTGACATCGCTTGATTATTGTGTGTATTGGCATAAGACAACACGCTAAAACAGTATATGACGATAGCTATTAAAATCTTTTTATTCATTATATATCCTTTGTTATAAAACATCTTCATCTATATAGTATCATAAAATAAATTTATTTAACAGGTATGAAGCTTTAAATTTAAGTCAAAAGTTAAACACTTTTGATAAAATATCTAACTAGATTATATTACTTGTTTTAGGGAGAGAGAATCATGGAAAATGACAATATGTTACTTTGGATTGCCTTGTTTTCATTGGCATGTGTAAGTATTTTGATTTTATTTTTATCATCAAAACAGTCAAGTAAACTCACATCTTTGCATCAATCTTTATTGGATAAGCAACAAAAGATGGAAGAAAACCAAAATATGTTACTGACTACTATGAGTGAAAATATTCATGATATTGCAGTTAAAACCCTAGAAGAAGGAAGACAAGTACTCAATACCCCTGCTGTAACGATAGAAAAAAAAGAAGAGATGTTTAGCAATGTTGAGAATAGACTCTTAGATGTGACCAATGACTTAATCTCATACTTACGTCTGAAATCTTCCAAAGTTGAGATAGTAAATGAAGAGTTTAATATCAATAATATCCTTAATGAAGTCTCAGGAGCTATTTGTACTAAGTTTTCGGGGAGTAATTCTGAACTTATATTTGATATTGACAAAAATGTTCCACGCCATCTTGTAGGGGATTCGCTTCATTTAGGAAAAGTGTTAGAAAGTATTCTTGAATACCAAATGAATCAAACAGATGTATGTGAAGTGAAATTAGAAATTTCAATGTTTGACACCCATGGTGATATGATAGAGATGCAGTTTATTGTAACCGATACAGGAGAAGGGTTAAGCGATGAATCTATAGCCAAACTTTTTAAGCCTTATTATGATGAATCTTTGGGGTCGTATGTAGGATTAGGACTTTTTGTTGCCAATGAATTGGTGACGCTTATGAATGGTAGTATTGATGTACAAAGTACCTTAGGAAAAGGAAATACTTTTACCCTTGCTATCCCTTTGAAAATTTTTGACAAAGCCAATAAAAGAAAATATCGTTTACCTCAAAAAGGTCTGATAGAGAAAAAAGTATTTATTGTAGATGATAATTATAATGCTTCTTTGGCTATCAAAAAAATGTTTGCATACTTTAGGCATGAAGTGACCTTACTTTCCGAATGTGAGTTCAAAAGAGAACGACCAGACCTTGCTATTTTTGATATTATCGTATTGAGTCAAAGTCTCTTTGAATTAGAACTTGTAGATACCCTCACAAAGATAAAAAGAAAAAAAGATATAAAAGTCATAGCCCTAAACTCTTTGTTACGCGAAAACAAAGGGACATTTGTAGGAGAGATTATTGATTTATATCTCTTTAAACCTCTCAATCAAGAACGTATTTTTGAATTGATTATCAATCTATATGTAGATAAAAAGACAAAAGACAAAAAAGTAGCCCCTAGCCTCACGAATGAAAAAAGTAAATCTAAAACATCTCTGCTTACACATAAAGTAAATATTATTGAAGCGAAAGATATTACACAAGAGAGCTTTAAAAAGTTTAAAGATAAACATCTTTTAATTGTAGAAGATAATCTTATCAATCAAAAAGTACTCATCAATATCTTACATCTATCAGATATGAAAATATCTGTAGTCAACAATGGGCAAGAAGCTGTAGATATAGTCAAAGAAGGTACTATCGCCTTTGACCTTGTGCTTATGGATATTAATATGCCTATTATGGATGGATATACAGCCACACAAATGATACGACTTGACCCTCAATTTGATGAATTACCTATTGTGTCATTTACAGCGTTAGTACTAGATAGTGAAGTCAAAAAGATGTTTAATGCAGGTATTAATGCTTTTTTATCTAAGCCCTTAAATATAGGGAAACTCTATACTGTATTTATGATGTATCTTACAGATAAATCAGAGATAGAAATGATTATGCCTAAAGTAGCCCCAAGACGTATTTTTAAAAAATATGATGGCATAGATATTGAGGTAGGGATTAAACATTCTAGTAACAGTGAAGCCCTTTATATAGAAGTACTTAAAGAATTTAGTGAAGCGTATGGTCACAGTAATCAAGTATTTACGACACTTGTAGCAGAACATCGCTATGCTCAAATCAAGATGCTTTGTGTCGATATGAGAGGTATCACAGGTGCAATAGGTGCCAAAGATATGAGTGTCTTAAGTACAGAAATATTACAACTCATACTCTATAAAAAAGAGACACTTTTAGCCAATTATACCCAAGCCTATAGCTTTGAATTAGAGAAGTTGATAAATTCTATAGATGGGTATTTATTGGATGTATAAACGTAGTATCAAAGAGCTACTATAAAATAAGCATGGCATCCCCATAAGAAAAGAAACGATACTCTTTTTTTATGGCTTCTTGATAGAGTGCTAATGTTTTTTCTCTACCGATAAAAGCACTCACTAGCATAATGAGTGTACTTTTAGGGAGATGAAAGTTAGTAAGTAGATGTGTGACACGTTGAGGTGGATTAGAAGGGTTTAAAAAGAGGTTACATTCGCCTTCTTTTTGTTGTGTACGTACATAATACTCTAGTGTACGTGTAACGGTTGTGCCTATTGCCAAGATAGGTGTTGAACTCTGTAATACCTCTGCTGAGACCTTAGGGATATAAAAGTGTTCTGAGTGCATGGGATGGTCTAATATCTTAGAGGTATCTACAGGCTTAAATGTACCCGCACCTACATGGAGTGTCACTGTGTAGGTAGGATGTTTTTGTTTCAGTTTTTCCAATAAAGATTTTGTAAAATGTAACGAAGCAGTAGGTGCAGCTACTGCCCCTGCATTTTTGGCAAAAAGGGTTTGATAATCGGTTTCGTCTTTTTCTGTGTCTTTTCGTTGCATATACGGAGGTAAAGGAAGATGTCCTATCTTATCTAAGACCAAGACTAAGTCTTCAAAACATATCTCCTTGTCTTGATGGCTAAAAGTGACTATGCGTGAGCCATCTTCATGAAAATCTACAACTGTAGCGACTAAATTATCTTTAAAATAAAGCTTTGTGCCTTGTTTGACTTTGCCACGTATCATGACGAGTGAACGATATCTATCTAAGGGTTTATTAAAAAGAAGCTCTACACTTCCTCCTCCTTGAATGATGCCTTCTTTACTCATGCCTATGGTTGCCTTTTTCCCAAAGATACGTGCTTTTATGACACGTGTATCATTGAGAAATATACTACACTTTTGGGGTACAAACTCTAAAAGATGTGCAAAGGTAGTATGGGTAATTTTTTCTGTTTTTCTATCATAGACCAGTAGTTTTGCATGGTCTCTAGGGTAGACAGGAGAAGTGGCTATATACCCTTGAGGAAGGGTATAGTCATAGTTCTTGGTATGTAAATCTAAAGACATTAAACGCTAATATCTTCATCGTCCTCATCCTCTTCTTCTATATGAGGATTGACCATTTTTACGATGAGTATAGAAACACCATAGAGTAAGATAAGTGGTGCCGCCATAAGAAGCTGAGTGAGTACATCAGGAGGGGTTAGAAGTGCTGCTAATACAAAGATAATCAGTACAGCATAACGGAAAAACTCTTTGAGTGTTTTGTCTGTGACCAACCCTAAAAGTGCCAAAAAGTAAGCAAAAACAGGAAGCTCAAAAGAGATACCAAAGCCCATAAGTATCTTGGTAAAAAATCCTACATAGTCTTCTATATTTATCAAAGGAGTATAGAGAAATGAACCAAAAGTAATAAGAAATTGAAATCCAAAGGGTGTAACCACATAGTATGCAAACATCACACCGATAAAGAACATCACTGACCCACCTGCTACAAAAGGAATAACCATTTTCTTTTCATTGCTATAGAGACCTGGGGAGATAAAAAGCCATAATTGATAGAGTATATAAGGTAAAGCACCTAATAAACCAGCAAAAAAAGAGACTTTAATTGCCACAAAAAATGCACCTCCTACTTGGTGCGTAGTGACCATTCCATCAGCAGCCTTTTTGGATATATGGGCTACTTGTTCTAAGGCTTCATTGAGTGGAGCAGTAATCCATTCTAATATTATCTCATGAAAGGTAAACGCTACGATAAAGGCAATAAAGATAGAAAGAACAGAGAGACCTAGTCTCTTTCTAAGTTCTATAAGATGGGGTTTTAAGTCACTAAACATTATGCATCTCCTTTTGTTGGAGTAGGGGTTTCTACGATTTTTTTCTTAAATGTCACCAGTTCATTTTTGGCTTCTACTTGTGTGCTAACAGGTGAGGCTTCTTCTGTTGTTTTGTTTTGTGTTTTTTTCTTTTGTTTTGCTAACTCTTGTGGAGACTTAGTAGAGACTTCATCTTCATAACTTACATCATTGTCAAAGTCATCAAAGGAGAGATTTTTAAATCCTCTAAGTTCACTTGTCGCATCATCAAGCTGTTTTTTGTAGTCTAATGCTTCTTCTTTGAGATCGGCTATATTGACCTCTTCTTCCAAAGAGTTTTTGGCTTCACTGATTGTTTTTTTGACGCTTTTTATAAATTTGGCCATATCGACCAATGCCCCAGGGAGTTTATCTGGTCCTAAAAACAAGATTGCGATGATACTAACAAGAAGTAATTCGGTAAAGCCGATGCCAAACATAAGTGTGCCTTTAAATTGATTATCGTATTTTAACAGATTATCCTAAAATATAGAGGGCAAGTGCATCACTTAAGAAAAAATTACAGTTATAGTAGTGCGTAGTGTTACAGCTTAACTTCTTTTCTTCACAGTATAGGGACAGATTAGAACGAGTAATCTCCATCATGTACCCCTTATATTTTAAGCTCATGTATGCTCTTTTAATGGAATATAAATAATTATTGCTCATTTATGTTCCAATAACGGACATAAAAGTATTAAAAGCACACTTTTTATTTAAGAATTATACGCTAAATACTACCCAAACAAGAAAAAATATGTCAAATTATAAGATTTTCAACTAAATAGTCATTATTAATAGACACTTTTTTTGTCCATATAACGGCTATTTCAAGGGTATTTACGCTAAAATGTGGTTGAATAAATAGTTGCTCTGAACGCTACGCATTCAGAGCAACGGGGCGTGGGCTGAACGCCCTCTAGTCGTCTGATGCCTAGCATCAGACAACAAGTGGGAGAAGCAATCACCCAATGAAAAAGTAAACTTTCTCATCGGATGTTGCTTACCCACGCCCCGTTAAGAGCTTATAGTAAAAATAAAAGGAATTAGAAGTGTTTAATCTTTGTAACCATTCAGCATCAAACAAAAACAGGTAGATAAACTTCATTTTTCAATACATTACCCAACTCCTCAAGCACCGAACGATTGTTCTTTTTCATGGTAGAGATGAATCCTCTAATTCTGTT